>JALOSG010000252.1 GCA_025458665.1 Serpentinimonas sp.
GCATGCCAGAAGCTTAGCGCAAGGTGGGGGTGTGGGCGGCGGGGGGTGCGGCGGGGGGTGTGCGCCGGTACACAATGGCGCCATGAACCAGACCGACGCCACCGGCAGCCTGCCTTCTTCGCCCGTCCCCCACCTACCCACCCCACCCAACCGGCTGACCCGCCTGTTGGGTATGGCGCTGCCCATTGTGCAGGCGCCCATGGCGGGCTCCCAGGGCAGTGACCTGGCGCTGGCCGTGTGCGCGGCCGGCGGGCTGGGCTCGCTCCCGGCGGCCACACTGGCGCCCGCCGCGTTGCAGGCCGAACTGAAGCGCCTGCAGACCGAGGCGCGCGGCCCCTACAACGTGAACTTCTTCTGCCACGCGCCGCCGCCCTTCGAGCCAGCGCGCGAAGCCCGCTGGCAGCAGTTGCTGGCGCCTCTGTACGACGAGATGCAGCTGCCCATGCCGACCGGGCCTGCCGTGGCCGCGCGCGCGCCCTTTACCGCCGAAGTGGCAGACCTGCTGGAGCCCTTCCGGCCGCCGGTACTGAGCTTCCACTTTGGGCTCCCCAGCCCGGCGCTGGTGGCACGCCTGAAAAGCTGGGGCAGCAAGATCATGTCCAGCGCCACCACGCTGGAAGAAGGCTTGTGGCTGCAGGAACACGGCGCCGATGTGGTCATTGCGCAGGGCCTGGAGGCGGGTGGGCACCGTGGCATGTTCCTGAGCACCGACCTGGGCACCCAGGTGGGTACGCTGGCGCTGGTGCAGCAATTGCGGGACCAGCTGCAGGTGCCGGTGGTGGCGGCCGGTGGTGTGGCCGATGCTTCGGGTGTGGCTGCCGCGCGCGCACTGGGCGCCGATGGCGTGCAGGTGGGCACGGCCTACCTGCTGTGCCCGGAATCCGCCACCCTTCCACTGCACCGCGAGGCGCTGTGTGGCGCGGGCGTGCACGAAACCGCGCTCACCAACCTGTTCACGGGCCGGCCGGCGCGCGGCGTGGTGAACCGCTTCATGCGGGAACTGGGCGGACACAGCGTGGGCATGTGCGAGCACGCCCCCGCATTCCCGCTGGCCACCACCCACATGGCGCCACTGCGCAGCCATGCAGAAGCGCAGGGCAGCGGGGAGTTTTCTCCGCTGTGGGCCGGGCAGAACGCGGCACGCAGTGCGGCGTTGCACGCCCGCTACGCCCAAGGCGGCATGCCCGCTGGCGAACTGACCCGCCTGCTGGCTACTGGCTGGGGCTGAGCAGGGACTGAGCTCGGCATGACGCCACGCCGGTCCCTGGGGCCGCGCGCGCCTTAAAATGGAAGGTTGTGCGCCCGGTGCTCCGCAAAGCGCCCACTCCACCCCCTGTTTCGAGCTGGATTCCATGACCCAAGCCGCCGCTTCCTCTTCCGCCAGCGCTGCCCCTGTGGCCACCGTGGCCGAAATCCGCCAAACCTTCCTGGACTTCTTTGCCCAGCGCGGCCACACCGTGGTGGCATCGAGCCCGCTGGTGCCCGGCAACGACCCCACGCTCATGTTCACCAACTCGGGCATGGTGCAGTTCAAGGATGTATTCCTGGGCACCGACAAGCGCAACTACGTGCGCGCCGCGTCGGTGCAGGCCTGCCTGCGCGCCGGGGGTAAGCACAACGACCTGGAGAACGTGGGCTACACCGCGCGCCACCACACCTTCTTCGAGATGCTGGGCAACTGGAGCTTTGGCGACTACTTCAAGCGCGAGAGCCTGAAGTGGGCCTGGGAACTGCTCACCGAGGTGTACAAGCTCCCCGCCGACAAGCTCTGGGCCACGGTCTACATCGACGACGACGAGGCCTACGACATCTGGACCAAGGAAATTGGCCTGCCGCCCGAGCGCGTGGTGCGCATTGGCGACAACAAGGGCGCCAAGTACGCCAGCGACAACTTCTGGATGATGGCCGACACCGGCCCCTGCGGCCCGTGCAGCGAAATCTTCTACGACCACGGCCCGGACGTGTGGGGCGGCCCGCCCGGCAGCCCCGACGCCGATGGCGACCGCTACATCGAGATCTGGAACAACGTGTTCATGCAGTTCGACATGCAGCCCGATGGTTCCGTGAAGCCGCTGCCCGCCCCGTGTGTGGACACCGGTATGGGCCTGGAGCGCCTGGCTGCCATTCTGCAGGGTGTGCACAGCAACTACGAGATCGATGTGTTCCAGCGCCTGATTGCGGCGGCGGCCCGCGAGACCGGCTGCGCCGACCTGACGCAACCCTCGCTGCGCGTGATTGCCGACCACATCCGCGCCACGGCGTTTTTGGTGAGCGATGGTGTGATTCCGGGCAACGAAGGGCGCGGCTATGTGCAGCGCCGTATCGTGCGCCGCGCCATACGCCACGGCTACAAGCTGGGCAAGAAGGAGCCCTTCTTTCACCGCCTGGTGCCCGATCTGGTGGAACTCATGGGCGCGGCCTACCCCGCGCTGGCTGCGCAGGCGCAACGCATCACCGACGTGCTGAAAGCCGAGGAAGAACGCTTCTTCGAGACGCTGGAAGTGGGCATGGAAATCCTGGAATCGGCCCTGGCCGATGGCGCCCAGGTGCTGCCCGGCGAGGTGGCTTTCAAGCTGCACGACACCTACGGTTTCCCGCTCGATTTGTCGGCCGATGTGTGCCGAGAGCGCGGACTGAGCGTGGACGAAGCGGGCTTCCAGGCGGCCATGGAGCGCCAGAAAACCCAGGCCCGCGCGGCCGGCAAGTTCAAGATGGACCGCGCGCTGGAATACCACGGCGAGGCCAACACCTTCACCGGATACGACACGCTGGAGCAGCCTGCCAAGGTGGTGGCTCTGTACGCCGAAGGCACGCCCGTGGCCGAACTGAAGGCCGGCCAGAGCGGCGTGGTGGTGCTAGACACCACCCCGTTCTACGCCGAAAGCGGCGGGCAGGTGGGCGACGAAGGCTGGCTGGCCACGGCGTCGGCCCGGTTTGCCGTGGGCGACACGCAAAAAATCAAGGCCGATGTGTTTGGCCACCACGGCGAAGTGGAGCAGGGCACGCTGGCGGTGGGCGATACCGTGACCGCGCAGGTGAACACCACCCAGCGCGCCGCCACCATGCGCAACCACTCGGTCACCCACCTCATGCACAAAGCGCTGCGCGAAGTGCTGGGCGACCACGTGCAGCAAAAAGGTTCGCTGGTGAATGCCGAGCGCACCCGTTTCGACTTTGCGCACAACGCCCCGGT
>JALOSG010000070.1 GCA_025458665.1 Serpentinimonas sp.
CGTCGTTCTGCGTGACGCCGTAGGCGGAAAAGCCCATTTTGGAGGCCGCCGCTTCGCGCTTCATGTCGGCTTCGGCCTCGATGATGCGCGCCGGGTTGCCCACCGCCGTAGCCCCTGCAGGCACTGGTTTGGTCACCACCGCGTTGCTGCCCACGCGCGCGCCGTCGCCCACCGTGAAGCCGCCCAGCACCTTGGCACCCGCGCCCACCACCACATTGGCGCCCAGCGTGGGGTGGCGCTTCTCGCCCTTGTACAGCGAGGTGCCGCCCAGCGTGACACCGTGGTAGATGGTGCAACCGTCGCCTATTTCGGCGGTTTCGCCAATCACCACGCCCATGCCGTGGTCGATGAACACCCGCTCGCCGAGCTTGGCACCGGGGTGGATTTCGATGCCGGTGAGCCAGCGGTTCCAGTGCGATATGTAGCGCCCCAGCCATTTGAACCCACCATTCCAGCAGGCGTGCGCCATGCGGTGCAGCACCACCGCATGCAGGCCCGGGTAGCAGGTCAGCACCTCCCAGCGTGAACGCGCCGCTGGGTCGCGCTCCAGGATGCAATCGATATCGGTCTTGATGCGGGAGAACATGCGTGCAGGGCTGAGGGCGGGGTTCGGAACACTCCGGGCCGTAGAGTCTAGCGCCTGGCGCGCGCGGCGGTTTGCAGCATGGCGCGGGCAACACCTCTGAGGATATGGACTTCCTCCGCGCTGGGCGCTGCGCGGTTGATGAGCTGGTTCAGGCGTGGCATGAGCTTGCGTGGGGCCGCGGGGTCGAGGAAGTCCACGGCCAACAGCGCTTCTTGCCAATGCTGCAGCAAGCCGGCAATGGCCTGGGCGTCGGCGGGACTGGCAACTCCCGGTACCGCAGGCTCTGCGTGTGGCGCTCCAAAACCACCCAGCGCCTCCCGCCATTCGTAGGCAATCAGCTGCACGGCGGCGGCCAGGTTCAGGGAACCGTAGTCGGGGGCGGTGGGAATGCTCAGCGCCACGTGGCAGCGGTACACGTCCTCGTTGCGCATGCCAAAACGTTCGGAGCCAAACAGGAAAGCCACCCCCATGGGAGGCGCCGCTGGCGCTTCGGCACCATGGAGCGTGCCACCGGCGGTGCTGGCCAGACCAGCGGCCTGCCACTGCGGCATCTGCTGCGCAAAATATGCCCTCGGGCTGAACGTGGGCGGCCCGAAGTCGCGCGGGGTCATGGCCGTGGCACACAGATGCGACACGCCTTCCAGCGCCTCCTCCAGGGTGTCCACCACCCGGGCCTGCTGCAGCACATCGGTGGCGCCGCTGGCCCGGGCCACGGTTTCTTCCAGGGCAAGCACATCGGGCCAGCGCGGGCGCACCAGCACCAGATCGGCAAACCCCATGACCTTCATGGCCCGTGCCACGGCACCCACATTGCCCGCGTGGCTGGTCTCAATGAGGATGAATCGTGTGAGCAAGGCTACAACTCCGGAGACCGGCCCCGTTAAAATGCCCATATTGTCGCTTTACCGGGCTGCCACAGGCTGCCACGGCTGGGGCGGACCGCACCTGCACCGCCACCATCGCGTGGCTCCTCCGCCGTTCTTCCTACAAGCTATGACCTCCGCACACCTCCACCCCATGCTCAACGTGGCCATCAAGGCCGCCCGTGCCGCCGGCACCATCATCAACCGCGCGGCGCTCGACGTGGAGTCGGTGCGGGTATCGGTCAAGCAAACCAACGATTTCGTCACCGAGATCGACCAGGCCGCCGAAGCCGCCATCATCGAAACCCTGCACGCCGCCTACCCCGACCACGGCATCTGGGCAGAAGAATCGGGCCGCCAGACCGGGCGCGGGCCCGGCAAGAAGTTCGTCTGGATCATCGACCCGCTCGATGGCACCACCAACTTCATCCACGGCTTCCCGGTGTACTGCGTGAGCATTGCGCTCATGGTGGACGGCAAGATGGAACAGGCGGTGATTTACGACCCCACCCGCAACGACCTGTTCTGCGCCACGCGCGGCCGCGGCGCCTACCTGAACGACCGGCGCATCCGCGTCGCCAAGCGCACCACCCTGCGCGAATGCCTCATCAGCACCGGCTTTCCCTTCCGCCCCGGTGACCAGTTCCAGACCTACCTGCAGATGTTTGCCGACGTGATGCCGCGCGTCGCTGGTGTGCGCCGCCCGGGTTCTGCCGCCCTCGATCTGGCTTACCTGGCCGCTGGCTTCACCGATGGCTTTTTCGAAACCGGTCTGAGCCCCTGGGACGTGGCCGCAGGCTCCCTGCTGGTGACCGAGGCCGGTGGCCTGATTGGCAACCTGACCGGCGAGGCCGAGTTCCTGGAACAGCGCGAATGCCTGGCCGGCAACCCGCGCATTTACGGCCAGCTGGCCGCGGTGCTGGGCAAGTACAGCAAGTTCGCATCGGCGGGAGACAAGGCCGCCGTGCGCCAGGCACGCGCCGGCAAGGGCGCCAGCTCCACATTGAGCCGCCCTGGCCACACCGAGGAAGACACCGCAGAGACTCCTTCAGGCGCCACCCCGGATCACACCGACGGCCCTTCCAGCGAAGGTGGAGCCGAGCGCTGATCGGACACCCCAACACCCTGAAGCGTATCCACCCACCATGGACGCACTATCCCTGCCCCCAGCCGAAAGCCCCTACTGGATACACTCTTCCGCCGAAATCAGACAGATCTTCCGGCAGTTGGCCAAACGGTCTGAGAAGGTCACGCTGTGGGCGTCCGCCGAGCAGTTCCAGGTGTCCCTGGTGCTGGATATGCGCTCCGACGGCACGCTGGTGCTGGATGTGGCGGTGGACGCATCACTCAATGCCCGTCTGGTTGTGGCCCCGAAGGTCTGGCTGACCGGCAGCCTCGACCGGGTGGACCTGAAATGCGAACTCGGCGGCATGGTGGCGGGTAGCTTCGACGGTGGCCCCGCTCTGCTGGCCCGGTTGCCTGCAAGGCTGCACAAGTTGCAGCGCCGTGAGTTCTTCCGGGTCCCGGTACCCCTGGGTGAGCCGGTGTTCTGCCAGTTGCCTGCTCCAACCGGCACACAGGGACCCAGCGCCTCCGGCCGTCCCCTGGTGGCACAATTGGTGGACATTTCCCTCGGAGGCATATGCCTTCTTGAGCCGCTGGGCCTTGCGGTGCCACCGAGCACGGGATTGTTGTTTCAGGGTTGCCATATGGACCTCCCAGGGGAGGGCCGCCTGGGCTTTGACCTCCGTGTACAGCACGTCTTCCAGACCACCCTGCGCCAGGGGACCGTGAGTCGCCGGATGGGCTGCGCTTTCGTGGCGCTTCCCAGCGCCACCGAGGCGGCGATCCAGCGTTACATCCACCGGCTGGAGATAGACCGGCGCGCCCTGGTGGGCTGACAGGCGCCAGTTTGTAACCGTGTGTTCGAGGGCGTAAAAGACCGACCGATTTGGTAAAGGTCGCTCTGTGGCCCCCCGCGGAGCCTGCTGCCGTGATAGCCTGCAAACCCTAACAACACCACGAGGCACAACCATGTCAGATTCCACACGTCGGATTTTCTTCAAGCAAGTCGCCGCCACCGGCTCGGTGCTGCTGGCCGGTTCGGCCATGGCGCAGGCGGGCGGTCTGGTGGACGAAAAATCCGCCCAGGCCGTGGCCCTGGGCTACAAGGCCGACACCACCAAGGTGGACAAAGCCAAGTACCCCAAGCACACCAACGACCAGAAGTGCACCAACTGCCAGTTGTTCGCAGGCAAGCCCACCGATGCAGCAGGCGGCTGTCCGCTGTTCGCGGGCAAGCAGGTGGCAGGCCCGGGCTGGTGCTCTGCCTGGGTGAAGAAAGCGGGCTGAACCCGCGGGATTGGGCACTGCCCAAGTGGCGCCGGGGTTGGGTTTCAGCCCACCATGGCACACAACGCAACGCCGGTCCAGGCTTTACGCCCAGGCCGGCGTTGTCGTTCAGTGGCGGCCCGGTGCAGCACCCAGTGCTGTCCGCAAATACGCCAGGTGGGCCACCCCAGAGAGGCTCAACCACCACAGCACCACCCACGCTGGGCCGTGGGTCAGGGCATTCTGAAGCGCCAGCATCAGGCACAGGCCAGCCAGCACGTTGGCCGCTATGGCCCAGCGGCTGCGTGTGCGCAGCAGCCACAGGACCTCCAGCCCGGTGATACCGATGGCCGCATACACCACCCAGAGGAGCCAGGCTTCGTCCATGACCCGATTCAACCGAAGGGCCCGTTCAAGGACACCGTGGCCGCGTTCAGCGCTGCCGCAAAGGCTATCCAGATCAGATAAGGCAACAGCAGCCAGCTGGCTTTGCGGGAGTAACGGCGCAGCACCACCATGAGCAACAGCACCGAAAGCCAGAGGAACCCCACCTCGTAGAGCGCCCAGTCGGGGCGCTGCAAGCGGAAGAACAGCAAGCTCCACAGCACATTGAGGAAACCATTAAGGGCGAACAGCCCAATCAGCCACTCCCGGCTGGCCTGGTCGGGTGCTGCACGCCAGCCCTCTACCCCTGAGTAGGCGGCAAGCGCGAATATGAGTGTCCATGCAGGGCCAAAGGCCCAGTCAGGCGGCTTCCAGGCGGGCTGGCTGAGGGCCAGGTACCAGTCGCCAATGTCTGTCATGAGGCCGCCCAGCACGGCCACAAACAGCGCCGCTGAAGCGGCCACGAGAACGGGCTTGAGCGCGCTGACGCGCCTCATACCCTCGCAAGACCCAGCAGGTGAGCCATGTCCTTGAAGAAGATGCGCACGTGGGCCATGGGCTTTTTGCGCGTCAGCTCCTTGTTCATGTAAGACTCGAAGGTGAGTTGCTGCACATCGCGGTCTTCACAGATTTTCACGAAGCGCTCGCGACGGCGGTCGTTGGAGTACCAGAAGGCCTGCATGACACCCAGCACCCAGAACACCGTGCCGTGGGCTTTCATGAAGCGTTTGCGGGCCAGCTTCAGTGCCTTGGGGTTGCCAGTGGAAAGACATTCATGGGCGGCCTCGGCGGCCAGTTGCCCGCCTGCCATGGCGTAGTAAATGCCTTCCCCCGATGCCGGGGCCACCACGCCGGCGGCGTCTCCGGCCAGTACCACGTCTCGGCCGTTGTCCCAGCGCGGCAGCGGTTTCATGGGAATGGGCGCACCCTCGCGGCGCAAGGTTTCGGTATCGGCCAGGCCCGCTTCGCGGCGCAGCTTGTCCACCGCGCCGCGCAGGGAAAAACCTTTGTCGGCGCTTCCGGTGCCTATGCTCAGCGTGTCGCCGTGCGGGAACACCCAGCCGTAAAAGTCGGGCGACATGACGCCGTCGTACACCACATCGCAGCGGCTGCCGTCGTAGCCGGGCGGGGGCGAAGCGGGCTTGCGCACAATCTCGTGGTACGCAAACACGTACTTGGTGCGCTCGGCGCCGGGCACGGCCTGGCGTGCCACTTCGGAGCGCGCTCCATCGGCACCCACCACCATGCGGGCACGCACGCGGGCGGGCACACCTTCGCTGCGGTGTTCGTGCTCGCGGCGCTGGTAATGGACCACGGCCGTGCCGTCCTCGTCGCGGGAAAGCCGCTCGAAGGTGCCCGTGCGGCGAATGGCGCCGTGCAAGACGGCCCGCTGGCGCAGCCATTCGTCGAAGTCCTGCCGGTCCACCATGCCCACGAAACCGTTGTCGATGGGGATGTCCACCCGGTTGCGGCTGGGTGAAATCATGCGGGCGGACGTAGCGCGCGCTACCAGCAGGTGGTCGGGGATATGAAAGTCTTTGATGAGACGCGGTGGAATGGCGCCGCCGCACGGCTTGATGCGCCCTGCACGGTCCAGCAGCAGCACCGAATGGCCCTGGCGCGCCAGATGCTCGGCGGCGGTGGCACCCGAAGGGCCCCCGCCTACCACCACCACGTCGAACATCTCGGTCTGCTCGGGTGAGGTATTGCTGGCGCCGTGGGCAGTGCCTTGGGTACTGCGTACCGGACTGTCGATGGAGATATCGTTGGAACGTGCGGACATGGTCAACCTCTGGTGTGTACCTGGACGACCAAGGTGTCGCCAACCCCGGATCGCTCCGGACGTGGGTGAGAATGTGCAGCCGCCGAGCGCGCGACTGCTGCGGGGCGGCCAAGCTGCCACGCCAGCACGGCGGACAGCGCGAACATGCAGGCCTCGAAGCCAAAGACGGTGGAATACGCGGTGCCCGAATCGGCAATCAGCCAGCGGGCCAGGTCGCTGGCGCCAGTACCCAGCAGGCCGCCCACGCCAAACGCGATGGCCTGCGCGGCGCCCCAGAGGCCCATGCGCACGCCTTCGCGGGCGTGGCGGCCTTCACTGGCCAGCCGCATCATGGAACCGATGGCACCGATGGAGAACGCGCCGTTGGCCACGCCCAACACGAACACATTGGCCTTGAGCCACCAGCCCTCGCCGGCCAGCCCGGCCCCGGTCAGGCCGAGCAGCGCCACCGCGGAGGCGACACAGCCGCCAATGGTCCAGCCGCGCAGGGAGCCCAACGCTGCCAGCGCAGGGTGGCGAGCGCCCCAGCGCGCCGCCACGGCACCTGCTGCAGCCACCAGCAACATGCCCAGCAAAACGCCGCCATGCTGCACGCCAGATAGCTGGGTGGATTCACCCGGGGTGTAGGCAAACACCTGCCCGGCAAAGGGCTCGAGGATCAGGTCCTGCGCGCTGTACGCCAGCATGGACACGAACACGAAGATGGTGAATCGCCGCGCCACGGGCTCGGCCCAGACCTGGGTCAGGGCTTCGCGGAAGGTGGGCTTGGCTTGCGGGGCAGGCTCTGGCGTGGCCGTGGCGTTACCGGCACAAGAAGCGTCTGCTGTACCCACCGGACCTTCCAGTCCATGCAGCGCCACCACCGTGAGCAAAACCGCCAACCCGCACACCACTGCGGTCACCAGCACCAGCCGGGAGGGAGAATACGGGTCCAGCCAGTGCCCAGCCACACCCGCGGTGATGGCAAAGCCGGCAATCATCATGACCCAGACCATGGTGGCAGCGCCTGCGCGGCGCGCCTCGGGCACGCGTTTGGCCAGCATGACCAAGAGCGAGGTGCCACTGGCGCTCACGCCCAGGCCGATAACCATGAAGGACAGCACAGCACCGAGAATGCCGGCACTGCGGTGGGTTTCCATGGCAACGGTGGACAAGGCGGCGCAGACACCACCCAGCGCCAGTACCACCATGCCGCCCACGATCCAGGGGGTGCGCCGGCCGCCCACATCCGAGCCATAACCCATGCGCGGGCGCGCCACCTGCACCAGGTAGTGCAGCGCTACCAGAATGCCTGGCAGCAAAGCCGGCAAGGCCAGTTCCACCACCATGACACGGTTGAGCGTGCTGGTGGTCAGCACCACCACCGCACCCAGGGCGGCCTGCACCAGCCCCATGCGTGCCACGCTGAGCCAGCCAAAAGGAGCCGCGACGCGGCTCATGCCAGCCACCCCGAAGCAGTGCCGAAAAACGTCAGTGACGGCATAACCATGGGTGCGCTGTCGGCCATGACCAGAGAGCGCAGCGCCCAGGCGCTCACCATCATGCCGGCCACGAACAAGGGCACGCCGAAGCCGCTGTACCAGAGCGCCCGGCCCCGCACATTGGCGAGGAAACGGCGCATCATGAGCAGTTGCACACCCAGCAGGCCCAGCACCGCCAGCGCATGCCAGGGCTGGCCCCACAGGAACAGCAGCACAATCACGCCCACCTGGGGTACGCCCATGACCCAGCAGGCCACCTGCCCGGCACGCTGAACGCCCAGTTGCACCGGCAGGGAACGTACGCCCATCTGCCGGTCGCCCTCAATCGCTTTGAAATCGTTCAGCGTCATGATGCCGTGGGTGCCCAGGCTGTACAGCGCCGCCAGGGCCAAAGACCGGCCATCGGGCATGAGCCCACCGGCCATGACCGCCGCACCGGTGACCCAGGCAATGCCCTCGTAACTGATGCCACACGCCGCATTGCCCCACCAGCCGTTTTCTTTCAGGCGTATGGGCGGGGCGCTGTAGGCCCAGGCCAGAATCAGTGCCACCACAGTGGCCCCGAAACCCCACGGACCCAGCGCCATACCCACCAGCAGCGACAGCAGCGTCCAGGCAATGGCCAGATACAGACCCCAGTGCCCCGGTATGCGACCAGAAGGAATAGGCCGTTGGGGCTCATTGATGGCGTCCACATGCCGGTCGTACCAGTCGTTCACGGCCTGGCTGGTGGCACACACCAGCGGGCCGGCCAGCAGTATGCCCACCACGGCGAGCAACCAGTTGCTTTGCAGCGCCACGCCAGAAGCCACGACACCACAGGCAAAGGCCCACATGGGCGGAAACCAGGTGATGGGCTTGAACAGTTCTGCCACGGCAGAGAGTGAAGGCGCGCGGGTCATGAAATTCATTCTCCCACCGGGGTGCAACAAGTGTCAATTAAATATTACACTATGCTTGTACGACTAGATTGACACTCTGTCAGCCATCGGCCGTGCGGGAGCCTGCATGAGCGACACGCACCGTGTGCCACCCGATTTGAGCGGCCTATCCCCCTGGGCCCCCGAATTGGCCCAAACCTTCGTCACCTTGGCCAGCGACATTGCGTTGGTGCTGGACGACGCGGGACGGGTGTGCTCCGTGGCCCAGGCCGGGCACGCCGCGCTGGAGCCCGACCCCACCATATGGACAGGCCGGCTTTGGGCGGATACCGTGCTGCCCTCCTGCCGCGACAAAGTCCTGCAGACCCTGCAGGAAGTGAAACAGTGTGGCCTAGCCAAGCGCCGCGAGGTGAACCACCCAGGGCCCGATGGTCAGAGCGTGGCCATGGCCTACACCGCACTGCGGTTGGGCCATAGTGGCCCAATCCTGGTGGTGGGGCGCGATCTGGCTGCCATTACCGCCATGCAACAACGCTACCTGCTGGCGCGCCAGCAGATGGAGCAAGGCTACTGGCGCGCCCGGCAAGCCGAAGCCCGCTACCGCCTGTTGTTCCAGGTAGCCACCGACGCGGTGCTGCTGGTGGATGCCGCCAGCCGGCATATTCTGGAAGCCAACCAGGCGGCCGCCGACTTGTTCGAACTGCCCGTGGAGCAGTTGCAGGGGCGCGATGCCACCTTCGGCTTCGAGCGCGATTCCCGCGCGGCCCTGAAGGCCCTGCTGGAACGTGCCCAGAGCAGCGCGGCCCCTGCCGACGCAAGGTTGCAACTGCTGGGCAAAATGGCGGCAGCGAACGTGACGGCGATCCCCTTTGACGGCGACACCGCACCCCGCTTGCTGCTGCGGGTTCGGCGCGCCGAACTGCCGGGGCGCGCCAGCGAAATCAACGCCACGCTGGCCCGGCTGGTGGACAGCAGCCACGACGGCGTGGTGGTGACCGATACCGCGGGCGCCATTCTGGTGGCCAACCCGGCCTTCCTGCAGCTGATCCGAGTGTCCACAGAAATCGAGGTACGTGGCCGCCCTCTGCAAGACTGGGTAGGCGTGGGCGACACACAGTTTGGCGAGGTGCTGGAACAGGTCCGCTCCCGGGGCGTGGCCAGGCGCCAGAGCTCCCGGGTCTTATCGGCCGATGCTCAGTTGAGCCCGGTGGAACTGAGCGCGGCTCAGCTGAGCAATGGCGAGGACGACTGCATAGGCTTCACTATCCGGCCGCTGCCGAGCGCCGGCCGGGACACAGAACTGGCCACAGAACTGCAAGCGGTACTGGCCGATCTGACGGCCCAGCTGTCGCGCCAGATTGGAGAGGCGCCGCTGCCCGAGTTGCTCCGGCAGGCGGCCCTGGTGCTGGAGCGCCAGTTCATCAGGCTGGCGCTCGAACGCTCCACCGATGGGGTCTTTGGCGCAGCCCACCTGCTCGGTATCAGCGAAGCAGAGTTGCGGGCGCGGCAGTAGGGGCTTGCAGAGGACAGGTAAGGCGGGAAATCAGCTGTTCGGGGCGTCGGAACCGAGATCGCCGATACCGAAGCGGCGCAACTTCACATACAGGCTCTGGCGCGAGAGCCCCAGCATTTCTGCCGCCGACACCCTGTTGTCATTGGTCAGTTCCAGCGCCGCCTCTATGCACAACTGCTCGATCAGGTCGGTGGTCTCGCGCACGATATCGCGCAAGGGCACCCGGCCCACCAGGTCGGTCATCTGGCCGGCAGAACGCGGCAAGTCCTTGCCCAGCTTGGCCTCGCCCTCCAGCCTGCGCCCAATGTCGCGGATGGTGAAGCCCAGGCAGGGCGCATCGCCCGACACCACAGACACTGCCGAGATCTCCACTTCAGCGGTGGACCCGTAGTCGCCGCGCAAGCGGGTGGCATACAGGCGCACCACACCATGCTGGCGCAGGTTGGACAACAGCACGCTGAGGTCGACACCAGCGCGGCCCAGCCAGCGGTCAATGAGTTCGCCACGGGCCATTTCTTCGTTCGGCAACTGTGCCAGATCGAGGAAAGTGCGGTTGGCCGCGATGATGCGGCCCTCCAGATCGGTGATGACAAACCCATCGGGTGCCATTTCCATGATACGCATCAGCTGGCTACCCCGCGCATCGGCGCTCTCGGCGCTGAGCTCCGGAGGAGTGAGACGCACCAGAAAATGCGAGGCGTTTTCCTGCCGGAACATGGAGGCCACCAACTGCACCGGCTGGTCGTGCTCCAGCAGACGCACGTTCACCGGGTCGGCACGGCCGTTGGTGCGCAGGCGCGCAAACAGGTCTTGCACATCGGCGCGGCTGGCCTCCTGCAGGCTTTCCGAGAGCTGCCAGTTGGAACGCCGCGGCCGGTCGCCCAGCAACTTGTAGGCGGCGGGGTTGGCCTCCTCCAGCCGCTCGGTCTCGGCATTCATGATGAGCACCGCCTCCGAGGACTGCTGGAACAGCAGCCGGTAGCGGGTTTCCACGTGGCGAAGACGCCAGTAATCCCGCTCCATGGAGACCTGGGCGCTCACCAACCGCTGCTGCAAGGTGACCTGGGAGCGCAGGTCGCGCCCAAACGCCACTGCGTGGCGGCGCGGGTCGGCATCGGCCGGTGGGGCTCCTTCGGACCTTCTGAAGGGAACCAGCGAATAGGACAGGGGCAGGTCGGCGCCGTCGGCGGTGGGGTGGTTCACATGCCGCCAACGCACCGAAGCGGTGCCCTCGCGCATCGTGCGAAGCATTTCCAGCACCTTGGGCTGGCTCTCTACCGTCACGGTGTCCTGCCAGGGCTTGCCCAGCCAGCCCTGGTATCCGTGGCCCTGCAGTTCTTCGCTGCCGAAGGCCATATCCTGGATCACGCCGTCCTCATCGACGATCAGGACCACATCGGCAGCTGCCGCAATCAGCTTTCCTGCGAGCTCACCATCAAGTCCTGCCAGAAACCGCTCGGGGCGGCCGAAGCCACCGCCATGCTGTTCCTGAGTTTCTGAGTTCATTGTGTGGTTCCGGCCATAGAAAATGCGCTGCCGCTTATGTTACGTTACCGGGGAGGTGCTGCCGGGCGACCCACCAGCAATTCCGCCAGTTCGGGGGCTTTGCTGCCGTCCGTAGTGATGAGATCGGCGTGGAGGGCGTCTGCAAATTCGGGATTGCTGTTGAAGACCGGTCCACCGACCAGCACGCGAAGCTTGGGGTTGACCGATGAAGATCTGACATTCCTGATCGTTTGCGCCAACTCTTCCAGATGCAAGTGGCCGGCCAGGGAAAAACCGACGATATCGAACCACTCGCGCCGCACCATGACTATCGGGTCAGCGCCGGCCTCCCAGGGCCCCCCGGCCACATCCCAGCCAGCACGGCGGAAAAACTCGGCCACCATGACCAGCCCGAAGGTGTGCTGCTCACCAGGACTTGGTAGCAACAGCGCCCGCAG
>JALOSG010000071.1 GCA_025458665.1 Serpentinimonas sp.
GCCGCCGTCAGCGTCGTCTTGCCGTGGTCCACGTGACCAATCGTGCCCACGTTCACGTGCGGCTTGGTCCGCTCAAATTTCTCTTTTGCCATTTTTCAGTTTCCTTGAAAAGAACATGCCCGTGTCAGGGTTTTACGTCTGCACCGCACTGCGGGATCAACAGGCACGGGCACCTGCTGGCGTGCGGTCGCAGACTGGGAATGAAAGGTCCGTGCGGCCTGTGATTACTTGGCGCGGGCCGACATGATGGCTTCGGACACGTTGCGAGGTGCTTCGCTGTAGTGCTTGAATTCCATCGTGTAGGTGGCGCGGCCTTGCGACATGGAGCGCAGGGTGGTGGAGTAGCCGAACATTTCGGACAGGGGCACTTCGGCCTTGATGGCCTTACCGCCACCAACCATGTCTTCCATGCCCTGCACCATGCCGCGACGGCTGGACAGGTCGCCCATCACGTTGCCGGCGTAGTCTTCCGGGGTCTCCACTTCCACGGCCATCATGGGCTCAAGGATGACGGGTTGCGCCTTCTTGCAGCCCTCCTTGAAACCAAAGATGGCGGCCATCTTGAAGGCCTGCTCGGAGGAGTCCACGTCGTGGTAGGAACCGAAGTGCAGCGTGACTTTCACGTCCACCACCGGGTAGCCGGCCAGCACGCCCGTGTTCAGGGCTTCGATCACGCCCTTTTCCACCGCGGGAATGTATTCGCGCGGCACCACACCGCCCTTGATGGCGTCGACAAACTCGAAGCCCTTGCCGGCTTCGTTGGGTTCGATCTTGAACACCACGTGGCCGTACTGGCCCTTACCACCGGACTGGCGCACGAACTTGCCTTCGGCTTCGTCCACGGTGCCACGGATGGTTTCGCGGTAGGCCACCTGGGGCTTGCCCACGTTGGCTTCCACACCGAATTCCCGCTTCATGCGGTCCACGATGATTTCGAGGTGCAGCTCGCCCATGCCGGCGATGATGGTCTGGCCGGATTCTTCGTCGGTGCGCACACGCAGCGAGGGGTCTTCGGAAGCCAGGCGGTTCAGGGCAATGCCCATCTTTTCCTGGTCGGCCTTGGACTTGGGCTCCACGGCCTGTGCAATCACAGGCTCGGGGAACACCATGCGCTCCAGCGTGATGACGGCAGACGGATCGCACAGGGTTTCGCCGGTGGTCACGTCTTTCAAGCCCACGCAGGCGGCGATGTCACCGGCGCGGATTTCTTCCACTTCCTGGCGGTTGTTGGCGTGCATCTGCACGATACGGCCAATACGCTCCTTGCGGCCCTTCACCGGGTTGTACACGGTGTCGCCCTTCTTGAGCACGCCGGAATACACACGCACGAAGGTCAGCTGGCCCACGTAGGGGTCGGTCATGAGCTTGAACGCCAGGGCAGAGAGCTTCTCGTCGTCCGTGGCCTTGCGGCTGGTCGGCTGCTCGTCTTCGCCGGTGCCGCCCACCGGGGGGATATCCACCGGAGAAGGCATCAGCTCGATCACGGCGTCGAGCATGCGCTGCACGCCCTTGTTCTTGAACGCGGTACCACACAGCATGGGCTGGATTTCGCCAGCAATGGTGCGGGTGCGCAGACCGAAGGTGATTTCCTCTTCGGACAGCTCGCCGGTCTCGAGGTACTTGTTCATCAGGTCTTCGTTGGCCTCGGCGGCGGACTCGACCATCTTCTCGCGCCACTCTTCGGCGCTGGCCTGCAGTTCGGCCGGAATGTCTTCGAAGGTGAACTTCATGCCCTGGGAAGCTTCGTCCCAGATGATGGCTTTCATCTTGCGCAGGTCCACCACGCCCTTGAAGTTCTCTTCGGAGCCGATGGGGATGACGATGGGCACGGGGTTGGCCTTCAGGCGCAGGCGCATCTGGTCATAGACCTTGAAGAAGTTGGCGCCGGTGCGGTCCATCTTGTTCACGAAGGCCAGACGGGGCACGCGGTACTTGTTGGCCTGGCGCCACACGGTTTCCGACTGGGGCTGCACGCCGCCCACGGCACAGTACACCATGCAGGCGCCGTCGAGCACGCGCATGGAACGCTCCACCTCGATGGTGAAGTCCACGTGGCCCGGGGTGTCGATGATGTTGATGCGGTGCTCGGGGAAAGACAGGTCCATGCCCTTCCAGAAACAGGTGGTGGCCGCCGAAGTGATGGTGATGCCACGCTCCTGCTCCTGCTCCATCCAGTCCATGGTGGCGGCGCCGTCGTGCACCTCACCGATCTTGTGGTTCACACCGGTGTAGAACAGGATGCGTTCGGTGGTGGTGGTCTTGCCGGCGTCGATGTGGGCCGAAATACCGATGTTGCGGTAACGCTCAAGGGGCGTGGTGCGTGACATGAAAATTCTCCGGGGTGAAGGGGCCTGCCAGGGTTCCGGCAGAGCGCCCGAGTTCCAATTGGCCGAGCCCGCGGCCCCTTTGTGGGGTGCAGCGGGCTCTGGGCCGGGGGCTTGCGCCAGGTTTAGAAGCGGAAGTGGCTGAAAGCCTTGTTGGCTTCGGCCATGCGGTGCACTTCATCGCGGCGCTTCATGGCGCCGCCACGGCCTTCGGTGGCCTCGATCAGCTCGTTGGCCAGGCGCAGCGCCATGGACTTCTCGCTGCGCTTGCGGGCGGCCATCTTGATCCAGCGCATGGACAGGGCCAGACGGCGGACCGGGCGGACTTCCACCGGCACCTGGTAGTTGGCACCACCCACGCGGCGGGATTTCACTTCCACCACAGGCTTGACGTTGTTCAGTGCAGTGGTGAAGGTTTCCAGCGGATCCTTGCCGGTCTTCTTCTCGATCTGCTCGAGCGCACCGTAGATGATGCGCTCGGCCACTGCTTTCTTGCCGCCTTCCATGATCACGTTCATGAACTTGGACAGATCGACGTTGCCGAACTTGGGATCCGGCAGGATTTCACGTTTAGGGAC
This sequence comes from Serpentinimonas sp., assembly GCA_025458665.1. Taxonomy (GTDB): domain Bacteria; phylum Pseudomonadota; class Gammaproteobacteria; order Burkholderiales; family Burkholderiaceae_C; genus JALOSG01. The sequence goes on from JALOSG010000071.1 coordinate 2,903, forward strand.
TTCGCGACGACGTGGCATTTTTTCACCTCTTGCTTCAGTTGGTGCGCCCTGAGGCTGCACCGCGAGAGCCATGCAAAACTCTCACTTACTCGACCCGCGCACACCATGTGCGTTAGTGGTCACTACGCTCAGAACACCTGCCAGGGCATTCGAGCACCTTTTTTTGACTGGTTCATGACCAGCCGGAAACTCTGGGAACCGAAAACCTGGAGATCAGGCCTTCTTGGGGCGCTTGGCGCCGTACTTGGAGCGCGACTGCTTGCGGTCTTTCACGCCTTGCAGGTCGAGCGAACCACGCACGATGTGGTAACGCACACCGGGCAGGTCTTTCACACGACCGCCGCGCACCAGCACGACGCTGTGCTCTTGCAGGTTGTGGCCTTCACCGCCGATGTAGGAAATGACTTCGAAGCCGTTGGTCAGGCGCACCTTGGCGACCTTGCGCAACGCGGAGTTCGGCTTCTTGGGCGTCGTGGTGTACACACGGGTGCACACGCCGCGGCGCTGTGGGCTGTTCTCCATCGCCGGGCTCTTGGACTTGATCTTCTCGACCGTCCGCCCGTGACGCACGAGTTGGTTGATGGTTGGCATAAACGTGGTCCTACGTGTTCCTAAACGTCCCTAAACGTTTTGAATTGAAAACAAAAAAGCCTTCCGGGATTTCCCGAAAAGCCCTCTAATGTAGCACGGTGGCTGGCCCTGCGCAAGGCGATGCCGGGCTGGCAGGGCCGTGGCGTGGTGAAAAAGCCCGCAGGGCCACCCGCTCACTGAATCCAGAGCCGGATGGCATCCCAGGCACGGCCCAGGATGCCGGCCTCGGGCACGGTTTCCAGTACAAAGAGCGGCAACTCGGCCACCGGTGCACCCGTGGCCGTGGTCACCCGCAGGGTGCCCAGCGGCTGGCCTTTCTGCAGCGGCGCCACCAGCGGGTCGGTACGCAGCACTTCGGTTTTCAGGCGGCTCCCTTCGCCAGCAGGCACCGTCACCACCACCCCGTCGGGGCGGCCCAGGCCCACCTGGGGGCTCTTGCCTTTCCACACGGCTGGCGTCACTACGGCCTGTTCGGGAGCAAAGAGCCGAACTGCCTCGAAGGCGGAAAAGCCCCAGTTCAGCAGTTTCTGGCTCTCGGCAGCGCGGGCGTTCTCGCTGGCGGCACCCAGCACGATGCTGATGAGGCGCCGCTCCCCCGCCTTGCCCTCACCCAGCGACGGGAAATTGCGCCGGGCCGTGGCCACCAGGCAGTAGCCCGCCGCTTCGGTGTAGCCGGTTTTCAGGCCGTCGACCGTGGGGTCGCGGAACAGCAGCATGTTGCGGTTGGTGTCGTTGGCCTGGGGCGTACCCGGGTAGCGGTAGCGCTGGATGGCGTAGTACGGCACCCACTCCGGAAAGTCCCGCATGAGGCGGGTGGCCAGAATGGACAGGTCGCGGGCGGTGGTGGTGTGGCCGTCGGCGGTGAGGCCTTCAGGGTTTCTGTAGGTGGTGTTGTTCATGCCCAGGGCGCGCGCCTGCTGGTTCATGAGTTCTACAAAACGCTCCACGGAGCCGGCCACGCCTTCCGCCAGCGCCACAGTGGCGTCGTTGCCCGACTGCACGATCATGCCCTTGAGGAGGTCCTCCACCGGCACCTGCATGCGCGGCTCGATGAACATGCGCGAACCAGGCATTTTCCAGGCGCGTTCGCTCACCGGAAACGTCTGCTCCAGCGTGATGCGCTTGCTGCGCAGAGCGTCGAACGCGATGTAGGCGGTCATGAGCTTGGTGAGCGAGGCCGGCTCCACCGGCATGTCCGGGTCTTTGGCGGCCAGCACCTGCTGGGTGGTCACGTCATAGAGCAGGAAGGCGCGGGCCGCCACTTCGGGCGGCTGCGGAGTTTGTGCCAGCGCTGGCTGGCCAGCCAGAAGCACGGCGGCAAGGGCCAGCAGCAGCGTGCACACCACTGCGCGGGCACGTTGCCACAGCGGGTGGCTGGCTGCCTGGTGCGGCAGGCTCAGGGTCGAAATGAGAGAGCGGGTCATGAACAAAACGGGATCCTGGGAAAGGGAAAACAAAAAAGAGACAGCCATGGGGCCAGGCCCAATGCGGGGGCCTTGTGGCAGAAGCCTAACCCGCAGGAGGCAGGCTGGCGAGGTGGCGCACCACCCACTGGCGCAACAAAGGTAACTGTCCGTGAAAAAAATGCTCCACGCCAGGCACCACCAGCACGGGAAGCGTCTGGGGGCGGGCCCAGTCCAGAACGGCAGACAGAGGCACTGTGTCGTCCTGTTCTCCGTGAACGACCAGCGTGCGGGGGTGAAGTTCCGCTTGCACCGGCGCACAGGCAAACCGGCTGGCCGCCAGCCCCACCAGCACCTGCGCCACGGGTGTGCGGCCTGCCCGCAGTAATTCGGCGGTGCCGTGGGTGGTGACAAAAGCGCCGAAGGAAAAGCCCGCCAGCGCCAGCGGGCCGGCAGGGGCCAGGTGCCCAACGACGGCCAGCAGGTCTTCCAGCTCACCGCGGCCTTCGTCGTAGCTGCCCGCGCTCTGGCCTACACCACGGAAGTTGTAGCGCACGGCGGTGTACCCGCACTGCACGAAGGCGCGCGCCAGCGTCTGCACCACCTTGTTGGTGAGCGTGCCGCCAAACAGCGGGTGCGGGTGCGACACGACCACCGTCGGCACGGCCCCCGGGGTGCCAGGCGCCACTGCAGGCCGGTCAATGGCCACCTCAAGCCTGCCGGCCGGACCATCAACCCACAGGGTTTCGGTTTGTGCGTTCAGGGGAAGCTCCCCGCTTTCAGCGGCCTACGGTGGGCGGGGTGCGCAGGCGCTCCACCACCACGCCGTCGCGCAGGTGGGAGGTGAGGATTTCGTCGAGGTCGGCCTGGTCCACGTAGGTGTACCAGACTGCCTCGGGATAAACGACCGCAATGGGGCCACCCGCGCAACGATCGAGACACCCCGCCTTGTTGACGCGGACCTGCCCCGGTCCGAGCAAGCCCATGGCCTTGGCCTGGGACTTGCAGTAATCGAACGCCTGCTGTGCACCCTGACCAGCACAGCACTCCTGGCCATTGTCGCGCTGGTTGATGCAGAAGAAGATGTGGCGCTGATAGTAAGAGGCCTGGGGGGCGGTGGCGTCGTTCATGGCCTCAATTGTAGTGGGCGCCCGGTGCCCCCGACCCCTTGGCCGGACGCAAAGCCAGGCGTATGCCTACCACCAGGGCCGCGTACGGCCACAGCCAGCTGAGCCATTGTGTGAGCCCATGGAAGTGGATGAAGCGGCCCTGTTCCCACACCTGCAGCGACTGGGCGAAGTAGGGAATTTCGGGCGCCCGGTTGAGCAGCCCGAGAGCGTAGGTGAGGGAGAGCAGCATGAGCACGGCGCACAGGCGGTGCGGCAGACCCAGACTCAGGATACCCAGACCGCCCGCCAGCATCAGACCCATGGAGACAGCCGGAGAAAAGGCTGCCCAGGTATGGACTGGCCCATAGGTGAGTGCAGCCGACAGCGCGCCCACGCCGACGACCAGTCCCAGCCACAAGGCGAGGAACACTACCCGCTGCCACACCCGGCGCAGCAATGCGTGGCCCGTCAGGATGGTGGCCCAGACACTCAGACCCACCACCAGCATTTCGGTCAGGGCGCCCAGAGGTACCGAATCGCCAGACTGCGGCAACCACGGGAGAAACGGGGTGTCGGCGAGCAGGCTGCGCAGCCAGGCTTCGGCGGGCGGCCAAGCCTGCCCCACGCCGAACGGCACCGGAGCCGGGTAGACGGCAGCAAAGGGCCACAGCAGCAGCAAAACCACCCCACCGCGGGTCTGTCCCACCAGCCATTGGGTGCGCCAGGCCGTGAAACGGTCGCGCCACCCCAGCGCCACCAGCAAGGCCCCGAGGGTGGCACCAGCCAGGGCGCCGCTGGTGTTGAGGACCAGATCCATCTGGGAGGTGACGCGGCTGGGCAGGTAGGCCTGCGCCAGTTCCATGGAGAGCGACAACCCCGCCGCGAGCAGCACAGCGCAGCACCAGGCGATCGATAGGCGCAGATGGCGCGACAAAGCCAGCACCAGCAACAAGCCCAGGGGCAGGTAGCCGATGAAGTTCACCCAAGCATCAAAACCCGTCCAGTACTGCGGCCAGGGCGCCCAGAGAAACGCCCACGGGTTGTACCCCTGCGAACGCCAGCCCGAGAAAGGGTAGAGGCTGGCATAGACCACCAGACCCACCAGCAGCAAGGACAGTGGCCACGCCAGCGGCAGATGCCCGGGGCGACTCTGGCTCATGGCTGGTCTGTCATGGCAAGGCCCTCAGAAAGGCTTGACCACCACCAGGAGCACGGCCGCGGTCATCATCAGTACGGGGGCTTCGTTGAACCAGCGGAACCACACGTGGCTGCGGTGCGACTCGTTGCGTTCGAGCTGGCGCAGGATGCGGCCGCACCAATGGTGGTAGCCCAGCAACAGCACCACCACCGCCAGCTTGGCGTGCATCCAGCCGGAGCCGCTGCCAATGCCGTAACCCATCCACAGCCACAGCCCCAGCCCCAGGGCCGGGACCGCCAGCAGGGTCATGAAGCGCATGAGCTTGCGGGCCATCAGCAGGAGGCGCTGACGCTCGGCCACGCTGCCCGGCTCCACCATGGCCAGATTGACGAAGATGCGCGGTAGATAGAACAGGCCGGCAAACCAGCTGGCCACGAAAATGATGTGAAACGATTTGATCCAGAGCATGTGGCTCAGTGTAGCGAATGCTCCTATCATCGGAGGCCAGTTTTAGGGGGGACACATGGACGACGCCTTCATTGCCACCAACTCCAGCTGGACCGTTGCCGCCGAGGTTCCCTGTGCACTGGGCGAATCACCGTTCTGGCACCCTCTGGAGGAACGGCTTTACTGGGTGGATATCCTCTTGCAGCGTATCTGGAGGCTCAACCTGGTCAGTGGGGTGGCGGAGCACTGGGAACTGCCTTCGCAGCCCTGCAGCATCGCGCCCACCCGCTCCGGGGGTCTTTTGCTGGCGCTGCGCGACGGCATCTACCTCTCTGCCCAGTGGCGCGATACGCCGCAGTTGCTGGTGAGCGCGCCCTACGACCTGGCGCACATGCGTTTCAACGACGGCAAGTGCGACCCTTGGGGCCGCTTCTGGGTAGGCACCTACGCCGAGTCGGAGGACCTCACCGGAGCGGGCTTGTACTGCTTGCCACGGCGTACACGGCAGGCGCCGGAGTTGCTGGCGGTGCATCAGGGCGCGGCCGTTTACAACGGACTGGGCTGGTCGCGAGACGGCAAGTGGCTGTATTGGGCCGATACGCGCCAGCACCAGGTGATGGAACAGGGCCTGCAGAACCCAGGCCACTTCCCCCCCCAGACGGGCCCGGCCCTGCCGCTGGCCCGCTTCGAGCCCAAGCCGGAGGGCTGGACCTTTGAACAGGCCGCTGGTGGCGGCTACGGCGGACGGCCCGACGGCGCAGCAGTGGATGCCGCTGGCCGTTACTGGATTGCCATGTACGAAGGCGCCCGCGTGGTGTGCCTGAGCCCTCAGGGCCAGATACTGGCCGAGCTGGCCACGCCCGCGCAGTGCCCCACCATGGTCTGTTTCGGGGGCAAAGACCTCCGTACCCTGTATCTCACCACCGCGCGGGTTGGGCGCAGCCCCACGGAACTGCAGGGTTACCCCCACAGCGGCATGGTGTTCGCCCTCAAAATGAACGTCCCTGGCGCACCGGTGGGTGTATACGAAGACTAGCCAGCAGCCAAGTCGCTGCATGGTGCCGCGTAAATTTTTTCACGGCCTCAGGGGCGCTGCTGCCCTACCATACCGCCCATGATGGATTCCACCTCATCGTCCACTGTGGGCACACCCTCACCCTCCCCGGCGTTACAGGTACTGCAGCATCCGGTGCTGCGCGGCTGGGCCGAGCAGATCCGCAGTGCGGCCGAACGCGGGCAGCCTTTGCAGGTGCGCGGTGGCGGCAGCAAACACTTCCTTGTAGACACCGCGCCCGGCGAATTGCTGGACACCCGCGCATACAGCGGCATAGTGAGCCACGAGCCCACCGAACTGGTGGTGACGGCACGCGCTGGCACGCCACTGACCGAACTGGAGCAAGTGTTGGCGGCCAGCGGCCAGTACCTCCCTTTCGAGCCGCCACACTTCGCTGCCCCGGGGATGGGTTCGGTGTCCACCGTGGGTGGCATGGTGGCTGCCGGCCTGAGTGGCCCGGCACGCGCCAACGTCGGTGCGGTGCGCGACTTTGTGCTGGGGGCCGAATTGCTCAACGGCCGCGGCGAACACCTGGTGTTTGGCGGCCAGGTCATGAAGAACGTGGCCGGCTACGACGTGAGCCGCCTGCTGGCCGGCAGCATGGGCACCCTGTGTGTGCTCACCGAAGTGAGCCTGAAAGTGCTGCCCGTGGCGCCCGCCGAGGCCACTCTGCGCTTCACGCTGGGCCAGGCCGAAGCGCTGCAACAGATGGCCCGCTGGCGCGCCCTGCCGCTGCCCTTGAACGCCAGCTGCTGGGTGCAGGACAGCACGGCGCCGGGCGCCCCCAAGCACCTGTATGTGCGCCTGCGCGGCGCGGTGGCCGCCGTGCAGTCGGCCAGCCAGCGGATGCTGCAGGATGCCCCCGGAGAGCTGCTGGATACCGCCGCCACCGCCGCCGACTGGACGGCCTGCCGCGAACAGACCCTGCCCTTTTTCGATGCCAGCCAGCGCCCCGGCCTGGCCTTGTGGCGCCTGTCGGTGGCCCCCAACACCCCCGCGCTGGACGACGTGGCTGGCCATGCCATGGGTATTCCCGGCGGCGCGCTGGGTGCCACACTGGTGGAGTGGCACGGTGGTTTGCGCTGGCTCTGGGCGCCCGTGGGCGCGGGCGATGCGCTGCGCGCCTGGGCCCGCCGCGCGGGCGGCCATGCCACGCTGTTCCGCTGCCCCGAAGGTGTGGCGGTGCCCGCTGCCCAGCGCTACACCCCGCCCGAACCCACCGTGCTGGCCATCCAGCAACGGCTGAAACAGCAGTTCGACCCCGCAGGCATTCTGAACCCGGGCCGCTGGGGCTTCGGACTCTGAGCACACCCCACCATGCAAACGCAACTCGCCCCCGAATTCCAGCAATCGCCCGACGGCCTGGCCGCCGAAGCCATTCTGCGCAAGTGCGTGCACTGTGGCTTCTGCACCGCCACCTGCCCCACCTATCAGCTGCTCGGCGACGAGCTGGACGGCCCGCGCGGCCGCATCTACCTCATCAAGCAGGTGCTGGAAGGCGCCGAGCCCACGCGCAAGACCCAGCAGCACCTGGACCGCTGCCTGACCTGCCGCAACTGCGAAACCACCTGCCCCAGCGGGGTGGATTACGGCCACCTCATCGACATTGGCCGCAAGGTGGTGGACGCCAAGGTGGAGCGCCCGCCGCAGGAACGCGCGCTGCGCTGGATGCTGAAGGAAGGGCTGCCCTCACCCCTGTTTGCGCCCGCCATGAAGCTGGGCCAGATGGTGCGGGGCGCACTGCCGGCCAAGCTGCAGGCCAAGGTGCCGCCGCGCCAGGATGCCGGCGCCTGGCCCACACGCCAGCATGCCCGAAAGGTACTCATGCTGGAAGGCTGCGTGCAGCCGGCCATGATGCCCAACATCAATTCGGCCACGGCACGCGTGCTGGACGCCGCGGGCATTTCCGTGGTGCTGGCGCCCAAGCAGGGCTGCTGCGGCGCGGTGAAGTTCCACCTGAACGACCAGGTGGGCGGGCTGGACCAGATGCGCGCCAACGTGGACGCCTGGTGGCCCTGGATAGAGTCTGGCGTAGAAGCCATTGTGATGAACGCCTCGGGCTGCGGGGTGACCGTGAAGGAGTACGGCCACCTGCTGCGCAACGACCCGGCCTACGCGGCCAAAGCCGAGCGCGTATCGGCCCTGGCGCGCGACCTGAGCGAACTGCTGCCCGACATGGTGGCACCGCTGCAGGCCAAGCTGAAGCTGGGCGGGGCAGCCCGTGTAGCCTTGGGCAAGCTGGCCTTCCACCCGCCCTGCACCCTGCAGCACGGCATGAAACTGCGTGGCGGGGTAGAGCAGCACTTGAACGCACTGGGCTTCGAGGTGACGGTAGCCCGCAACGAGTCGCACCTGTGCTGCGGCTCGGCGGGCACGTATTCGGTGCTCAACCCCGGCCTGTCCACGCAGCTGCGCGACCGCAAGCTCGGCCACCTGAATGCGCTGCAGGCCGACACCATTGTGTCCGCCAACATAGGCTGCATCACGCACCTGCAAAGCGGCACCGATGCGCCGGTGCGCCACTGGGTGGAAGTGCTGGATGAAGCCCTGAGCCGCGTGCTGGAGAGCACGCCCGCCTGATGCTCAACGCCCTGACGCTGCTCCTGTTGCTGCAGCTGCTGGGCGAAGCGCTGGTGGTGAGCCTGGGGCTGCCGGTGCCTGGGCCTGTGCTGGGCATGGCGCTGATGCTGGCCCTGCTGGGCCTGCGCCCCAAGCTGCTGGACCTGCTCAAGCCCACCACCACCGGCTTGCTGCAGCACCTCTCCCTCATGTTCGTGCCGGCGGGCGTGGGCGTCATGGTGCACCTGCAAAGGCTGGGTGATGAAGCCCTGGCCATAGGCGTGGCGCTGGTGGTGAGCACGCTGGTGGGCATGGCCAGCGCGGCCTGGGCCATGCTCTGGCTGATGCGTTTTGCGGCACCAGAACCGCAGCCCGCTGCGCCCAAAGACACCGATGGGGGGCCGCCCCCATGAGCAATCCTGCGCCGCCCGCCTCGCTGGCCGACATCTGGGTCTACCTCTCGGCCACCCCGCTGCTGGGCCTTACCGTGACGCTGGTGGTCTAGGCCACCCAGACGCCGTATGCGGTGTACTTTGAAGGCGCGCAGTTCGTGCACTTTCTGCTGGGCCCGGCCACGGTGGCGCTGGCGGTGCCGCTGTTCGAGCAACTGGCGCGGCTGAAGCGGCTGTGGTTGCCATTGCTGGGTGCACTGGTGGTGGGTACGCTGGCCGCCACACTCAGTGCCGTGGGGTTGGCCAGCCTGCTGGGCGCCAGCCGCGCCACGCTGGCCTCACTGGCACCCAAGTCCGTCACCACACCGGTGGCCATGGGTATTGCCGAGCAGTTGGGCGGCTTGCCCTCGCTCACCGCCGTGCTGGTGGTGTCCACCGGCATTGTGGGCGCGGCCACCGGGCGCTTCCTGTTCGATGCCATGCGCATCCGGGACCCCAGCGTGCGCGGCTTTGCGCTGGGTACCGCCGCACACGGCATAGGTACGGCGCGCGCCTTTCAGGTGAGCGAGGAGATGGGCGCTTTCGCTGGCCTGGCCATGGGCCTGGCCGCACTGTTCAGCGCTCTGGTATTACCCTGGGTGATAGGGCCGCTGTTGCGCTGGTTGTAAGTGGATAGGGCACAAAGGCGCCCTGGATTTATGCCACAGTGAGGGCTGCCCTGTTAGCCTTGTTGCCCCACCGACCATGCCCCGCCCCATTCTTGCCACCGTCCACCTTTCTGGCTTGCGCCACAACCTGGCGCGTGCCCGCTCTGCCGCCCCCGATGCCCGCGTCTGGGCGGTGGTGAAGGCCAATGCCTACGGCCACGGCATTGAGCGCACCTTCCCCGCGCTGCGCGCG
>JALOSG010000253.1 GCA_025458665.1 Serpentinimonas sp.
AAGACCACGTTGGCCATGGAGCTGGCCCGGGGCAGGCCGGTGGTGTACCTCGACCTGGAGTCGGAGCGGGACCGCGCCAAGCTCAGCGAGCCGGAGCTGTATCTCTCTGGTCTGCACGACAAGCTGGTGGTGCTGGACGAAGTGCACCGGGTACCCTCGCTGTTCCCGGTGTTGCGCGGCCAGATCGACCAGGCGCGCCGCGAGGGGCGGCGTCATGGCCTGTATCTGCTGCTGGGTTCGGCTTCCCTGGACTTGCTCTCCCAGTCGGGTGAAACACTCGCTGGCCGCATTGCATACCTGGAGCTGGCGCCGCTGATGTTGAGCGAAGCTGGCCCCGCCCTGCAGGACAGCCTGTGGCTGCGCGGCGGCTTTCCCGACAGTTTCTCGGCCAGCAGCGATGCACGCAGCCTCCAGTGGCGCCGGAACTTCATCCGCACCTATCTGGAGCGCGATGTTCCCCAATTCGGGCCCCGCATTGCGGCGGAAACGTTGCGCCGCTTCTGGACCATGCTGGCGCACCAGCAGGGCGGCATGCTCAACGTGGCGCAGCTGGCCCGCAATCTGGGGGTGGATGCCAAGACGGCCCAAGGCTACATAGACCTGCTGTGCGACCTGCTGCTGGTACGCCGCTTGCAGCCCTGGCATGCCAACGTGGGCAAGCGGCTGGTGAAGTCGCCCAAGGTGTATGTGCGAGACAGCGGGCTGGTGCACGCTTTGCTCGACATTCCCAGCGTGGACACGCTGCTTTCGCACCCGGTGGTCGGTGCCAGCTGGGAAGGCTTCGTGCTGGAAAACCTGCTGGCTGCCGCCCCCCTAGGTACCTTGCCCTATTTCTACCGGACCAGCGGCGGCGCCGAGGTGGATGTACTCCTTGCATTGCCCCACGGAGAGCTGTGGGCCGTGGAAGTCAAGCGCAGCCTCTCACCCAAGGTAGAGCGCGGCTTCCATGCCGCCTGCGCCGATGTGTTGCCCGCCCGCAAGCGGGTGGTGTACCCGGGGCAGGAAGCCTATCCTCTGGGGCATGACATCATGGCCATGCCGCTGGCGCAATTGTGCGACGAGATAGCGGCAGCCTGATTCCCCTCACCCCACCCACGCCCCCCACACCGACAGCGCCAGCAGCGCGCCCATGCCGCGGTTGAACCACAGCCGGCGCTGGCCTTCGGTGAGCCAGCGGCTGAGCCGGTCTCCCAGCAGCGCCCAGGCGCCCACGCAAGGCAGGTTCACTGCGCTGAACAGCACGCACAGCAGCACCACGCCCGCCACCCCGGCGCCTGCCGGCACGTAGGCACTGAAGAAGCCCAGCACCATGACCCACACCTTGGGGTTCACCCACTGGAAGGCGGCCGCGCCCCAGAAGCCCAGCGGGCGGGGTGCCTGGGCAGGGCTTTCGGTGCTGGCGTGCGCCGCCGCCCCGCTGTGGCTGGTGGCCACCCGCCAGGCGAGGTAAAGCAGGTAGCCCGAGCCCAGCCACTTCATGGCCTCGTGCCACTGCGGGTGCGCGGCCACCCATTGCTGCAGCCCGGCGCTGGCCAGCAGCAGAATCATGAGCAAGCCGCCCGACACGCCCAGCAAATGCGGCAGCGTGCGCCGAAAGCCGAAGTTCACGCCCGAGGCCAGCAGCATGGTGTTGTTGGGCCCCGGAGTGATGGAGGTGGCCAGGGCGAACAGGGCGGTGGCCGTCAGGGCGGAGAGGGTGAGGTCGAACATGGCAGGGCTCCAGAACAAGGGGGCCAGTATCTCGCCGGTGGTTAGTACAATCAAAAAATTGTCCTAGCTACAAGCTCCGCGCCCCCAAAGCTGGAAACCTCCGCAGAAAAGCGCACCCGCCATGCCCGCTGCCCCGCACCGCCACACCGCCCTGCTCGATGAACTGGTGCAGGCCATACGCGCGGGCCGCTATGCCGCCGGGGCGCGCCTGCCCACGCACCGTGCGTTTGCGCGCCAGCATGGTGTGGCCCTGGCCACCGCCAGCAAGGTGTACCGCGAACTGGAACGCCGTGGTCTGGTGGTGGGCGAAACCGGGCGGGGCACCTTTGTGCGCGAATGGCAGGCCGACGTCGAACGCCAGTCCCTGACCGAACGCCGGCTGGAGGCTGCCATGCCGCGCCCGGCCCCCATCGACCTGGCCTTCAACTACCCCGATACGCCTGGCGCCGGCGATTTGCTCGATACCGCGCTCCAGGTCTTGCGCGAGCAGGGCGCCATGGCCCGCCTCATGGAGCCCCAGCCCGTAGGCGGTGGCCTGCCCGAACGCGCCGCCATGGCGCGCCACCTGGCACAAGCCGGTGTGGCCGTACCGCCGGAACAGGTGCTGCTGGTGGGCGGTGCCCAGCAGGGCCTGGCCTGCGCCGTCATGGCCCTGCTGCAACCCGGCGATGTGGTGGTGGTGGACGAACTCACCTACCCCGGCTTCACCAGCCTGGCCCAGACCCAGGCGCTGGAACTGCAACCCTTGCGCTGGACCGATGGCGGCCCCGACCTGGACCACCTGGAGCGCCTGTTGCAGCAGCGCCCGGTGAAGCTGGTGTTTGCCATGCCCACGCTGCACAACCCCACCGGCTGGGTCATGGACCTGCCCAGCCGAGAGCGCCTGGCCGCATTGGCGCGCGCCCACAAAGTGTGGTTGCTGGAAGATGCTTCCTACGCCTTCCTGGCCAGTGCTGCGCCGCCGCCGCTGGCCGCGCTGGCACCGGAGCGCACGGTGTACGTTTCGGGCCTGAGCAAAAGTGTGGGCGGTGGTGTGCGGCTGGGCTACATGGCGCTGCCGGCGCCGCTGGTGGCCCGCTGTGAGCGCACGCTGCGCGCCATTGCCTGGAGCCAGCCCACGCTGATGTCGGCGCTGGGGGCGCATTGGCTGGACACGGGCATGGTGCGCCAGCTGGAGCAGGACAAGCGCCTGGCTGCGCGCGCCAAGCAGCAACTGGCGCTGCGCTGCCTAGCTGGCTTGAAGCTGCAGTCCCACCCCGACTCGTTTTTTGTATGGGTGCGCCTGCCGGAAGCGGTGCGCGCCGAACCCCTTACGGTGCGGTTGGCGGAGCAGGGCATTGCGGTCACGCCCTCATCGGCGTTCGCGGTGGCGGCCAGCTACCCGCACGCCATCCGGCTGAACCTGGGTGCGGCCAGCCTGGAGGTACTGGCGCAGGCGCTGCCGGTGGTGCGGGA
>JALOSG010000254.1 GCA_025458665.1 Serpentinimonas sp.
GGGAAATGGCGTAACCCATGGTGTCCTTCGGTTGGGGTTGGTGGTGGTGGGGAAAAGGCGGGTCAGTCGTCGCGGTCGCCGGCGGCGGCGCGCTTGAGGTCGGTGACATGGCCGCCGGGGGCGGGCCAGGTGCGCGGGACCAGGTCTTCCAGTGCGGGACGGATCTGGCGCATGAGTGGGCGCACCACGTACCGCCGCAGGAACAGGGCTTCGGCATTGCAGATCTGGCGGGCGCGCAGGTTGACGATGCGCGATCGCACGGGGTCAGCCATGGCAGCGTCAAAAGTCCAGCCGACCCAGTGCATGGCCTCAAAGGCGGCAGCGCGGTGGCGGTCGTTCACGGCCAGTTCTGGGCGGTTGGTGGCGCGGGCCATGGCCTGTGGCTTAGCGGGTGAGCCACTGCCAGGTGGCCAAAGCAGCGAGAAACAGCACCAAGCCGTAGCTCAGCATTACCTTGGTGAACAGAGCGCCCTGGTGCTGGTGCTGTGCGCACTTGGTTTCTGGTGTGCAAGTGCAGCGCTCGTCGTCGCGCTCGTGGTTGCGGGGGTGGCCTTCGCAGTGGTGGTCTGGGCAGGCAAGGTCGCCCATGCAGCTGAGCGGTTCGCAGGCGTGCACTGCCTTCATGGGGATCGCACCGTGGGCGGGCAGGTCGGTGCGGCAGTGGCCCAGGCTCACACCGGTGCCCTGGGGCAGTTGGGAGGCGTCCACCCGGTGCAGGCGGGCGGTGTTGAGCAGGTAGGGGTCGGTCGTGCAGCTGGTGCACGGTGTGGGGCGGCTCTGGCAGGCGCCGAGCTGGTCGCAGGTGTAGCGGTGGGCAGATGCGGACATGATCAAAACCTCCATTCGGCGGACAGGTGCAGGGCGTGGTCGGCGTCGGTGCCGGTCTTGGGGATGAAGCTCACCCGCGCAGACAGCTGCGGGGTGATGTGCAGCGCCACGCTGGGCGCAATGAGCGGCAGCAGCACGGGCCGCAGCAGCACCGTGCGGCACTGGCCTTCGGCGTTGCAGCGCACGTCGGTGTGCTCGCCTTTGCCGGGCGTGCCGGTGAAGTTGTCTTGCACCAGCCGGTCGTACCCGCTGGTGACTCCTGCGGTGATGGCCACGCTCAGGCGCTCGTGCACCGGGCGCTCCCATGTCCAGGCCACGTAAGTGCTCTGGCGGTAGAGGCTGTTGCGCAGCGTGCCCAGGGTGAGGCCGTTCTCCCACCGGGCGTACACGCCGTGGTTCGCGTTGTTCCATTGCTGGGCCTTGTCTCCAAAATGGTGGCTGCCCAGGTGCAGGCCCACGGTGGTGGGCGCGAGGGGGTGGGGTGCGGTCTGCGCGTGGGCCGGGCTGGCCACGGCGGTGAACACGGCCAGGAACCACAGCACGCAGGCCATGACGAGGCCCGCGCGCTTGAGCCAGCGCACCAGGGCGCGCCGCTGGTGGGCGCGGCTGAAGACGTGATGCTCGATCGCGCCGGGCGCGAAGTAGTGTTGCCTGTGGTGGTTGCTGCTGTGTGCCATGTTGGCCTCCGTTGATGAACGTGAGGCGCAATGTTACCGGATACGGTACCTTTGTCAACCCGTATCCGGTACCTTCGGGCAAATTTTTTTCAAGCGGACACAAAAAAGCCCACCGTTGGTGGGCTGGTCTGGGGTAGCTGTGGGTCAGTTGCCGGTCTGAATGCTGCTCAGCACGCCGTTCTTGAAATACAAGTAGTTCCCCAGGCCATACACCCATTGCTCATGGGTTCCAAAGCTGTAGATCGATGTGTTGACCGAGTCTGGTTTGCCCCAGGAACTTGCCAGCACGTCTTCTTTGGTCATGCCGATGCTGACGCCTTGTTTTTTCTTCAAAGCGGCGAGCGCTCTGGCAGCGGCTTTTGCATCGGCCTCGGCCTTTCTCTCCAGCTGGGCCTTCAGCTTTGCCAGGCTTGCTGCCTCCGTGGGCGCGATCCGCTCCAGTCGCTGGATGGCCAGCTGTCGGTCCAACACGGGCATTGCTTTGTTGTTCGCTGTGGCCTTTGCGTCCGCCACCTCGGCTTGGGTCACCAGCTCTTTCAACTCAGGGTCTTGGCTGCCCAGGCATGGGCGAAGTGCTGCCGCTGCTTTCCAGTGTTCCTTGCTCTCCATAAGAGCCTGGTAACTGGCGAGCAGGGCCGTGCGGTCCTGGCAATGAGCGGGAATTCTTGGCGCAGTGGCAGCTGGCGGTTCCGCTGCGATGCGCTTGGCTTGCTCGATCACCTCATCGTTGCTGGGGATGATGAGGTAGAGGACGCCGCCAACGACGGCGGCAATGATGGCAGTGATGACGGCTGGTCTTTGCCCAAGCCAGCGGCCAATGGTGTACGAACTGGACGACACGTCTGAACCCTCCCTGAGAGCAGACTTTACAGGTATTTGCCGGCGTCGGGCTCTGAGGCTATCTCTTTGGCCGCCATCATGATTTTCTCGTACAGCGCGCGCTCTTTTGGGCTGACGGGTTGCAGTGCCGGTGGGTTGTCTGGGTCAAACCCGGGCACCAGCAGCTGCCAGGCGGCCAGTTCGAACTTGTGGGCGATCTTGTCCAGCACGGCCAACCCGACGCTGGTCTCTTGCTGTTCGATGCGCTGTATGGTGCCAATGCCAACCTGGCAGAAGGCTGCAAAGCCCTTGATGTTGCTGCGGCCAAACTTCTTGAGCATCAGCGCTTGAACGTTCTGCCACAGCGTGGCGTTGCTGTCGATCAGTTGGGCCATTTCAAGGCTCCTCGTTCGCGTGTCCAACGTGTTCTCCCCGTTACCGGATAAGGGTACTTCGATCAGGGTACCGAATACGGGTTGACAAGGGTACCGAATGCGGTACCATGCGCGTATGCAAACCAGTCTGCCCTCTGCTGATCAGGTCGCCGCGCGAATGCGCGTGATGCGCATGAGCGACCTGCGCGAACTCGCTGCGAAGTCTGGCGTGCCATACCGGACGCTGCTCAAGATCCGGCTTGGGGAGACGCCCAACCCCGGCCTCGAAACCGTTCGCAAGTTCTTCCACCTGCTGCCAGCCACACCAGCAGCCAACGACGCGCACACCGCGCAGGCTGCAGAGCAGGGGGTGGCGAATGCGTAGCACCACACGGGTTCGGATGATGGTCTGCCGGGCGGTGGCAACTGGCCAGCAGCCCGCAGGGCTCACGCCCAAAGCGAT
>JALOSG010000072.1 GCA_025458665.1 Serpentinimonas sp.
AACACCGCGAAGATCGAAATCGGGGCTGTCGATCTTAAAACTACAAACTTCCTGGTCGGCTTCACCGCACCTGTCGGCCCGGGCACGTTGCGCTTCTCCTATGTGGTTACAGACCTAAAGGACACAGGCACGGACCTGGGTGACGCCAAGCAGATTGCGGTGGGCTACAGCTACCCCTTGAGCAAGCGCACGTCCATCAACGCCAACGTCGCCAGGATTTCTGCCGACGACTCTTTCCTGAGCACCTCCTCCGGTGCCAACTCGGTATTGCCCTCCGCAGTGCGCATCAAAGAGCGCACTGGGTACGAACTGGCCGTTCGCCACACTTTCTGAACCGGCGCCGGCTTGAGCCGGAACGCGGTGTAGTAGCGGGACCTGCTTCGGCAACGAAGCAGGTCTTTTTTTGGGCTTGAACAAACGCGGAGCCGCAGTACGTACGGCTGGCTACCGGACCCACATCCCATGGGTACGCTCCTTGCTTGTGGTAGGCGAACCAAGAAGCCCGCCTGAGGGCTACGATTCTTGGTCATGTTTCATAAATGAGACACACTGAGCACCGTGATTCGGTATTTTCAGGGTTTTCCCTTGGTGCCGATGCTGCGTCGCAGTACGATGACACCAGTGTGAAGGTTTATTGAAACGCTCACATTCATTTCCAACCCTCCAAGGAAGCAACATGAAAAAGACTCTGATTGCCGCAGCCGTTCTGGCCGCATCTGGCGCCGCCATGGCCCAATCCTCTGTCCAGATCTACGGTACCGTAGACCTGTGGGTGGGTTCCACCAAGGACACCGCTGTCAGCAACCAGCGCACCACCAAAATCGACAGCAGCGGCCTTGACACCGCGAAACTCGGCTTCCGCGGCTCTGAAGATCTCGGCGGTGGTCTGAAAGCCAACTTCAACCTGGAAGCACAAATCAGCCCCGATACCGGTGTTGGCCTGAACAACGGTTTTAACCGCATCTCTTGGCTGGGTCTGTCGGGCGGTTTCGGTGAAGTGCAACTGGGTAAAGTGTGGTCGGCATTCGACGACGCGTTCTTCCCCCTGCTGAACAACAAGGCCGCTATCGGCTTCATCGTTGCTCCTGGCCTGACTTACAACGACCGTCCGAACAACAGCATCAAGTACATCTCCCCCGAGTTCGGCGGCTTCACCGCAACCGGTAGCTTCTCCCTGGGTGAGAACGGCACTGCCACCCGCGGCAACAGCAACATCAGCTCGCTGGCCGGTACCTACGCTGCCGATGCTTTCACCATCTCTGCCGCTACGCAGACCGAGAAACTGTTGAGCACTGGCGAAGACAAGCGCGCCAACTCCTTCATCGGCGGTTCGTACGACTTCGGCGTGGTGAGCGTCGTGGGTACCATCAAGCGCGGTGAAGAGACCACCGGTGCTACCGAAGTGAAGTTCAACGAGTACCAGTTTGGTGTGGTTGCTCCTCTTTCGGACGTGATGGACGTATCTTTCGGCTACGGCCGTTCGCAGTCCAAGATTGCTGGTATCGATCAAGAGAAAATTGCTTCTTTCGGTGCCCTGCTGACCTACTCGCTGTCCAAGCGCACCACCCTGTACACCGGCTTCACCCGCGCCAAGACCACGGACCAGACCGTGCCGGGTACTCCTTCCACCACGGCTACCCTGTACGCAGCCGGTATCAACCACAACTTCTAACCCCGCGCGGCCTCCCAGCCGCTCTGGAGAAGTACCAGCCACCTGCACCCGCAGGTGGCTTTTTTTCGTCTGCGACAATCGGCCCCCATGGAGTTCACCTACGTTCTTACCCTGTCCTGCAAGGACAAACCGGGCATCGTGCATGCGGTGTCGGGCTTTTTGCTGGAGCGCGGCGCCAATATCGAGGAAGCCGCCCAGTACAACGACCACGCCACGGGCCTGTTTTTCATGCGGGTGCAGTTTGTCTGCGCGGGCGTGAGCCCGGCCGACTTGCACACACACACTGGCGAATTTGCCACGGCGCACGCTATGAACTGGGGCTTGCACCGCTTGCACCAGCCCATGCGCACGGTCATTCTGGTGAGCCAGCAGGGCCATTGCCTGAACGATTTGCTGTTCCGCTGGAAGTCCGGGCTGCTGCCGCTGGACATACGCGCCATCGTGAGCAACCACCGGGACTTCTACCAGCTGGCGGCCAGCTACAACGTGCCGTTCCACCACATTCCCGTCACCGCGGCCACCAAGGCGCAGGCGGAGGCACGGCAGTTCGACATCATTGCGCAGGAAGAGGCCGAACTGGTGGTGCTGGCGCGCTATATGCAGATCCTGTCGGACGACCTGTGCCGCAAGCTCTCGGGCCGCGCCATCAACATCCACCACAGTTTCCTGCCCAGCTTCAAGGGCGCCAAGCCCTACTACCAGGCTCACGATCGGGGTGTGAAGCTCATTGGCGCCACCGCGCACTACGTCACGGCCGACCTGGATGAAGGCCCCATCATCGAGCAGGATGTGGCCCGCGTGGACCACACCCACACCGTGGAAGACCTCACCGCCATAGGCCGCGACACGGAAAGCCAGGTGCTGGCGCGTGCCGTGAAGTGGCACAGCGAACACCGCGTGCTGCTCAACGGCCACAAAACGGTGGTGTTCAAGTAAGCCAGCACACCACAGATGTCCGCCTCGCGCATCCCGCCCATCCAGTGCCTGCTCACGTTCGAGGCGCTGGCGCGGTTGCGCAGCGTCACGCAGGCGGCCGAGGAGCTGTGTGTCACGCCCAGTGCCGTGAGCCACCGGGTGCGCCAGCTGGAGCAGGTGCTGGGGGTGAAGCTGTTTGGCCGGGCGGATTTTTCTCTCACCACCGAAGGCATTGAATACCTCGCCCATGTGCGCGAAGGGCTGGCCACGCTGCAGAAATTCCCCAGCGCGCAGGCCAGCCCCGGCCGGCGCAAGCTGCGCCTGGCCATCACGCCCACGTTCGCGCGTTCGGTGCTCATGCCGCGCCTGCGCCAGTTTGCCGAGGCCTACCCCGAAATCGACCTGACCCTGCAGGTGAGCATTCCCCTGCTGGACGTGGTGGCCGAGGACGCCGACCTGACCATCCGCTACGGCACCGGCCGTTATGCCGATGTGGAGCACCTGTGTCTGTTGAAGGACACGGTGGTGCCGCTGGCTTCGCCTGCCTTTGTGCGCGAGTACGGCCCCTTTGTGGCGCCCGAAGACATGGAGGGCGTGCCCCTGTTGCGCAGCCCGCTGGAGCCCTGGCGCACCTGGTTTGCCGCGCACCGCCTGGACTGGGCCGAACCCACCGATGGCTCCCAGTTCAACGACATTGGCCTCATGTGCGATGGCGCTGCCGCCGGCATGGGGGTGGCGCTGGTGCGCCTGAAGCTGGGTGCGCCGTGGATGGAAAACGGCTCCCTGGTGCGGCTGGGCAACAGCCCTGTGTTCACCCAGGCGGTGCCCAGCCCCCACGCCCACTACCTGTGCTGGCGCACTGGCACCATGGACCGCTGGGAGTGCAATGCATTTGCCGAGTGGCTGCGCAACGCCCTGAACTGATGGTGTCGCGACCGGGAAGGTCTGTTGAAGATATTTCAAACACGCCCGCGCCGCTTCTCCTAAACTGGCGGGCATGAACGCTGCCACCTCCCCCGACCACGCCCAGGCACTGGCCCGTACCGCGCGCCAGGCCGATGTGGTGCGCGCCCTGGGCGCCGTGCTGCCCCCGGCCAACCTGCTCTATACGCTGGAAGACACGGTGCCCTACGAGTGCGATGGCCTGACCGCCTACCGCGAGCGCCCGCTGGCCGTGGCCCTGCCGGAAACCGAGGAGCAGGTGGCCGCCGTGCTGCGCACCTGCCACGCCCTGAAGGTGCCGGTGGTGGCCCGTGGTGCAGGTACCGGCCTGTCGGGCGGTGCCATGCCGCACGCCATGGGTGTGACGTTGTCTCTGGCGCGCTTCAACCAGATCCTGCACATAGACCCCCTGGCGCAAACCGCGGTGGTGCAGGCCGGTGTGCGCAACCTGGCCATTTCCGAAGCGGCCGCTCCTTACGGCCTGTACTACGCCCCCGACCCCAGCAGCCAGATTGCCTGCACCATAGGCGGCAACGTGGCGGAAAACTCGGGCGGTGTGCACTGCCTGAAGTACGGCCTCACGGTGCACAACATCCTGAAAGTGCGCGGCTTCACGGTGGAGGGCGAACCCATCACCTTCGGTGGCGAGGCGCTGGACCAGCCCGGCCTGGATCTGCTGGCCGTGCTCATCGGTAGCGAAGGCATGCTGGCCGTGGCCATGGAAGTGACGGTGAAGCTGGTGCCCAAGCCGCAGCTGGCGCGCTGCATCATGGCCAGCTTCGACGACGTGCGCAAGGCCGGCGATGCGGTGGCTTCCGTCATTGCGGCGGGCATCATTCCGGCCGGGCTGGAGATGATGGACAAGCCCATGACCGCCGCTGTGGAAGATTTCGTGCACGCCGGCTACGACCTGAACGCCGAAGCCATTCTGCTGTGCGAGAGCGACGGCACCCCCGAAGAGGTGGAAGAGGAAATTGGCCGCATGAGCGAGGTGCTGCGCCAGGCCGGCGCCACCGCCATTTCCGTGAGCAAGGACGAGGCTGAGCGCCTGCGCTTCTGGAGCGGACGCAAGAACGCGTTCCCGGCCAGCGGGCGCATCAGCCCCGACTACATGTGCATGGACTCCACCATCCCGCGCAAGCGCCTGGCCGATATCCTGCTGGCCATTGCCGAGATGGAAAAGAAGTACCAGCTGCGCTGCGCCAACGTGTTCCATGCCGGCGACGGCAACCTGCACCCGCTCATCCTGTTCGATGCGAACGACCCCGACCAGCTGCACCGCTGCGAGCTGTTTGGTGCCGACATTCTGGAAACCAGCGTGGCCATGGGCGGCACGGTTACGGGCGAACACGGTGTGGGCGTGGAGAAGCTCAACAGCATGTGCGTGCAGTTCAGCGCCGAAGAGCGCGAGCAGATGTTTGGCGTGAAGCGCGCCTTCGACCCGCACGGCCTGCTCAACCCGGGCAAGGTCATTCCCACCCTGAACCGCTGCGCCGAATACGGCAAGATGCTGGTGCGCGCGGGCAAGCTCTCGCACCCGGACCTGCCGCGCTTCTGAGTTTCCTGGCTGGTGGCATGCCGATTGCTAAGCTTCGGCATGCCCTCCATGTTTCCGCCGGCAACCCCACCGGCTTCCCCCCCAGCCCTTCCCCTGGCCCTTCCGCCTTCCCGCCGCTGGGCCGACTGCAGCGCCCGCACCTTCGCCCAGCTGGCCCAGAGCGGTGAGCTGGCCAAGACGGTGGCCGTGCTGCCGGTCGCGGCCATAGAACAGCATGGCCCACACCTGCCGCTCAGTGTGGATACCACCCTGGTGGAAGGGGTGGTGGACGCCTGCATTCCCCTGCTGCCCCCCAATCTGCCCGTGCTGTTCCTGCCTACGCAGGCGGTGGGCAAAAGCAACGAACATGCGCGCTATGCCGGCACCCTCACCCTGAGTGCCGACACCCTGCAGCGCCTCTGGATGGAGCTGGGCGCCTGCGTGGCAGCGGCCGGCGTGAAGAAGCTGCTGCTCCTGAACAGCCACGGCGGGCAGGTCACCGTCATGGAAACCGTGGCCCGCGAACTGCGTGTGGCGCACGACCTGCTGGTGGTGTCCACCAACTGGTTCAGCCTTCCCATGGCGCCCGAGGTACACGCCCTGTTCACGCCGCAGGAACACCGCTTTGGCATCCACGCCGGCGATGTGGAAACCTCCATGATGCTGGCCCTGCAACCCGATGCGGTGGACATGGCGCAGGCGCAGGACTTTGCCAGCACCATGGCCACCCGCGCTGCCCAATACCCGCTGCTGGGCAACGGCGCCGCCAAGGTGGCCTGGCAGATGCAGGACCTGAACCCCTGGGGCGCTGCGGGCAATGCCACGCTGGCCACAGCCACCAAGGGCCACGCCGTGATCCAGGACGCCGCCGCCCGGCTGGCCGACCTGCTGCAGGAAGTGCACCGCCTGCCGCTGGACACGCTGCAGCCGGCCACGGTGTGGTCCTCCGGTGCCGCAGGCCTGGCGGCGCCTCTTCCTGAGGTACCCCCCGCATGATGCACATCGGCCAGGTGGCCATACCGGCTGCCGTACGGGGCTTCCGCTCGGAAGCGCTGCTTTTCAACGTGGGTGTGGAGAGCGGCCGGGTGGTGTCCATTGAGCCCAGCGTGGACGGAGCGCCCGCCCAGGGTACGCTGCTGCCCGCGCTGGTCGACTTGCACGTGCACCTGGACAAGAGCTACACCGTGGCCGAAACCGGCCCGGCCAATGGCGATCTCTTCAAGGCCATTGAACTCATCCAGGCGCACCGCGCCGGCTGGACCGCCGAGAACCTCCGCCAGCGCATGGAGCGCGGCCTGAGCGAGGCCTGGCACAACGGTACGCGCGCGCTGCGCACCCACCTGGACTGGATGAGCCCGGAGCGCCCACCTGCCATCGATGTGTTCCTGGAACTGCAATCGGCATGGCGCGGCCGTCTGGAGTTGCAGTGGGTGTCGCTCACTGCGCTGGACATGTTCCGGGACGCCGCCTGGGCCGAGCAACTGGCCCGGCAGGTGAAAGAGGGCGGCGGCATTCTGGGCTGTTTCATCTACCGCAACCCCGACTTGCAGGCCCCGTTGCAGCGGGTGTTCGATCTGGCCGAGCGCTTTGACCTGGCGCTGGACTTCCACGTGGACGAAGGGCTGGACGCGGATGCCACGGGCCTGCGCGCCATCGCACAGGCCACGCTGGCTGCGCGCGCCCGGGGTTGGGCAGGCCGCGTCACCTGCGGGCACGCCTGCAGCCTGTCGGTGCAGCCCAGCGAGGAAGCCTCTGCCACCCTGGTCCTGTGCGCGCAGGCGGGCGTGTCCCTGGTGGCGCTGCCCACCACCAACCTGTATCTGCAGGGCAGCTGGCAAGGTACACCGCTGGAGCGCGGCATCACCCGCCTCATTGAAGCCCGGCAGGCCGGCGTGAACGTGGCGCTGGCCAGCGACAACGTGGCCGACCCGTTTTTCCCTTATGGCTGCTACGACCCGCTGGAAGCCTGGGCACTGGGCGTGCAGATGGCGCACCTGGCGCCCGCTGGCCACTGGCTGGACACCGTCACCACCGCCCCCGCAAAGACCATGGGCCTGGCCTGGGACGGCCGCATTGCCGTGGGCGCCCCGGCCGACTTCCTGCTGCTGCAGGCCACCGACACCAGCGCCCATGCGCTCGACCTCATGACGCCCGCCGGCCGCCGCCGCCGGGTTTGCCGACAAGGACAGTGGATATGAACCTCGACGCCTCCGTGCACCGCTCCACCCCGCAGAAGCTGCAGGCCGTGTGGCAAGACCTGCAAGGGCTGGACATCAGCGCCGACCCACAGCTGCTCGACGTAAAAAGCCGCGACTACTACTGGTACAGCCCCATCCTGAAAGAGCAGCTCGACCCCTGCAGGGCCGAACTGCTGGTGCGGGTGCGTTCCGAAGCGGATGTGCTGCGTGTGGCCGCCGCGTGCGCACGGCACCGCCTGCCGCTCACCATACGTGGCGGCGGTACCGGCAACTACGGTCAGTGCGTGCCACTGGAAGGCGGCCTGGTGGTAGATGTCACGGGCCTGAACCAGGTGCTGGCCATAGAGCCGGGTAGCGTGCGCGTGCAGGCTGGCATGATGATCCGCGATCTGGAAGCCGCTGTCCGGGCCAGCAGCGTGGTGCCCGGCGGGCAGGAACTCCTCATGTTCCCCAGCACCCGCGACACCGCCACCATAGGGGGCTTCATTGGGGGTGGGTACGGCGGCGCCGGCAGCGTGCGCAACGGCATCCTGAAAGACCCCGGCAACGTGAGCCTGGTGCGCGTGGTGACGGTGGAAGACCCGCCGCGCATCATTGAACTGCGCGATGCCGACATCCAGAAGGTGCACCATGCCTTTGGCACCAACGGCATCATGACCGAGCTGACCCTGGCACTGAAGCCCGCGGTGGACTGGGTGCACCACATTGCCCTTTTCCCCAGCTACCGGCATGCGCTGGAGTTCTGCGTGGCTGCCACCGAGGCCTGTGCGCGCGCCAACCCCATACGCGGTGAAACGGCGGCCGCTGCGGCCCTGAGCCAGACCAGCGGCCCCGCCCTCGATGCTTTCGAGATCACGGCGGTGGACCAGCGCTTTGCGCCCTTTTACGCCAACGCCTTTGGCCCGCGCTTTCCGCCCGGTCGCGATGCGGTGTTCTCCATGGTGCACCCCAAAGACCTGGACGGCTGGCGGGCGCTGGTGCAGCAGTTTGGCGGCGAGGAAACCATGGCCATGACCGAGGCCGAGCTGGACGCCGCCCAGCTGGTGCCTGCCTTTGAATGCGCCTGGAACCACACCACGCTCATGGCACTGCGCCACGACAAAAGCTGGACCAACCTGCAGACCGTGTACCACTGGCCGCTGGACATAGACCTGGTGGTGCGCCAGATGGAGCGTTACGGCGACGAGGTGCTCATGCACCACGAGTTTGGCCGCGACAGCAACGGCTTCGTGGTGTTTGCACTGCCGCTGGTGGCTTACTTCGACCGCGACCGCATTTACGAAATCATTGCCGAGCACGAGGCCGATGGCTGCCTGGTGTTCGACAACCATGTGGTCACCATCGAGGGCGGCGGCATGAAAACCATCGACACCGCGCAGATCGACTTCAAGAAGATTGCCGACCCGCACGGCCTCATGAACCCGGGCAAGACGGTGGGCTGGAAGGCGGAGTATGTACACGCCTGAGTGCCCGCCTGAAGCCCTGCACCGCTGAGCCGCCGGAGCCCCGCATGCAATGCCTTGTGGTGCACGCGCACCCCAACCCGGAAAGCCTCAGCGCGGCCCTGTTTGCCACCGCGCAGGACACCCTGCGGGCAGCGGGCCACGAGGTCAGCACCATCGACCTGTACGCCGAAGGCTTCGACCCGGTGCTCTCCCGCGAGGAGCGGGCCGCCTACCTGGAGTGCCCCGACTGGCTGGTGCAGCGCTTTGCCGCGCACATCGAGCTGCTGCAGCGCTGCGAACACCTCGTGCTGGTGTACCCCACCTGGTGGTGGGGGCCGCCAGCCATGCTCAAAGGCTGGCTGGAGCGCGTCTGGCTGCCCAAGATCACCTTCGAACCCGCGCTGAAAAAAGGCGACCGGCTGCGCCCCAAGATGCAGCACATACGCCGCTTCACGGTGGTGACGCACGGCGGCTCGCCGTGGTGGTGGCTGCAGCTCATGGGCGATCCGCACAAGAAGCTCATGCTGCGCGGCATGGCCATGCTGTTTGCGCCGCGCTGCCGCAAAACCTGGCTGCAACTGCACAACATGAACAACGTGACGCCGGTGGATTGCCAACGCTTCATCGAGCGCGTGCGGCAGGCGCTGAGCCGTCCCTGAACCTTCACAAGGCCCCCCATGCCCGAACCCACGCCTCCCAACAGTTCCGCCACCGGCCAGCCCCTGGCACGCTACGCCGCCCTACGCCGCGCCGGGGACTACCTGTTCTGCAGCGGCGTGATTGCCGTGCGCCCGCAGGACGGTGCTGTGCTGTCCCGCTACACCGACCTGCCCGAGCACGCGCGCAGCGCACTGCGCGGGCTGGGCTACGACACCGGCCAGTTCTCGGTGGATGTGTTCGAAAGCCCCATCGTGGTGCAGAGCTGGCTGGTGCTGGACCGTATCCGTGCGCTGGTGGAGGCCGAAGGCGCACAAATGGCGCAAGTGGCCAGGTTGGTGCAGTACTTCCGCGATCTGCGGCACTACCCCGCCTACAACCGGGTGCGCGACCTGTTCTTCCCCGAACCGGTGGTGAGCACCGTGGTGGAGGTGAGCGGCATGCTGCCCAGCCCCGAGGTGCTGGTGGAGGTGGAGGCGACCGTCTGGGCACCCCGCGCTTGAGGCCTTGGTGGCTGGCATAGCGTTTGCTGTTCCAGTACGCGGCCCAACCACGGCCCGCACGCCGGGCCCCACCTTCCACCCCGCCACAGGAGCACCCATGACACTCTGGAAACGACGCATTGCCGCTACCGCCACCGCCCTTTTGTGCCTGGGCGCCGCCGGACAGGCCGCTGCGCAGGAAAAGTTCACCTACCTCACCAACTGGTTTGCGCAGGCCGAACACGGGGGCTTCTACCAGGCCCTGGCCGATGGCAGCTACAAGGCCGCCGGCCTCGACGTCACCATCCGCATGGGCGGTCCGCAGGTCAACATCATGCAGATCATGGCCGCGGGCCAGGCCGACTGCATCATGGGCTACGACGTGGAAACCATGAAAGTGCACGAGCGCGGCATCCGCGCCGTCACGGTGGCGGCTTCTTTCCAGAAAGATCCGCAGGTGCTCATCGCGCACCCCAACGTCACCAAGATGGAAGACCTCAAGGGCAAGACCATCCTGGTCTCCAGCGCCGGCATGACCACCTACTGGCCGTGGCTGAAAGCCAAATACGGCCTGACCGATTCGCAGGTGCGTCCCTACACCTTCAACATCCAGCCCTTCGTGGCCGACAAGAACGTGGTGCAGCAGGGCTATCTGTCCTCCGAGCCCTTTGCCATCGAGACCACCGCAGGCTTCAAGCCCAGCGTGTTCCTCATGTCCGATTTCGGCTGGCCTCCGTACTCCACCACCATTACGTGCATGGAGAAAACCATCCGTGAGCGCCCGCAGGCTGTGGCCGCGTTCGTGAAGGCTTCCATGGAAGGCTGGAAAAAGTACCTCACCGGGGATCCTTCCGCCGCCAACGCGCTCATCAAGAAGGACAACCCCAACATGACGGATGCCAAGATCGCCAACGCGATTGCGCTGCTCAAGTCCACCGGCATGGTGTTTGGCGGTGACGCAGCCACCAAGGGGGTAGGCATCATCACCGAAGCGCGCATGAAGGCCACGTTCGACATGCTGGTGGCCAACCAGCTGATCGACCCCAAGGTGGACTTCAAGGCCACCTTCACCGACCAGTTCGTCAAGGACCTCAAGGTGATGCCCTGAGGCTGCACCTCGACCCGCAGCCGCAAGGGAAGCCCTTGTCCAACGAACCAGTTCCCGCCATTGAGGTCCTGTCCGCCGAACAGACCTACCCCAATGGCACCCGGGCCCTGCTGCCGGTGAACCTCACCGTGCAGCAGGGGGAGTTCGTCACGCTGCTGGGTCCCTCGGGCTGCGGCAAAAGCACGCTGCTGAAAATGGTGGCGGGCATGCTGGAGCCCACCGAAGGGCGCATCCTGCTGTGGCGCAAGCCGGTGCAGGGCACGGAGGCGGGCGGCAAGCGGCTGTCCTTTGTGTTCCAGGACGCCACGCTCATGCCCTGGACCAGCGTGTGGCGCAACGTGACGCTGCCGCTGGAGCTGGCGGGCGAATCGGCGGCGCAATCCCGGGACAAGGTGGAGCGTGTGCTGTCGCTGGTGGGCCTGTCGAAGTTTGCGCAGGCCAAGCCCCGTGAATTGTCGGGCGGCATGCAGATGCGCGTATCCATTGCCCGCGGTCTGGTCACCGAGCCCAACCTGCTGCTCATGGACGAGCCTTTCGGTGCCCTCGATGAAATCACCCGCAACCGGCTCGATGCCGACCTGCTGCAGCTGTGGCAGCAGCAACAGCTCACCGTGGTGTTTGTGACCCACTCCATCGCCGAGGCGGTGTTCCTGTCGCAGCG
>JALOSG010000073.1 GCA_025458665.1 Serpentinimonas sp.
GCCAGCCATTTGCGCGTATTCACCACGCCCTGCAACTGGCTCATATCGCCCACGATGACGGGGTAGCGGGAGAAGTCGGTGCTTTGCACCGTGGCCATCTGGACCTCGAAGGGGTCTCCCAGATCGAGCACCACCACGTCGCTGCGCGGCACCATGAGCGAGCTGATCTGCCGGTCATCGAGGCGGAACACATTGCGCACCATGGTGTGTTCGTTGGATTCGATGACACCGGCAGTGGTGCCCTCCTGCAGCATGGCCTGAATCTCTTCCACCGTCACCGCAGCACCACTGTTCTGCTTCACGCCCAGCAGGCTCAGCAGTGTGTGGGTAGACGAAGACAGCAGCCAGACAAACGGCTTGGTGGCCACCGCCAGAAAGTGAATGGGCCGTGCCACCAGCCGCGCCAGGGTTTCCGGGCTGCTCTGGCCAATGCGTTTGGGTACCAGTTCACCCACCACGATGGAGAAGTAGGTGATGACCACCACCACCAGCGCTGTGGCGACCAGCTCACTGTAGTTCTGCGCCAGCCCGGCATCGGTCAACACCATGGCCAGCGGCGCGGCCAGTGCGGCTTCGCCCACAATGCCGTTGAGCACACCGATGGAGGTGATACCGATCTGGATGGTGGAGAGAAAGCGGGTGGGGTCCTCACCGAGCTTCAGAGCGGCCATGGCCGCCTTGTCGCCCTTGTCCACCAGCTTTTGCAACCGGGCCTTGCGGGCAGTGACCAGTGCAATCTCGGACATGGCGAACAGTCCGTTGAGCACGATGAGCCCGACGAGTACCGCGATTTCCATAGTCGTGTAGAAATTGGGCCCGCCAGCGGGAGGACCCGCTCAGGCGGACCCGAACAGGCCGTGGGTGCTGGTGAGCAGCCAGTAGAAAAGATAGAAGCGCGGAATACGGAACAGCACGGAAGCGGCCAGCACCGTGGTCCAGCGGACGCCCAGCACCCCCGAAGTCCAGCAAGTCACCGAGTACGGCAAGGGTGTGACGGCACCTACCACCACGGCCCAGAAACCGTACTTGCGGATGAAGTCGTGGTGATCGGTCTTGAAATGGCCGAACAGGCGCTGTGTCCAGGCGAAATGTCCCAGCCAGCGGCCAATGCTGTAGCCCGTCATGCCGGCGCACACCGACACCACACCCAGCAGGCCCACATACATCGGCCAGTTGGCCGCCAGCGGGCTGTTGGCAATGATGACCAGAAGGATGTCGGGCGGGAACGGCGTGACCAGGGAATCGGTGATGGCCAGAATCACGGCCATGCCGGCAAAACCGATACGCTCCACGATCCAGGTGGTGACCTTGACCAGTTCGGGCTCGAAGAGGTAGCCAAGGACGCCCATGAGCACGACAAAGACTACCAGCCCCACAAGGGCATTGATCAGGTTGCGTCGAATCATGAAAGCGGCTAATGCCTCGGCCAACGGTGAAACTGGGTCGCCCCATGCACTGGCGGCCGCAAAGCCCCTGTGGCGCGATGGCGCTCTGCCCGCCAGGCTCTGCACCACCTGTCGGAGCGGGCAGTGTATCGCTTCCCGGCGCCGGCGAAGCCGGGTCGACCCAATTATTCCTCGCCACTGGCGTGGCTGCTGGCACTCATCCCCAGTGCGCGTGGGCAACCCTGTGGATAAGCCTTTGCCAACTGGTTCAAGGCATTGATCTGCAAGGCGCCGGCTGAGCCTGCCTGTTTGACAGGCAGTGTACGGGTGGGACCGGGGTACGGCCTGCCGCGCAGCGGGCAGAATTGGGGGCTTTGGCTGATGAAGGACTTTGTATGTCGCAGGAAAAAGTGGCCCTGGTGACCGCAGGGGGTTCGGGCATGGGGGCCGCTGCCGCGCGCCGCCTGGCAAAAGACGGCTACCGGGTGGCTGTTCTGTCTTCCTCGGGGAAAGGAGAAGCGCTGGCCGAGGAGCTTGGCGGCGTGGGCGTGACGGGCTCCAACCTGGAGACCGCCGACGTGCAACGCCTGGTGGATGCGGCCATGCAGCGCTGGGGCCGGGTGGATGCGCTGGTGAACTCGGCCGGGCACGGGCCGCGCGGGCCACTTCTTGACATCACCGACGAGGACTGGCACCGGGGGATGGAGGTGTACTTCCTCGCGGCAGTCAGGCCCATCCGGCTGGTGGCTCCCATCATGGCGGCCCAGGGTGGCGGGGCCATTGTGAACATTTCCACCGCCTGGGCGTTCGAGCCTTCCGCCATGTTCCCCACTTCGGCGGTGTTCCGGGCTGGCCTGGCGAGTTTCACCAAAATCTTTGCCGACAACTACGCCGCCCGGAATGTGCGCATGAACAACGTGTTGCCCGGCTGGATAGACAGCCTGCCCGCTACCGAAGAGCGCCGCCAGAGCGTTCCCATGGCCCGCTATGGCCGCGCCGAAGAGGTGGCCGCCACGGTGGCTTTCCTGCTCTCGGAGGGTGCCGGCTACATCACTGGACAGAACCTGCGCGTGGACGGCGGTATCACGCGCTCTGTCTGAGCGGCAGCGGGCGCACGGACTCCCGGCTAGAATCCGCGGCGCTTTAGGGCCGTGCTGATGCAGCCGCGGCCTGGAGCCCTGCGGCCGCGGCGGCACAACCGCGCTGGCTGTCCCCCACCCTTCAGGAACTCTGATGAAAAACGTTTCCGTCGCCGCCCGCCTGGGCCTGGGCTTTGCCAGCGTGGTCTTGATCTTTCTGGTCGTGCTGGCTTTCACACTGTTCGAAATCTCCAAGGTGCGCGACCAGAGTCAGCGCATTGAACTGGAGACCCGCCTGCTCAAGCTGGCCGACGACTGGCTGGGCGACGTGAGGCAGAACTCGGCGCGCTCCCTGGCGGTGGCCCAGGCCGAAGGCACGACCATGCTCGAATTCTTCCGCGAGGACATGGCCGCCACGTCGCGCGGCACCACCGTCACGCAGAAGACTTTTCTAGAGCTGGCGGTCTCTCCGGAGTCCCGCCGCCTGGCCGATGAGGTGGGCAAGGTGCGGGTGGAATGGCTGGCTGTGCGCGACGACATCAACAAGGTGAAGGATGCGGGTGACGACGCCGGCGCGCGCGAACTGGTGCGCACACGCTTTGTACCGGTGACCCAGCGCTACATCGAAGTGACCCAGGCGCTGTCGAACCACCAGCTTGAAGAGATGCGCTTGCTGGAAGCCGCCATCGAGACCTCCTTCGACCGGATGATCCGTTTCATCGTGGTGCTGGCAGTGATCGGCATCGCGGTGGCGGTGCTGGTGTGCTGGCAATTCGTGGTGGGTTTCCGCCGCTCCATCCAGAAGTGCATTGCGGCGGCCGAGCGCATCGGGGCCGGGGATCTGTCGGCATCGGAGGTGGAAGAGGGCCGCAACGAGTTCGTGACCCTGCAAGCGGCCATGGCACGTGCACAGGGTTCGCTGCAGCAGACGGTCCTGTCGGTGCGCCAGGCCACCCACAGCATTGCCGGCGCGAGTGCCGAGATTGCCACAGGCAACCAGGACCTTTCCGGGCGTACCGAACAGGCCGCCAGCAGCCTGGAGGAAACCGCATCGAGCATGGAGGAGCTGACCTCCACGGTACAACAGTCTGCCGAAGCCGCCAGCCAGGCCAACCAGCTGGCGGCGGCAGCGGCCCAGTCGGCCAGCAAAGGCGGCTCGGTGATGTCTCAGGTGGTCACCACCATGGAGGACATCAACCAGAGCAGCCGCAAGATCAGCGACATCATTGGCGTGATCGATGGGATTGCTTTCCAGACCAACATCCTGGCGCTCAACGCGGCGGTGGAAGCGGCACGTGCCGGTGAACAAGGCCGCGGCTTTGCCGTGGTGGCCGCGGAAGTGCGCAGCCTGGCGCAGCGCAGCGCCAACGCCGCCAAGGAGATCAAGGCGCTCATCCAGACCAGCGTGGAGAAGGTCGATACCGGCAGTGAGCTGGTGAGCCAGGCTGGCGCCACCATGCAGGAAATCATGCAGTCGGTGCAACGCGTGAGCGACATCATTGGCGATATCAGCGCGGGCGCGCGGGAACAGTCCGACGGCATTGCGCAGGTGAACACCGCCATCAACCAGCTGGACCAGATGACCCAGCAGAACGCGGCGCTGGTGGAGCAGAGCGCGGCCGCCGCCGAGAGCCTGCGCGAACAGGCCGACCGCCTGGGTGAAGTGGTGGCCGTGTTCCGCCTGGAAAGCGGCCCGCTGGGCACCGGTGGCAACGGCCAGCTGCGGCTGCGCTGAGCCCGCCAGCCCCCCCTGGTTCAGGAGACCCTGACCGGGGGCTTGCGGCCTTGCAGCGGTGTGCCCGGAGTCAGGGCAAGGTAAGTGACCGCCAGGCCTGCTGCGCTGAGGAACAACAGCGCCGAAGCCAGCCCATGCAGGCCGGTGGCGTCGAACAGGGCGCCACCGAGTGCGGGGCTGCTGGCGGTGCCCACCGAGTAAGCCACCACCAGCCAGCCAATGGCGCGAACCAGTCTGGCCCCGGAGAGGCGGTTGCCCAGTTCCACGATCATGAGCGTGTACACAGCCCCGCCCACACCGCCGAGGGTGAAGCCCACGAACCAGAGCACCTGCAGCGGGTTGCTGGCGGCCATGAGCAGCACCGCATTGGCCACCAGCACCACCAGCCACGCGGCCAGCGTGATGTGGCGCACGCCAAACCGGTCGGCCAGGTGACCGGCCGGCGGCTGCAGCAAGGCGCTGCCAGCCCCAATGACCGCACCCAGCCAGGCGGCGCTTTCCAGCGTCATGCCCAGCCGCATGGAAATCGCGGGCAACAAGGCCGAGACGCCGGCCTCCATGAGGCCACTGAGCACGGCAACAGCCAGCAGCGGAAACATCAGGGTGCGCCACGCGGCGGCATCGGCTGCCGTATCGGCGCTGGTACCCGCCTGCACCGTCGGCCGGGCCGGCGCCGTGAAGGCCAGCAACGGCAGACTCACCAGCAAGGCCAGCAGCATGAGCGCCGTGCTGGCCAGGGGAACAGGCACATCCAGCCAGCGCAGGAGGGGCACCATGGCGGGGCCCACCATCAATCCCAGACCTACAGCGGTTTCGAACAGCCCCACATACAGGCCGCGCTTTTCCGCAGGGGCCGCCTCGGCCAGCCAGGATTCACCGGCCACCCAGACGAAGCCGCCACCCAGCCCCAGGACGAAGGCACTGGCCAGCCAGCCCGCAATGTGCTCGTGCCAGGTGGTGCCTGCTATGGCGGCACAGGCCAGTGCCGTTGCCGCCACAAACACCCGGGCGTGCCCGTAGCGCGCCACCACAGCGTGGGCGCGGGTGCTGGCCAGCACAATGCCCACCCACATGGCCGTGGCCAGAGAGCCCACCACCACGACCGGGCGGCCCTGCGCGGCTGTCTGCAGGGCCATGTGGGTCATGAGCGCGAACTCGGACGCCACGAACACGAAATAGACGGCCGGGATGACCCACAGCACCGCCGAACTTTGGCGGGAGTTCATCGCGTTCCTCCGCGGCGGGTCTTGGCCGGGACTGTGGGGGGCAGTGCGGCATCGGCTTGGGGTTGGGGTTGGGGTTGGGCCAGCTCCAGCATGCGTTGCACCACGGCGCGCCGCTCGCTGCGGCTCAGGGGCGACAGTCCCAGCGTTTCCTGCCAGAACAGTCCGTCGGCCGCCAGGGTGAGCAGGCAGGCCATGACCGGGTCGGCGCTGGCGCGGGCCACATCGGCATGGTGCTTCTCGTAATAGCGCTTCCAGGGCTCGTTCAGCGCCTTGGAAGTGGTGGCGGCGCTGAGCAGTCCCGCGCACAGCCGCGAGGTTTCTTCATCGGGCTCGGTGCTCGACTGCAGGTAGGCCAGCAGGTCTGCATTGGGGCCAGACGTGCGGCGGCGCTTGTCGGCCACACACCCGTTCCAGTGCTGAAGGTCGTTCTCCACCAGCGCCTGCAACAGCGCATCCTTGGTGGGGAAGTGGTACACGATACCGCCCCGCGTGATACCGCTGCGCCGCACCAACTCGTCGAAGGTGAGGTTGGCCGCGCCAATGTCCTTGACGATGGCTTCGGCAGCGGCCAGGACGGCGGCTTTGGCATGGGGAGGTCTGGTCATAACTGTACAGTACGTTTTGTACAGTAATTGTAGGGCAAACCAGCCCGGCGTGCAGCATCTGGATCAGCCGGCGGCCTCCCCGGGGCGCCGCGCATTCACCCATGCCACCAGCGACAGCATCACCGGAACCTCCACCAGCACCCCCACCACAGTGGCCAATGCCGCGCCCGAATTCAGTCCGAACAGCGATATGGCCACAGCCACCGCCAGCTCGAAGAAATTGGAGGTGCCAATGAGGCAGGCTGGCCCCGCCACGTTGTGCGGCAGCCGCAGCCAGCGGGCGCCCCACCAGGTGATGAAGAAGATGGCGTAGGACTGCAGCACCAGCGGCACCGCAATCAGCACCATCACGCCGGGCTTGGCCACCAAGGTGGGTGCCTGGAACCCGAACAACAGCACCACAGTGGCAATCAGCCCCACCACCGACCACGGCTTGAGCGCAGCGACGTAGCGCTCCAGTGCCTGCTGCGACCGCCTCAGGAGCCACTGCCGCGTGGCTATGCCCGCTCCCAGCGGCAACACCACATACAGCAGCACCGACAGCAGCAGCGTCTCCCAGGGCACCGTCAAATCGGTCACCCCCAGCAGGAAAGCGGCAATGGGGGCAAATGCAAACACCATGATGATGTCGTTGAGCGATACCTGCACGAGCGTGTAGCTCGCGTCGCCCTTGACCAGCTGGCTCCAGACGAACACCATGGCCGTGCAAGGGGCCACCCCCAGCAAAATCATGCCGGCGATGTACTCGCTGGCCGACTGCGGGTCCACCCAGGGCGCAAAAAGGTACTGGAAGAACAGTACGCCCAGCCCTGCCATGGTGAAGGGTTTGATGAGCCAGTTCACCACCAGCGTGAGCACAATGCCCTGCGGACGCTGGCCCACGTCCTTGATGGCGTGCCAGTCGATCTGGATCATCATCGGGTAAATCATCACCCAGATGAACACGGCCACCACCAGGTTGACCTGCGCGTACTCCATGGCGGCCACAGCCTCGAAGGCCCACGGCGCCAGCAGGCCCAGGCCCACGCCAGCGGCAATACCCAGCGCCACCCAGATGCTGAGGAAGCGTTCAAACAGTCCCATGACCCGCACTGTAACCAGGGGCCGCCTGGTGGCAGCCCGCCGGGCGGTCAGTCAGTCAGATCAGCGACTGCGGGCTCTCGATCATGTGCTGGTAGATGAGCGCCTGCAGAATCATCTGGTCGTTGGCGTTCACGTTCTCGAACTCCAGCCCGTAGTGGGCCAGCGAGGCGTGCGTCTGGTCAATCAGGTCATCGCTGAACACAGAGCGCACCCGGCCGTGCAGGCTCAGTGCGGCATCCACGCCATGCACCTTCACCTTGAACTGCAGCTCAACCGGATCGCCCTTCTGGGCAAGCCCGGTGCGGGCATCGAGCAGTGCGCCATTGGCACTCAGGTTGGAGATAACCCCCGGCAGCCCGGCCGCACCGGATGCGGCGGCCGAGACCTGCGCGATGATCTTGGTCCTGACCCGCGGTGCCTTGCGAATCACCGCTCCCTGCACCTCGGCCGGAAAGGTCAGGTGCAGATAGGGAAAGGGCAGCTTGCACACGCGGGTGATGGCACTGGAAAACCCGAAGGCATTCTGGCCCGAGAACACCCGGATGATCAGTTCTTCCCCCTCCAGAAACTGCAGCCGCAGGCCATTGGGGCCGGTAGGCGGGGTGACCATCAGGCTGACCTCGGGCAGAAAACCCAGCAACTTGATGAACGACCGCTCCTGGGTGATCTTGGCCGGCGGCTGCGCCTGAATCCGGTCGCCCACCTTGAGGTTCATGGCCTCGAAGGGAAAGCTCGATGGTTTGCCCTGCTCGGCGCTGTCGGGCAGGCCGGCGGCGCCGTTCCAGTCTTCCCCTGCGGCGGCAGGACCGGGGTGGGCGGCAGCGGTGGCAGCGGTGGCAGCGGTGGCGGTGGAGGCGGTGGAGGCGGAGGTGGCGGCACGCAGGCGCGTGTCATCGCCAGATGGTATGTGGGTAGGCATGTCAGACTTGTTGTGTACAGAGATGCCTGCGCCTTGGCAGAACAGGCATCTCACTCCCTAAAAACTAAGAATACACCTAAGTCGGCTCAGACCGGACCGGCTGTGACCCGCCAGCAACAGCACAGGCGGTGGACGATCCTGGCAGACCCCCGTGGGCCCGCCGAACTCACTGGGTACAGGCCTGGGTTTGAGCCTGTTCGCGGTGCAGGGCCCGCGATAGCGTGGACGGCCCGGCGTAGCCGGTTTCCCGCGCCGCCTGCTTGAGCCCCACACCGTCCTGCACGCGCTTTTTTGCCAGGGCCAGGCGCAGCCTGGCCAGATACCCCACCGGCGCCATGCCCACCACGGCCCTGAAGTGCTGCGCAAACGAGGTGCGCGACATGCCCGCCTCCTGCGCCAGCGCGGCCACACTCCAGGGGAAGCCGGGGTGGGTGTGTATGGCCACCAGCGCGCGGGCCATGCGCGGATCGGCCAGTCCGTTGAACAGGTGCATGCGGCCCCGGGGCGATGCCACCAGATGGCGCAACAGCCCAATGAGCAGAATGTCCCCGGCGCGGTTCATGAGCAGCGGGTGCCCGCAGCGCGGCGTCTGCACTTCCCCTGCAATCAGCCGGGTGATCTGACCAAGGGCGGCATCGGCCTCGTCCAGCGCAATGTCCAGCGGCTCCCGGAACTGCTCCTGGAACAGGGGCCCCACCGGGCCATCCAGTGCCACCTCGAAGGACAGCCACGGCGCCAAGCCCCGACCATGCAGGGCATCGGTATCGAGCTTCTGGCCGCGCGGCGTAACGGTAAGCCAGCAGCCACGGGCAGCCTCCGACCCCGCTGAAGGCCGCGCAATGTGCATACCCAGTTCGGCACTGCCCTCCGACAACCAGACTCTGGGGCTCAAGCCCGCGAGCAGGGCCGAGAGGCGGTCCAGCGGGGCGGGCTGCACCGCAGGCGCGGGGCGGCTGGCGGACTTCAACGACATGGGGTGGGCAACACAAAGGCGCAGAATGAACGCTGGGCAAACAAACTTGTACCTATTGTTGCATAACGTTCGGCATACTGGTCAGTCCATCCTTTCAACGGAAACCGCACCATGCTCATACCCCGCCAGGCTGTCCCCCCACTCGCTGTACCCACTCTGGCCCATGGCCCTTTCCAGCTGGCCACCGACAACCCCGAGCGTTTCAGCCTGCTGGTGTTCTACCGCGGCCTGCACTGCCCCATCTGCCACAAGTACCTGCTGGAGCTGGGCCGCCTGCTCCCCGAATTCACGCAACGCGGCGTGAGTGTGCTGGCGCTTTCCAGCGACACCGAGGAGCGTGCCCGCGCCATGGCCGATAAACTGCAGGCGCCGGACTTGCGTATGGGCTATGGCCTGCCGCTGAAGACCGCCCGCGAATGGGGGCTCTGCATCAGCACCTCGCGCGGCACCACTTCCATTGGCATCGAAGAGCCCGCACTGTTTGCCGAGCCGGGGGTCTTCATTGTTCGCCCGGACGGCACGCTGTACTACGGTGCGGTGCAGACCATGCCCTTTGCCCGCCCGCATTTCGACGAGCTGCTGGGCGCCCTCGATTTCGCCATTGGCAAGAACTACCCGGCACGCGGGGAGTACGTGGGTGAGCTGCCTGCCTGACATCTGCCCCAGGGAATTGGCATGGTCGGGGGCATGCGGGGTGCATAACCGCCACAATCGGCCCCCCACTCTTTAAAAAAGCCATGCTGTTCACCCCATTCCATACACCCTCGCTGTCCCTTCGCAACCGCACCGTCATGGCCCCCATGACACGCAGCCGCGCGGTAGACCACAACACCCCCAATGCGCTGATGGCGGAGTACTACGGCCAGCGCGCCTCGGCCGGTCTGATCATCACCGAGGGCACGTCGCCCTCCCCCAACGGATTGGGCTACGCCCGCATACCCGGCTTGTTCAATGAAGCCCACGTGCAGGGCTGGAAGCTGGTGACCGATGCCGTGCACGCCCGGGGCGGCAAGATCTTCATCCAGCTGATGCACACCGGGCGGGTGTCCCAGGCGGCCAATTTGCCGCACGGTGCGGAAGTGGTGGGGCCAACCGCCGAGGTATGCCCCGGAGAGATTTACACCGACGCGCAGGGCATGCTGGCCCACACCACCCCGCGTGCCATGACGCAAGCCGATATTGCGCGCGCAGTGTCGGAGTACGCGCAGGCCGCCAAACTGGCCATCCAGGCAGGCTTTGATGGTGTGGAGGTGCATGCCGCCAACGGCTACCTGGTCGAGCAGTTCCTGAACGCCAACGTGAACCACCGCACCGATGGGTACGGTGGCAGCATCGCGGGGCGCAACCGCTTTGCGCTCGAGGTGGTGCGCGCCACGGTGGCGGCCATTGGGGCGGAGCGGGTGGGCATTCGCCTTTCGCCCTACGGCGTGTTCAACGCCACCGGCGCCCACGCCGACACCGAAGCGCAAGTGATGGCGCTGACGGAAGAACTGTCTCGGCTGGGTATTGCTTACCTGCACGTGCTGGACCACTCGGCCATGGGTGCACCGGCGGTGCCCGAAGACCTCAAGCTGCGCCTTCGTGCCGCCTTCAAAGGGGTGTTCATTCTGGCTGGCGGCTTCGACCGCGCCAGCGCAGAATCCGCTCTCAGCGCGGGCCACGCCGACCTCATTGCCTGGGGCCGCCCGTTCATCTCCAACCCCGACCTGGTGGAGCGCATGCAGGCGCAAGCTCCTTTGAACGCCCCGGACATGGCGACCTTCTACACGCCAGGGCCCAAGGGCTACACCGACTACCCTGCCCTTCAGGGCTGAGGCAGGGCGCAGGCCGGGGCTGGCAGAACCAGCCCCTGGGTGGTCAGGCGGCGCGGATGTTGCGCTCGGCCCGGGGTGGCAGAAACGCCCGCGTGAAGACTTCCGACATGGCCGGCTGCCGCGTCAGGCTGAAGGCCTCGACGATCAGCCGGGTGGCGCGCTCGAAGCGCTCGGAATCGACATCGCCAATACCGACATTGCGGGATTCCGGCGACTGGATAAGGCGGCTCATACCTATCGACAGGCGCTCCATCTCGGCTTCCCGGTTGAGAATGGGGCTGCGCCGCATCACTGCGTCAATGCCCTCGGCCGGGTTGGCCTGGATGTCGTTGAACGCCCGGTTGACGGCGCGCACCAGACCAGCTGCCACGCGCGGCTGTTCCACCGCCATCTTGCGCGACACGAGCACCGAGTTGCCATAGACCTCCACCCCGTAGTCGGTGAAGAACATCATGTTGTAGTCGTCCATGTTCTGGCCGAGCGTCTTGAGGTTGACCCAGGTGGTGGTGAGGAAACCCACCAGCGCTTCGGCCTCGTTGCGCACCAGCATCTGGTCCATCAACTGGGGGGCCGCATTCAGGAACTTGACGCTGCTGGGGTCGAGATTGCCGCTCTTGGCCAGCGTCGGGAACATGCGCAGCGCCGAA
>JALOSG010000074.1 GCA_025458665.1 Serpentinimonas sp.
GCGTTCGACTTCCGCGTGAAAGCGCAGGACGAGTGGAAACCCCTGTGGAACCAGGCTTTCTTTGCCGGCAGCTTGCTGGCCGCGAGCTCGCAGGGGTGGATGCTGGGGCGCTACATCACGGGCCTGCAAACGGGCACCGAGTACACCGTGTTTGCCGCTGCCATTGCCTTGCTGCTGCCTGCGGCTTACGTGTTGCTGGGCGCCTGCTGGCTCATCATGAAGACCGAGCACGACCTGCAGCGCCTGGCCATAGGCTGGGCCAAGCGCTCGTGGCCGGCGGTGGTGTTGGGCATGGGGCTCATTTCCATTGCCACTCCCTGGGTGAGCGAAACCGTGCGTGAGCGCTGGTTCAGCATGCCCGAATTCATTGCGCTGCTGCCCATTCCGCTCATCACCCTGGTGGCGCTGCTGGCCACGCGCGCACTGCTGAATTCCAAACTCATTCTGGACAGCAACCGCCTGCACGCACTGCCCTTCATCCTGCTGGTGGCCGTGTTCGTGTTTGGCGGTGTGGGCCTGGCCTACAGCCTCTTCCCCTACGTGGTCATGGACCAGCTCACCATCTGGGAAGCGGCCAGTGCCACGGAATCTCTGGTGGTCATTGCCATTGGCTGCGCCATCACGGTGCCCACCATTCTGGGCTACACCATCTTCGCCTACCGGGTGTTTGGTGGCAAAGCCACACCGCTGAAGTACGCCTGAACAAACTCTGGGGCTGGCAGCGGCTGGCCCCAGAAGTAGCCCTGGCCGAAGTCGCAGCCGGCATCGCGCAGCAGCGTCATTTCCAGCTCGGTTTCTATGCCTTCGGCAATGACGCGCAAGCCCAATTCGTGGGCCATGGTGATCATGGCTTTGCACAGCATGTGGTTGCGCGAGCCGGGTTGCAGGTTGTGCACAAAGGCGCGGTCGATCTTGATGAAGTCGATGTCGAAACGCTGCAGGTAAGACATCGATGAATAGCCAGTTCCGAAATCGTCCAGGGCCAGCGCCACACCCGCCTGCTGGTACTTCACCAGCAGGCGCAAGACCGAAGGTTCGGGGTCCAGCAGAATGCCTTCGGTGATTTCGAGCACCAGATCACTCCCGCTCAGTAGGCGTTCGCGCAGCACATCCAGCAGTTGCAACTGGCGCCCCTCCGTGCGCCGAAACTGCACCGGGGACTGGTTCACGCTCATCTGGAAGGTGGCGTCGTGCTGGCGCTTCCAGTCCTGCAACGTGCTGGTGGCGGCCTTCAGTATCCAGTCGCCCAGTTCCATGATCAGCCCGGTGCTTTCAGCCACTGGAATGAACTGGCCAGGGCCCACGATACCGCGCGCGGGGTGCCTCCAGCGCACCAGGGCCTCTGCCTTGTGGATGGCGCCCGTGTTCAGGTCCACGATGGGCTGATAGACCATGAAAAACTGCTGGGTATCCAGCGCATCCCGCAGGTCATTGGCCACCTGCAGACGCTGCATGGCCGCCTCCTGCATGCCCGCCGTGAAGTAACTGAAGCGGTTGCGTCCGGCGGCCTTGGCGGCGTAGAGCGCGCGGTCGGCGTTGGCCAGCAGCACGTCGGCGTCGGTGCTGTCGTCGGGGCACATGGTAATGCCGACGCTGCCGGTGATGAAGGCGCGGTCTTTGCCCAAGTCGAAGGGCTGGCGCAGCACGGCAATGATGCGCTCGGCCACCTCCTGCGCTCGCGCCGGGTTGTCGTGCGTGGGCAGCACCACGGTGAACTCGTCGCCACCCTGGCGGGCCACGGTGTCGGAGCTGCGTACGCAAGACTCTATGCGCCGCCCAGCCTCTATGAGCAACTGGTCACCCACCTGGTGCCCCAGGGTGTCGTTCACTTCCTTGAAGTGGTCCAGGTCGATGAACAGCAAGGCCATCTGTTCGTTGCGCCGCACCGACTTCTCCACCTCCTGCAGCAGGCGGTCGCGCATCATGCGGCGGTTAGGCAAGCCAGTGAGCACATCGAAGTTGGCCTGCCGCCAGATTTGCTCCTGGGCCGCCTTCTGGGCAGAAATGTCGGTGGTGGTGCCCAGCATGCGCAAGGGTTCACCGCGCGGGCCCTGGCGGGCCAGCATGCCGCGCTCCAGCACCCAGAGCCAGTGGCCATCCTTGCAACGCACACGGTGTTCGCTCAGGTAGCTGCGGGCCTCTTCCTTCAGGGCCGCTTGCAATGCCGCTGCGGCTGCCGGGCGGTCCTCCGGGTGGATGGCGGCTTCCCAGTCCACCCGGCTCTGCCCCAACTCCGTAGCCGCATAGCCTCGCATCTCTGCCCAGCGCGGGGAATACTCGAACCGGCCGGATGCCAGATCCCAGTCCCAGACCGCATCGCCCGCCCCTTCCAGTGCAAAACGCCAGCGCTCCTCCGAGCGCTGCAGGCGCCGCTCGGCCTTCTCACGGGCGCGCTGCCCAACCAGCAGCAGCGTGCACACGCCCACCAGCAAAACCGTGGCCAGCGCCAGGGAGACGGCAAACACCCGGTGCAGCCGGCGAGCCAGATCGTCCACCGCCATACGGGCACGCGCGTCCACTGCGGCCGCAGCATCCAGCAGTGCAAACATGGCCAGGTGCAGGGTGAACTCGTCCACTTCGGCCAAGGGGTCGGAACCATAGGCGGTGCGTGCGGCGCTCAGCTGCTCGGTGAAACTCTGCAGTTGCTGGCGCAGCTGCGGCGTGATCAGCCCACTGTCAGAGGGATCGGTGGCAATGCGCTGGTAGCTTTGCACCGCCTGCTCCAGCAGCACCAGTCCCTGTGCCCGTTGCCATGGCGACTC
The DNA here is from genome assembly GCA_025458665.1 of Serpentinimonas sp. GTDB lineage: Bacteria > Pseudomonadota > Gammaproteobacteria > Burkholderiales > Burkholderiaceae_C > JALOSG01. Next base: position 2,763 of record JALOSG010000074.1, read on the forward strand.
GGACTCGCTCCCGAGCGCGAGGTGTGTGAAGCCCCAGTGCAACTCCTCGCTGGCGCGACCCAGATCGCGGGCCAGCGCGCTGGCCTCCAGCAGGCGCCGTTCCTGGTAGAGGTGCTGCACCGTCAGCACGGCACCCACCAGTACGGAGGCCAGTACTGCTGCCACCAGCAGGCTGCGGCGCAGGAACCAGGGCCGCGCCGCCCCGCGCCATGACAGCGGGGCGCTGCTCATGTGCCTGCTCCCCGTAAGCCCACGCTACCCGGCGAAGCGGGTGGAAGCGCCAGTTCAGCGGCCGAGAAACCGAAGGGCGCCACCACTGCCAGGTGGGCTGGCGTCCCCAGGAGGGGTTCGAGCGCAGCGTTCCAGCGCTGTCGCAATTCGGCCGATTGGGGCCGGAAGGCGAACGCCGCATCGTCGATGTCGGACAGGCTCACCGCGGTCACCGGGCGGCCCGACGCAGTCGGACCCAGCTGCACGGGCACGGCAATCAGCGGCACTCTGGAAGGCTGCACCGCCATCCAGCGGGTGGTGGGCCAGGACAACGCCAGTCCGTCGGCACGCCCCTGCAGTACCGCGAGGTAGCCTGTACGGGCATCGGGCACCAGCGTCAGGCGCTCTCGGGGCACACCCCAGGCCAGCAGTCTGTCCACCTCCACCGAGCCCGACAACACCGCCATGGGCCGGGCACTGTTGCGTACCCAGTCTTGGGTCTCTCCGCGCTGATCCATGTGGTCTGCGCGCAGAAGAATGCCGGAGCGAACCCTCAGCGTGGCGTGGGAGAAAGCCACGCGGCGCGCACGTTGCCCGTTCACGAACATGCCCGCAGCAATCACGTCGAAACGATCGCTCAGCAGGTCGGGGATGAGGTGGGAGAAATGCACCTGCACCCATTCGATGCGTGGCACCCCCAGCGCAGCGGCCACCCAGCGGGCCGTCTCAGGGGACTCGCCCGTGATCCGGAGGTCGGGAGCCACGTAGGCGTAGGGAGCCTCTACCGCGTAACCCACCCGCAAGGTGCTGGTGCGCTCGATGCGGCGCCAGTCTGCGCTGGCCTCGGCCTCGTTCCAGCGGCGCACCGCCCAGGGGGCCGCAACAGCCGCAGCCACCGTGGCCGCCAGCGCGCCCACCACCACCTTCCTCCGCTGAATTGCGCTACCGCTCATAGCCCCCCGGCCCACAAAGTAAGTAGGAATCCGCCGAAGTAGAACACAGAAAAGTGGTAAATATGCTTACGCACGCGACCACGGTCAACAGGCATGCAGCCTCAGAGCCACACCTCCCGAACCGGCGTCTGTGGCGTATAACGGTATGCCACCTGGGCCTGCAGGAGTTCGGCCGTGGCCAGCGCGTCGGTCACCGCGTGGTGGGGGCGGTAACGCGGCAATCCATACCGCGCACGGCTGGCCGCCAGGCGAATGGACACCGGGGGCTTGCGGCGCCAGAACCAACGGTCCCGCCAGGGCACCGGTTGCTGGCGGTACAGGCGGGCCTCCAGGTCCATGGTGTCTATCACCGGAAACTCCATGCCCTCCCCGATGCGCGGCAGCAGCGCGTGGCTCAGGAACAGGCGCTCCATATCGCGGCAGTGCACCACCATGACATGGCCCGCCATGGCCTGCAACAGTTCGCCCAGCACGGCGGCCAAGTCTGGGGCGTTCCGAATCTGGCTGTCGGTGATGCCGTGCACCGCCACCGAAGCTTCGGCCAGCGGCACGCGGGGCTTGAGCAGCCAGTAGCGGGCAGCGCTTAAGCGGATGCGGTCCAGCCCCATGGGCACCAGCCCTATGCTGACAATGCCGTCCTTCACCGGGTCCAGGCCCGTGGTTTCCACGTCCATGGCCAGCAGAGGTGTGTCGCACAAGGGCGTGTCGGGCGCTGGGGCACCCGCGCGGTAGAACGCCTGCAGGCGCTCATCCTGGGCGGTTTCGGCCAGTTCGGCCATGCGCGACGGCCAGTCGGTGACCGCACCACGGCTGGCCCGGGCAGAACCCGATCTCTCTGCCCCGGGAGATGGCACCGGTTTGCCGCGCAGCAGGCTGGAATGGAACATGGGTGCGGGTCCTTCAGGCGCCGCGGCTGCCCTGGTAGCGGTACTTCAGGTAGTCCTGCGCATGGCTCAGGATGGTGAAAGCGTCGCGCAGGCTCTTGCGCTCGAACTCCGAGAGCTTGTCGGGCTCGACGCTGTTGTCGGGCTCGCGGCCCGCAGCCAGGTCATCGGCCTGCTGGCGCATGCGCACCCCGGAGATGAATTCCAGCGCGTCGTGCAGGTCCTGCCCACGCCCGCGCGGCAACACGTCGGTGGCCATGATGTCTTTCAGCCGCTCGAAGGAATTGAGCGACTCGGAGCCCACCGCCAGCGCATGCACACGGACCAGATCGGACAGCGGCGCTGTGCCCCGCCGCTTCAGGTTGATGGCGCCAGTGTGGCGGCCATCGGACTCCACCACAAAACCTTTGAAGAAACCCAGCGGCGGGGTGCGCAGCAAAGCGTTGCGCGCCATGCTGGCCAGAAACAGCGGGCTCTGTCTGGCCTGGCGGGCCACCAGGCGGCGCAGGCGTTCGGCCCATGCCACCTGACCGTACACACCATCGATATCGAAAAAAATGCTGCTCGCCAGCAGTGTTTCGGGCGTGGGACGGGCTATCCAGCCCTCGAAGTAGCCCTCCCAGACGCGCAGGGGCTGGCGCCAGCGCGGGTTGGTGGCCATGACACCACCGCTGCACAGCGGGTAGCCGCAGCGTGCCAGCCCGTTGCATACCCAATCGGCCAGGACGGCAAAGTAGCTGCCGTGTTGCGCCTCGTCGTAGCGGTTGTCCAGCACCAGCGCGTTGTCCTGGTCGTTAACCAGCAGCTGCTCGTGGCGCGCCATGGAACCCAGCGCCAGGAAGCAGTAAGGCACGGGCGGTGGCCCCAGTTGCGCCTCGGCCAGTTCCAGCAGGCGCTGCTTGAAGCTGCGCCCTATGGCGGCCATGGCACTGCCCACCATGCGGGCGCTGGCTTCCTCGTCGACCATGCGCGCAAAACTGGCGCGCACCTCGGGCGCCAGGGCCGCCAGCTCGTCCACGCTGCCTTGCCGGAAAATGCGGCTCACCACAAACAGGCTGTTGCGCGACTCGTACCGAATCAGGTCCGACTGCGCCACCACGCCCACCGGCACGCCCTGGCGCAGCACCGGCAGATGGCGCACGTTGTGGCGCAGCATTTCCAGCATGGCCTCGAACACCCGCTGGTGGTGCTGCACCGTCACCGGGTCGGCGGTCATGATGTCGGCCACTGGCGTATCGAAGGCGCGGCCTTCGGCCACCAGCCGGGTTCGCAGGTCGCGGTCGGTCACGATGCCGAGCAGCGCGCTGGGGGCGTCTGTGTTGTCCACCACCAGCAGCGAGGAAACCCCGACCTCGCTCATGAGCTGCGCGGCCTGCTGTGCCGTGGCATGGGCCACCACACACACGGGGCTGCGTGCCATGAGGGAGCCTAGGCTGGCGGCCATCTGCGGGTTGGCATCCTCCCGGCGCGACACCACCTGCCGCAGCCGGGTGCGGTCCTCGGTCTCCACCTGGTCGGCAAACGATTCCTGCGACTCGAACAGCTCGGTGAACACCGGCTCCGGCACCATGTAGAGCAGCGTGTCCTCCAGCGCAAACGCAGGAAAACGCACGCGCTTCCTGTGCAGCAGGCCGAACTCGCCGAAGTAGCCGCCCTCGGTCAGGCGGTTGTAGAGCGTGCCGTCGCGGCGGAACACTTCCACCGCGCCGCTGCGCACCAGGTGCCACACCTGCGCCGGCTGGCCGTACTCCACAATCTGGGTGCCAGCCTTGCAGTAGCGCACATCCACCGTGGCGGCCACGTGCTGCATCACCTCATCGGGCAGGCCCTGAAAAGGCGTACAGCGGCGCAGAAAGTCCAGAATTTCCAGCTGTTCTTCTTGCATGGCACCCTTGTGGATGAAAGCCGCACTAGCCGCGCGGTTCTGTCAGCAGCCCCTTGACCAAGGCCACGGTAGACACCAGCAGCACAATGGCAAACGGGAATCCGGCCGACACCGCCATGGCCTGCAGCGCCACCAGGCCACCGCCCAGAATCAGCGCGATGGCCACCAGCCCCTCGAACGTACACCAGAACACGCGCTGCGGGGTGGGCGCATCGACCTTGCCGCCCGCAGCAATCACATCGATCACCAGCGAGCCCGAATCGGACGAAGTGACGAAGAACACCACCACCAGCACGATCGCGATGAAAGAGGAAATGCCCGCCAGCGGGAGCGCCTCCAGCATCAGGAACAGTTGCAGCGGCAGCTCTGCGCCCACCACCGCCTCGTAGCCCTGGCTCACCACCTGGGTGATGGCGGTGCCACCGAATACGGTCATCCACAGCACACAGGCCAGCGAGGGAACCAGCAGCACCGAGACAATGAATTCACGCACCGTGCGCCCGCGCGAAACGCGTGCAATGAACATGCCCACAAACGGTGACCACGAGATCCACCAGGCCCAGTAGAAAGCGGTCCAGCCCTGCGAGAAGTTGGTGTCTTCACGCCCAAACGGCATGGCCAAGGCAGGCAGATGCTGCGCGTAAGCTCCCAGGTTGGCAAAAAAGCCGGTGAGTATGGCCACCGTGGGCCCCACCAGAATCACGAACAGCAGCAGGCCTATGGCCAGAGCCATGTTGATTTCCGACAGCCGCTTCACGCCCGCGTCCAGCCCAGCCACCACCGAAACCAGTGCAATGGCGGTGATGAATACCACCAGCACGATCTGGGTGGTGTCGCCCAGCGGCACACCCAACAGGTGGTTCAGGCCAGATGCCGCCTGCGATGCCCCCAGCCCCAGCGAGGTGGCCAGCCCGAACATGGTGGCCAGAATGGCCAGAATATCAATGAGGTGGCCGGGCCAACCCCAGATGCGCTCGCCCAGCAGCGGGTAGAACACCGAGCGGATGGTGAGCGGCAGCCCCTTGTTGAAGGAAAACAGCGCCAGGCCCAGGGCCAGCACCGCATAGATGGCCCACGGGTGCAAGCCCCAGTGGTAAATGGTGGCGGCCATGGCCAGCCGGCGTGCGGCCTCCGGGTCGTCCGCCGCGGCGCCCAGCGGGGCCCAGTCGGTGCGCACACCAGCCTCGCTGGCGGTGCCGCCCATGGCACTGCCAAAGTGCGACAACGGCTCCGAGACGCCATAGAACATCAGCCCAATTCCCATGCCAGCCGCAAACAGCATGGAGAACCAGCCGGCGTAGCTGTAATCGGGCTTGGCCTCGGTACCACCCAGCCGCACACGGCCCAGCGGAGACACCGCCAGCACCAGGCACACCAGCACAAAAATATTGCCCGCGGTCATAAAGAACCAGTCCAGGTGGGCGGTGAGCCAGTCGCGCAAGGCCTCGAACAGCGGCTCCATCTGGTTCTGGAACAGCAGCGTGACAGCCACAAACAAGATGACCGCCAGACCAGCAATCGCAAACACCCGGTTGTGGATGTCCAGGCCCAGCGGGCCCAGTTTCACCACAATGTTGTCCTGCCCGACCTGGTAATCGGTGTCGATGGGGTTGACCTCGCCGTCGGGCTTCATGAGGTCCTGGGAAGTTGACATGGGAATCCTCCAGTCGGGATGGTTCCGGTTCGGCAACGCTGTAGCGGGGACAGGAAAAGCCGCAGCGGGTGCAAGACACCGCCGGGAGCCGCCAGGGCTGTAGCGCACCGCAGAAGGTGGCCAAGGCCTCAGGGGAAGAACCATCGTGGCGCGCTGGACGCCAGAAAAACCATGCCCGGCCGCGTAGGCCGGGCGCGTACGGGCTGCAAACAGGACACCCCGATACCCCTGAATTTAACACGGTCCGCTTTTCGCGGCGTCTCAGTGCCCCAGCAGGTTGTGCCTCACGTGCAGCAAATGCTCCAGTGTCACGGCACGCGCGCGCTCCAGATCGCGCTCGCGCAGGGCCTCCACCAACTGGCGGTGTTCGGCCTGGTAGAGCAGGCGGCGCTCGGGTGTCACGCTGCGCTTTTTCAGCAGTCCCCAGTCGCCCTGCTCCCTGACCTGCTGTATGAGCCCGAACACCCTGGAAATGAAGCTGTTGTGCGCCGCAGCTGCAATGGCTTCGTGCAGCGCGCCGTCCCAGTGCTCGAACTCTTCCAGCGTCTGCGCGGCTTCGGCGTTGCGGCAGCAGGTCTCCATGCGCTCGAAATCGGCGCTGGTGGCATTGCGCACCGCCAGGTCCATGACGGCCGGCTCCAGGGCCAGCCGCGCCTCCATGAGTTCGGCCGGGCTCACGGTGTGCGCAGGGTGCTGTATGCCTTGCGCGGCACCTGCCAGGTAAGTGCCGCTGCCCACGGTTTGCCGGATCAGCCCTTGCGCCTTCAGCTCCGCCAGCACCTTGCGCACGGTGGTTCGGCTCACGCCGTAGCGCTCGGCCAGTTCACGCTCGGTGGGCAAACGCCCCCCGCCAGCCCGCCACTGGCCGGTCTCCAGCTGGCGGAGCAACTCTTGGCGCAGGTGGGTAGAAGCGGACATGCCAGGAGTATACCAATAAATACCAATTTCTACGCCATCGCTCAGTTAACTTCCCAGATCAGCGTGTTACCATGTGGTTCTTTTGGTATCTTTCTGGTTTACTACCCCAGCCCTTCCTACCACCCGCAAAACAAGGAGCAAGAGTGCGTCTCGCCACTTTCAATTACCAGGGCATGCGCCACGTCGGCATCGTTTCGGCCGATGGAACGTCTGTCACCCCGCTGGCCCTCAGCGCCACCGACGCCCAGCGCGGCGTACTGCCACTGGTAGAGGCCGCGGCCGCCGGGCAAAGCCTGCCACCCACGCTGGGCGAGGCGCTGCCCCTGGCCTCCGTACAACTGGAAGCACCCATTCCCCTGCCCCGCCGCAACATCTGGTGCGTTGGCCGCAACTACCACGAGCACGCCAAGGAGCTGCAGGGCTCCGTGTTCAAGGCCAACAACGCCAACCCGGCCGTCTGGCCCATCGTGTTCACCAAAGTCCCCGAATGCGTCATTGCCCACGGGCAGCCGGTGCAACTGCCCGGCGCTGCGGCGTCTGAACAGATCGATTACGAGGCCGAGCTGGCCGTGGTCATTGGCACTGGCGGCAAGAACATCGCGCGTAAAGACGCCATGAAGCACATCTATGGCTACACGATCGTGAACGATGTTACCGCCCGCGACGTACAGATGCGCCATCAGCAGTGGGACATGGGCAAGTCCTTCGATACCTTCTGCCCCATGGGGCCCTGGATCGTCACCGCCGACGAACTGGACGGCACCCACACCCGCGTGCGTTGCTGGGTGAACGGTGAACTGCGCCAGGACGGCCGCACCGAAGACCTGATCTTCGACATTCCCACCCTCATCGAGACCATATCGCGCGGCATCACGCTCTATCCTGGCGACATCATTGCCACCGGCACTCCGGCCGGCGTGGGGCTGGGCATGAACCCGCCCGTGTTCCTGCGCACCGGCGATGTGGTGAAGATCCAGATCGACGGCATAGGTACCCTGGAAAACGCGTTCGTTTGAGTTTCACCCACCCCCGAAGGAGACAACATGACCCATACCAACAAGAATGCATCGCGCACCGCACTGGGCCACAAGCGCCAGACCCTGAAGACGCTCTGCCTGGCCACCGCGGCCCTGGTGGGCGGCCTTGGTGTGACGGGCCTGGCGCAGGCGCAGGCCTACCCCACCAAGCCCATCACCATGGTGGTGCCCTTCCCTCCCGGCGGCGTGGCCGACACGGTGGGCCGCCCCGTGGCCGAAGCCATGGGCCGCGCCCTGGGCCAGCCCGTGGTGGTGGAAAACCGCGCCGGGGCCGGCGGTGGCGTAGGCATGAGCGCGGTGGCCAAGGCCGCCCCGGACGGCTACACCGTCCTGCTGGCGCTCTCTTCGGTGGTGGTACTGCCCGAAGCCGACAAGATCCTCAAGCGCACGCCCCTGTTTGAACTGAACCAGCTCAAGCCGGTGGCCCGCCTGACTGCCGACCCCACCGTGCTCGTGGTGCGCGCCGACAGCCCCTGGAAGACCTACGCCGAGTTCATGGAGCACGCCCGCAAGAACCCGGGCCGCATCACGTTCGGCTCCTCGGGCAACTACGGCACCATGCACGTGCCCATGGAGCAACTCAAGGCAGCCACGCGCACCTCCATGCTGCACGTGCCCTACACCGGCGCTGGCCCGGCCATTCTGGGCTTGCTGGGTGGGCAGGTGGATGCCCTGGCCAGCGGCCCTGCCAGCGTAGCCCAGCACATCCGCACTGGCGCCATGCGCGCTCTGGCGCACTGGGGGGATTCCCGCCTGACCCTGCTGCCCGATGTACCCAGCTTCAAGGAACTGGGCGTGGACATCAACTACTCGCAGTGGGCCGGCATTTTCGTGCCCGCAGGCACGCCCGATGCCGTGGTGGCCAAGCTGCGCGAGGCCGTGAAAGCGTCCACCCAGGATGCCCGCACCCTGCAGGCCTTCCAGGCGGCGGGCACGGCGTTCCTGTACCAGGACATGCCAGAGTTCGAGCTGTTCGTGAAAAAGGACGCGGCCGACATGGCGGCCGTGGTGCAGCGCATTGGCAGGGTGAACTGACCTCTCGCTTCACCACCAAGCCGGCTGCGCATGAAGCAGCCGGCTTTTTTCAAGTCTCAGCCAGCGGACCACCCGCAGAAATCAACCCCTCCACCAGATAGGCGCCG
>JALOSG010000075.1 GCA_025458665.1 Serpentinimonas sp.
AAGCCCGGCGCCGGCCTGGGCGACGTGAAGGGCAGTTTGCTGACCACTGGAGAAAGAAACCTCATCGGCATCGTGGACCCAGTGACCGGCAACCAGATGGTGCAGGTGAGGAACCCGACCGAGCAGGCGGTGGAGTTCGAGTGGCGGGATAGCCGAACTTCTGTGCATACAGTCTATGCCAGCGGCACGGTGGGTTCGGGCGAAGCGTTGTTCTTGTCCATTACCGACTCTGTGGGAGGCCCGCCCACCAGTGTGCTGTTCGTGAAGCCGGTTGGGGGCGGTGAGTTTGCCCCACGTCCGAGCGGCCAAGGCACCGTGGCTGGCCCGGCTTCGGCCACCCAAGACTTCGTGGTTGGGGACAACACCCCTGCGCCGGGCACTGGCACCGGCACCGGCACCGGCACCGGCAGCACCGACTTCACACCTGTGACAGCCGCTGGCCAGCTGAGCTTCGACCCCGGCGCAGACGGCGCGCGCATCACGGCGCTCACCGTCACAGCCCTGAGCACCTGGACGGCAGCCGGCAAGCCGGTGGTGTTTGCCCAAACCCCCACCACCGATCCAGACGGCACATTGGCGGGCTTCATCACCCTGACCGGCACCGCCGCAGGCACAGCCGTGCTGACGGTGGAAGTGAACACCGCCACAGGGGATTACGAGGTCACGCTGCTGGCCCCGCTGGACCACCCGCCCGCGGCAGCCGGCATGGGAACCGGTGCGGGTGCGGGCACTGCGCCACCGCTGAAGCTGGAACTGGGCTACACCGTGACCGACGTCGATGGCGACCAGGCCACAGGTACGGCCGAGATTCAGGTGCTGGACAACGGTGGTGGCGTTACGCCCCCACCACCCCCGCCCCCGCCTTTGGAAGGCGCTGTGCAAGTGGCAGAGGCCGCCACCCAGGACTTTACCGGGACAGCCGGTGCCGACGTATTCCGCTGGACACTGGCTGAATCCATCGATCCGTCAATTGCGCTGGATCCGACCACCGGGGAGTTGCCCCCAGACACCATTGGGGAGTTTGGCCTGTCGGGCACCGACGTGCTGGATCTGAGTGACCTGCTGGACCAGCCGGGCTCGGCCGTGCTGGTCGAGGAAAATGGCGACAACACCGAAGTGACCGTGACCGGAACCAAGGGCGGCGATGCATTCAGCCAGACGATAGTGCTGATTAACTTCCAAGACGGCGCCAGCGGGAACGCCATCAAGACCGCGCTGGACAACGATGGGTTTTACAAAAGCCAGGAGCCTTGAACCACCCGCCTATCTGCTGCATTTTTAAGCAATTTTCGGCACCACCCCGGGGCGCAAGCTCCAGGGTGGCGGCCCAGGCACCCTTCGGGGTGCCTTTTTTATTGAAAAACTGTACTTAGGTTCAATAGTCCTACCTAGGGCTCGGAAGTATTCTGACGGTTCTGATTGCACATTTAGCAAAGGAAACCCGTCATGGCTCAGATCGCAACCGTAATGGCCGTCAATGGATCCGGCACCGCCGTCATCGTTGATGCAAATGGAAACACCCGCCCCGCCGTAGCCGGCGCCCCCGTGATGCGCGGTGAAACCGTGCGCACCACCGGCGGAGCCCGCGTGGAGCTCATGATGGAAGACGGCGACGTGGTCGCCATCAACCCCAACCAGACCGTCCGCGTGGACGAAAACATGGCCCAGGGCGACGCCCGGCCCACCCCGCAAGAAGGCGGCGTGGCCAGCCAGGCCATTGACCAGGTGCTGCAGGCGCTGGAACAAGGCGGCGACCTGACCGAAGAACTGGAAGCAGCCGCGGCCGGCCTGGGCGGCGGCGGCGGTGACGGCGAAGGCGGCGGCATTGTGCAGCTGCTGCGCATCAGCGAAGGCACCGATGGCCTGAGCTACAACTACAACACTGCCCTGACCGAGCCCAACTTTGAGTTCGATCTCGACCCCGACCTGCCGGTGAACCTGGCCTTCACCTTTGGCCTGGAAGAAGAGTCCGTAGCCAGCCTGAACGGCAACGACGAGACCGACGACGGCCTGGTTTCCTCGCGCTCGGGCAACTTCCTCGATGGCGTGGGAGGCGTGCTGACCGTGATCACGGTGGTGGGCCTGGGTGCGGTGCCGATTGTTGCAGGCGGCACCACGGTGGCGTTCGACGTGGACGGCCAGCCGATTCCCCCGGGCAGCGAAACCCCGGCTGCGGTGCTGTTCACGGTGTTCCCCAACGGTCAGTATTCGCTGGAAGTGGTGGGCCGGCTGAACCACCCCACCCCTGGCACCACGGAAGAGCAGCTCAGCCTGCCCGGCATCACGATCACAGGTATTGCGGGAACGGGTGGCCCCTTGTCGGCCACGGTGGGCATCACGGTACAGGACGATGTGCCCGAGCTCGCGGGCGGGAAGGACGGGGACGACGGTGAAGGGGCGCCGAGGGTGTCGGTCACCGTGGCAGAGAACGATATCCTGACCCGCCTGTCGCAGGGCACCTCGCCCAACGACGGCAATTCCGATGGCTCCTACACCGGCAGCCCGACCCGATTCTTTGATTCTGGCCCAGCCAATGCCTCTGGCTCTATCGCCGCATTGGTCTCTTTTGGCGCCGATGGCCGCGGTGAGAACGGCTTCTCCTTCAGCGAAGACCTGGGGTCTCTGGTCGAGCAAGGGCTGACCTCCAAAGGTGAGGCGCTGCAGTACCGCGTGGAGGGCAACACCCTGATTGCCTTTGTGGGTGAGCCTCGCGTGCCCAGCCTGCCGGGTGACGATGACTTTGCAAGCCAGCAGGTCATGGAAGCCGGCCCGGAGCGGGTCGTGTTCACGCTGGAACTCCAGCCGAATGGCGACTTTGCCTTCCGCCTGTACGACCAGCTGGACCACGCGCCCGGCGAGGGCAACAACAACCTGCCCATTGAATTCGCCGCCGTGGTGGTGGCTACCGATGGCGATGGCGACCCGGTGCAGCTCGAGACGGGGTTCACCGTCAACATCACGGACGATACGCCCCGCGAGGCCGGCTGGATTCCCGTGGTCCGCGTGGTGGAGGAAGAGGCGCTGCCCGCTGGCAACCAGGAACTCAACGACATCTGGCCCGATGTGGTCAGCGTGTCCGGCTCTCTGTCCAGCCAGGTCAATGGCGGCGCGGACGACGGTACCACTTACAGCCTGAACCCCGAGGGCGAGAAACCGGTGCTGACCTCCCGCGGTGAGCCGGTGCAGTACCGCGTGGAGGGCAACACCCTCACGGCGTTCGTGGCTGCCACCGATGCCAGCGCCGAGCGACCCGTGTTCACTCTGACTCTGAGCACCGACGGTACCTACACCTTCACACTGCAAGGGCAGCTGGACCACGCCCCGGGGCAGGGCGAAAACCTGCTGTCGCTCGATCTGTCCTCCTTCGTGGTGGCCACAGACTTCGACCAGGACTCCGTGGTTCTGGACAGTGCTCTGCTGATCAAGGTGGTGGATGACCAGCCGGTCATCGAGGTGGCCAAGACTCAGCATCTGGCCGAATCGTTCGAGACTTTCACCACGCGCCTGACCGGCAACAGCTGGACGGTGGTGGCAGAAAACGGCAGCGTGGTGACTGGCAACCAAGGCATCCGCTGGACTCTGAACGAAGCCGGTATTGAAATCCAACGCGGCAACGTGGGCGACGCTGCGCCCTCCGACGGTAACTTCAAGGCAGAACTGGATGCCAACAACAATGCCGGCGGCAGCCCGAACACGCTGACAGTGCTGTCCACCGTGCTGGATGTGCCCTCCAGCACCTTCACCATGACGTTTGACTACCAGCCGCGCCCCGCCGACAAAGGCGACAGCGGCATGGTGGTGTCCCTGGGTGGCGTGAACGTGACCGTGTCTTCCAGCGCGGCAGGCGTGGTCAGCGTGGTGGCGCCTGAGGGTGTGACGGCCGTGCAGTCGGCGGGTACGGGTGGCTGGACCACCATCACCCTGACCTTCTCGGGTGTGACTCCTGGCCTGAATACCCTGAGTTTCCAGGGCCTGTCGGACAACGCCAACGGCGACACGCTCGGCGCTCTGCTGGACAACATCAAGCTCTCGGCCAACAACCCCATCCTGGTGGATGAAACCCAGTTGTCCGAGGATGCCACCTCGGGCACAGCCGCTGCGCTCTTCAGCGTGAGCTTTGGTGCGGATGGCGCAGCAGCCACCAACAGCATTGCCTACGCGCTGACGGCGCGCAACGGGACCTCCACGGGCCTGACCGATACGGCCACGGGCCAGGATGTGAAAGTGCTGCTGGGCACTGGCGCCGATGCCGGCAAAGTGTTCGGCGTAGTCACCGAGGACGGGGCGCAGAAGGTGGTGTTCGTGATGGGCGTGGACCCAGTCACGGGCATGGTTTCCTTCGACCAGCAGCGCGCCGTGGTGCACCCCGACGGTTCCAACCCCAACGACACCGTGTCCCTGGCTGCTGGCGTGATTGGCCTGAAGCTGACCGCTACCGACGCCGATGGCGACCCGGTGAGCGCCAAGGTGGATGTAGGCCGCCTGGTATCCATCTACGACGATGCACCCAGCGCCGCCATGTCTGGCGACCGTATCCGTGTGGACGAGGACGGTCTGCCTGGCGCCAACGCCGACGCCGGCCGCACCGGCGAGGTGGCCGGTACTGGCTCCACCGAAGCCAGCGGTTCCATCGTGGACAACGTGAACTGGGGCGCCGACGGCTTCGGCCGCGTGACCGGTGTGAGCGGTGGCGGCGCTGTAGGCACGCCCGATGGCAGCGGCGGCTTCACGATCAGCAACGCCGACTACACGCTGGTGGTGCGCGCCGATGGCAGCTACACCTTCACCCTGAACCGCGCACAGACGCATTCCGCCGAAGGCGAAGACCTCAAGGCCTTGCTGGCCGAGGGCTTCACGGTCAGCGCAGAAGACAAGGACGGCGATGCGGTCCCTGGTGGCATCAACCTGGCCGTGGATGTGCAGGACGACATTCCTACGGTGGATGTGGCCAGCGCCGTGCAGCTCACGCTGTCCATCACCAATTTTGGCGAGACATCGGCCGGCTACAACAACAGCTTTGGCTACTACATCAAGGACGCCGAGGGCAAGCCCACCACGGGTGTGATCGTCTGGGACAACGTGAAGAACTTCACCAACACCAGCGTGACCATCACCGGCTTTACCGAGGACCAGATTGGCTTCTTTGTCATCCCGGACGGCGACCGCCTCAACAGCAGCATCACCCCCGACACGCCGGTGACCTTCCAGCTGGTGGCCGGGAAGTGGCAGGCTTTTGCCGGTGGCGTGGCCCTGACGGGCAACGGCGGCGCCAACGTGCTGTTCGACACCGCCAGCCTGAACCCCAACGGCAAGAGCCAGGTGCAGGACAACGCCAAGCCTGGCAACCTGAACTGGGAAGACATCAACGCCGGTGGCGACAACGACTACGACGACATCAACATCGGTGTCCAGTGGACATCGAGCCTGCCCCAGCTGCAGACGTCCGACGCCAACACGGTGGGCGAAGCCTCCGACGTGGCGGTGAGCACCTCCAACTTTGCGGGATCTTTCTCGTTCACTTCCAGCTTCGGCGCCGACGGCCCGGGCACCTCCACCACGACCTACGCCCTCTCGGTGGGACTGGGCGGCGCTACTGGCCTGACCCAGAACGGCGTGGCCGTGGTGCTGGTGCTGGGCGACGACGGCGTGCTGCGCGGTTTCGCCGGCGACGACACCCCGGTGTTCTCCATCGCGGTGGACGCCAGTGGCGTGGTGACGCTGACCCAGTTTGAGCAGGTAGACCACCCCGGCGAGGGCGCCGATGGCAATACCGCCAACAACAGCGCCAAGGTCGTGGGCCTGCCGGACGGGCTGGTTCTGCTGACGGCCACCCGCGAGGTGGTGGATGCCGACGGCGACAAAGCCAGCGACAGCGCCACCATCGACATCAGCGAGTCCTTCAGTTTCCTGGACGACGTGCCCGTGGCACTGAAAGACAGCGATACCGTGGTGGACGGCGTAGCCGCTGGCAACGTGATCACCGCGGCCAGTACCACGGGTGAGACCGGTGTGGACGATGTGGGCGCCGATACGCCAGCGACGGTGACTGGCGTTGTTCAGGGGGGAAGCACGGCCGCGCTGCAAAACGGCGCCTGGGTGCTGGAAGGCCAGTTCGGTACGCTCGTCATGCAGACCAACGGCCAGTACACCTACACCGCCGACCCCAGCAAGACCACCACCGTGGCTGCCAGCGCCGACCAGATTGGTGCGGTGAACGGAGCGGCCAAAGCGTTCGCGCTGGGTGACTCCTTCTTCACGGCTGGCGGCCTGTACAACCCGGCCGGAGCTACTGGTACGGTCTCCACGAGCGGCGCATTCCTGGGTGTGGCGGGTGCGCCTGCAGGGCAATCGGTTCCCCAGCAAATCAACTACGTGGGCAGCGCCAGCGAGGCGCTGGCCTTCGGCTTCGGCAACGGCGTGAGCTCTGCCACGGTGGGCTTCTCCAACCTGTTCCAGAACGAGAACGGCGGTGAGGCCGCCCGCTGGCACGCCTTCGACGCTGCAGGCAACTGGGTGGGTTCGGGCGTCATCAGCAACAACGCGGACGCGCCTTACGCCAACACAACCACTACGGTGAACTTCACCAGCAACAACGCTGGCACTTTCACCGTGAGCAACATCGGGGTGTTCACCACGCTGGTGTTGGAAGCGGTGCCCTACGCCCAGGACGGTGACGCCAGCAACGACGACTCCGACTTCTTTGCCCGCGTGGTGGGCTTCCAGTTCCACCCCGAAGGCGAAGGTGCGTACACAGACACGTTCCAGTACACCATCACCGATGCCGATGGCGACACCGCGCAGGCCACGCTCACCATCACCGGCGAGCGCCCGGATGCGGGTGAGCCTATGGTGAACAGGGCGCCTACGCCGGAAGACAACAGCTACGAGGTGGGCATGGACCGCCTGGCAGCTGGCAACATCATTCTGGACGACGACGACGCGGGTGGCACCGCCACAGGTCGCGACTGGGACCAGGATACGCCGGTACTCAACCTGTCTGTGTACTCCGTGATTGTTGGCGGGGTCGAGACTGTGCTGGCTGGCACAGAGAAAGTGGTGCCGCTGCCCAACGGGATGTTGACCATCCGCCCAGATGGTTCCTATGACTACACGGCCAACCCCGAAGCGACCGGCGAGGGCGACACTTTTGACTACCGCCTGGTTGACGTCAAGGGTGCCGTGACCCCCGTGGATGAGGCGGCCACTGTCACGCTGAACTTCCCCGACTTCAATGTCCCGCCTGTGCTGACGGTGGAGAATCTGGTGGTCTCGGAGGAGGCGCTCAAGCCGCTGGGCGTTCTGGAGCTGCCTGCTGACAGCGATGACACCACCGTGGACAGCGCAACAGCCAGCGTCACCGACCCCAATGGCACAACGGGAACCACGTACTCCCTGCTGCTGCCCACGACCTCACTCACCTCGGGTGGCGTGCCCGTTGTCTGGAGCTTGTCTGGCGATGGACTGACTGCGCTGGGTAAGGCAGGGGCCGACACCGTGCTGGAAATCAACATCAACTCGGTCACGGGCCTGTACACGGTTGAGTTGAAGGGCCCGCTGGATCATCACGATGCGGCAGGCGCTGACGACGCGGAAGGCACGCTGAATTTCAGCTTCACCGTCAAGGCCACGGACAGCGGTGGGTTGTCGGATCAGAAGGCCGTGACCGTGACGGTCGAAGACGACGTTCCCGTCATTGGTACCGATGCGGTTGTGGTGCAACCAGGCGGCACGGCTTCGGGCGACACAGGCGCCTTGATGGGCGGTGATGGCCCAGGGAAAGTGGCGTTCGAGACGATTGCCAGCGGCGATGCCGTTCGCAATACCGATGGCGAACAGCTCTATCTGGACGGCGAACCGCTGTTCTGGTCGGTTGCTGGCGACAGCACGGTTCTCACTGCCGGTACCGCCGTAGCGCCTGCAACTGGCGTGACCGGCTTCGTGGTCACCTTGAGTGCCGACGGAACGTTCACGGTGTCGAACATGTCCAGTGGCGTGTTCTCCACCTTGTCCGATTTGCAGGCCTTCCCGGCCCCCGATGATCTGACCCGCGGCAACGACGATTTCTACGGTATTTCCGACATCGGCTCATCCAGCATCGATGTGCTGATGAGCGCCCGCGATGGAGCTGGCATGTCCACGGTGAACAACAGCACCGCCGGCTTTGCCGTGGGCGCTGGCCAATCCATTGGCACCGGTGAAGCACTGATTTTCGAATTCGTCCAGAACCTCGTGGTGGCTGGCGGTTCGGACTACCTCAGTGCAGTGCCAGATGGGCTGGTCGAGGGCTTGGTCTCTTCGTTCGAGTTCACGGTCAACCGTGTGCAGGGCAGCGCAACTGCCGAGGCCAAGTTCACTGTGGTGGCTTACGACGCGAATGGCGACGAGGTGGGCCGCGAGTCCTATTCGGAGGTCAACGGGACAGAAATCACTTTCACCGCCGACGAGGCGTTCTCGAAGGTGGAGATCCTGGGCGATGAAGGTACGCCAACTTTCACCGTGCTGCTGGGAGGTCTCTCGGTGTTCGAGGTGTCTGACCAGACCTTGACGCTGCCCATCGGCATCACCGATGGCGATTTCGACAGCGATACGGGTTCTATCCAGATCAAGATCGATCAGACATCGCCGCCGCCGGTGACGGCGAGCGCCGCCGAGCCTGTGGCCGTTCCTACCCTGAGCGCAGTGGCCACTGTGGGCGAGGCAGCGCTTCAGAAGGTGGTGATTGACAGCAGCAATGCGGGCGATACCGACAAGGGCTTTACTGTGAAGGCCTTTGGTCTGAACAATGAGGCTGCCAACATCGGTATTCGCACCAATCCTGTCAATGGCGGGTTTGGTGTGGACCAAGCGGCTTCGGGCGACCGGATCGAGATTGGTGAGAGCAACGGGCGTGCCCAGAAGATCGAAGTCTCCTTCGATGCACCGGTGAGCAGCGTTGACTTGAAACTGGCTTGGCTGCGCGGCGGAAATGGCGGAGAGAAAGCGCTAGTCCAGCTCTTTGCCGGGGCTTTCCTGCTGAGCAGCCAGACCATCAATGGCCTGACCGATACGATCGATGACTTTGGCACCTTGTCTGCGGGTGTGCCGTTCGACCGGATGGTGTTTACCGTGCCCACCGACAACGCCTACACCGGCGACGACTATTTGGTGCACAGCATCGAGTTCGTTAAGGGCACCGATTTCCCGGTCGACATCACGGTGGCCCACTCTGCCGATTTCAACGCGGTAAGTCTGAACAAGCTGGTGGTGGAAGTGCCCCCGGGCTTCACTCTGTCAGCCGGTCAAGACAATGGCAACGGTACCTGGACGCTGAGCTCTGGCGACGCCGGATACACGGTATCCGACAACGGCAACAGCTTCAGTGTCTCGGGCTTGAAGCTCAGCGCCGCTGGCGTACCGGATGCGGCTCCGTCGCTTTCTGTTCTGGGAGCCGAGGTAGAGGACGGAGCAGGTAACCTTCTGATGACTGGTGGTTCGGGGGCCGACAGCCTGACCGGTGGTGACGGCAACGACATCCTGATCGGTGGTGCCGGTGCCGATACGCTGCTGGGCGGTCTGGGGTCCGATACCTTTGCCTTCAAGCTGGCCGACAGTACTCCTGGCGGCGTTCAGGACGTCATCAAGGACTTTGGCCAGGGCGGTGCCGATGTGCTCAACATCGGTGACTTGCTGAGCCAGCCGGGCAGCGATGTCACGGCGGTGGTGGACGCTGTGAACACCACCACCACCCTGACGTTCTCCAACAGTGTCAATGGTGTGATCCAGACCATTGTTCTGGAGAACTTTGCGCCGGACGCCAGCGAGGTCAACAACCTGGTGAACGCGCTCAAGACCGACGGCAGCTACTACTCCTAAACCCCCAGCGGGTCCACATCCACCGCCCACCGCAGGAGGCCTTTGGCCTCCGGGTGGGCGCGTGTGTGTTGGAGTACCTCTTGCCAGGCTGCCAGGAACTGCTGCAGGGCCTTGCGCGAGGGGCTTTCCACCAGCAGTTGCGCGCGTTCCACGTTGGCCAGCCTTTGCAGGGTGGCGGGTAGCGCGGGGTACAGCATCACCTGTTCGCGCCCGGGCAGGGTGGCCGTGGCTTCATCTTTGGCCGCCAGGTTCAAAAAGGCCTGGGCGGCTTCTTGCGTTTTGGCCTCGGCGCGCACCAGGGCCTGGTAGCCGTGGGGCGGCATTTGCGCCACTTCGCGCTCGGCCAGTTGTTGTTGGGCGAAGGCGGCAAAGTCGTGCTGGCCCAACGCCGCAAACAGCGGGTGCTGGGGGTACCAGGTCTGTACCCACAGTTCGGCGCGGGTGCCCTGGGCGGTCATGAAGCTGGCGTCGCGGCCGGCGCGGCCAGCCGCCTGCATGAGCAGCGCAAACAGGCGTTCGGGGGCGCGGTAGTCGCTGGCAAAGAGGCCGCTGTCGGCGTTGATGCAGGCCACCAGCGATATGCGCCTGAAGTCGTGGCCTTTGGCAATCATCTGGGTGCCCACCAGCACGTCCACCTCGCCGCTGTGCACGTGGGCCAGTTGCTGCTCCAGGCTGCCTTTCAGGCGGGTGCTGTCGGCGTCCATGCGGGCCACGCGCACGGGCGCGCCATCGGGGCGGCGGGCGTCGGCCAGCAGGCCAGCCAGCTGCTCCTCTATCTGTTCGGTGCCTTTGCCCACGGCGGCCAGGTCGAGGTTGCCGCATTCGGGGCAGGCGCGCGGCACGCGCACGGTGTAGCCGCAGTGGTGGCAGCGCAGGGTGCGGTCCAGTTTGTGGAACACCTGGTGGGCGCTGCAGTGGGGGCAATCGCTTTTCCAGCCGCAGTCGTGGCAGGCCAGCACGGGCGCGTAGCCACGGCGGTTCAGCAGCACCATGACCTGTTCGCCGCGGGCTATGCGTTCGGCCATGGCGGCCACCAGGCTGGGCGCCACCACGGTGTGTTTGGGCTGGTGGTTCATGTCCACCAGCTTCAACCTGGGCAGTGCGCCGCCGCCCATGCGCTGCGGCATGGCCAGGCGCACATACCTGCCCTGTTCGGCGGCATGCCAGCTTTCCAGCGATGGCGTGGCCGAGCCCAGAATGACCTGGCAGCTGGGCTCGATGCTGGCCCGGTACACCGCCAGATCGCGGGCGGAGTAGCGGGCGCCTTCCTGGCTTTTGTAGCTGGGGTCGTGCTCTTCGTCCACCACAATGAGGCGCAGGCGCGGCAGGCTGGCAAACACCGCCATGCGGGTGCCCAGCACAATGCGCGCCTGCCCCAGGTGCGCGGCCAGCCAGTGGTTCAGACGCTGGGCGGGCGTGAGGCCGCTGTGCAGGGATACCACGCGCTGTCCTGCGCCCTGCGCAAAGCGCTGCACGAAGCGCGCCTCCAGCTGCGGCGTGAGGTTGATTTCCGGCACCATGATGAGCGCCTGCGCTGCCGGGTCCTGGGCCAGCAGGTCTTCTACGGCGCGCAGGTACACCTCGGTTTT
>JALOSG010000255.1 GCA_025458665.1 Serpentinimonas sp.
TGGCCGCCGTCCTGCCGGGCGTGGCCAGCCAGGCCGAAGCGGTCGCCCCCACCGCCGCCGCCAAGCCGGCCAAGGGTGGCGGCTACACCGTCTCCGAGCACATCCGCCGCTACTACCAGACCACCCGCGTCTGAGTCCCCCCGTTTTTTGACCACAGTTTCCAGCCCCCGGCGGGCTGGACGCCAGGAGACCCTCAACCATGTTGTTGACCAAAAAATCATCTACCCCCACGCACGCCCGCACCGGCGTGGCCGAGGTTTCGCCCTCTGGCTTTGTGCAACGTTTGCAGCGCGGCTTGTCCCACGCACTGCCCACCATGGACCGCCGCGCCTTCCTGCGCCGCTCGGGCCTGGGTATCGGGGTGGGTCTGGCCGCCACGCAACTGGCGCTGGTGAAGAAGGCCAAAGCGGCCGGCGCCAAAGGTTCCATCGACGGCACCGGAAAAATCGAAGTCAAGCGCACCGTGTGTACCCACTGCTCGGTGGGCTGCGCGGTCGATGCCGTGGTGGAAAACGGCGTCTGGACCCGCCAGGAGCCGGTGTTCGACTCCCCCATCAACCTCGGTGCCCACTGCGCCAAAGGCGCCGCGCTGCGCGAGCACGGCCACGGCGAGTACCGCCTGCGCTACCCCATGAAGCTGGTCAACGGCAAGTACCAGCGCATCAGCTGGGACGTGGCGCTGAACGAGATCACCGCCAAGATGAACGAGCTGCGCGATGCCAGCGGCCCCGACAGCGTCTATTTCATCGGCTCCTCCAAGCACAACAACGAACAGGCCTACCTGCTTCGCAAGTTCGTGAGCTTCTGGGGCACCAACAACTGTGACCACCAGGCCCGCATCTGTCACTCCACCACGGTGGCTGGTGTGGCCAACACCTGGGGCTACGGCGCCATGACCAACTCGTACAACGACATGCAGAACAGCAAGGTCGCGCTGTACATCGGCTCCAACGCCGCCGAGGCACACCCCGTTTCCCTGCTGCACATGCTGCACGCCAAGGAAACCGGCTGCAAGATGATCGTGGTCGATCCGCGCTTCACCCGCACCGCCGCCAAGGCCGACGAGTACGTGCGCATCCGCTCCGGCACCGACATTCCTTTCCTGTTTGGCCTGCTGTACCACATCTTCGCCAATGGCTGGGAAGACAAGCAGTACATCAACGACCGCGTCTATGGCATGGAGGCCGTGAAGGCCGACGTGATGGCCAAGTGGACCCCGGCTGCCGTGGAAGAGGCTTGCGGTGTGCCCGAGGCCACGATGCTCAAGATTGCCACCATGCTGCACGAGAACAATCCCGGCACCATCGTGTGGTGCATGGGTCAGACGCAGCACACCATCGGTAACGCCATGGTGCGCGCCTCCTGCATCCTGCAACTGGCGCTGGGCAATATCGGCAAGAGCGGCGGCGGCACCAACATCTTCCGCGGCCACGACAACGTGCAGGGCGCCACCGACGTGGGCCCCAACCCGGATTCTCTGCCCGGCTACTACGGCCTGGCCGAAGGCTCGTGGAAGCACTTCGCCGCCACCTGGGGCGTGGACTACGAGTGGATCAAGTCCAAGTACAAGGACGGCATGATGACCAAGCCCGGCATCACCGTCTCCCGCTGGATCGACGGTGTGCTGGAGAACCAGGACGCTATCGACCAGGGCAGCAACCTGCGCGGTGTGTTCTTCTGGGGCCATGCGCCGAACTCCCAGACCCGTGGCCTGGAAATGAAGAAGGCCATGGACAAACTCGACCTGCTGGTCGTGGTCGATCCCTACCCTTCGGCCACCGCCTCCATGGCCGCCATGCCCGGCGACCCCGCCGACCTGAACCCCAACCGCGCTGTGTACCTGTTGCCGGCCGCGACCCAGTTCGAAACCAGCGGTTCCTGCACCGCATCCAACCGCTCCATCCAGTGGCGCGAAAAGGTCATCGAGCCGCTGTGGGAGTCCCGCAGCGACCACATGATCATGTACCAGATGGCGCAGAAGCTGGGCTTTGCCAACGAGCTGGTGAAGAACTACAGCATGCACAAAGTTGGCGGCATGGACGAGCCGGTGGTGGAAGACATCCTGCGCGAAATCAACAAGTGCGTGTGGACCATTGGCTACACCGGCCAGAGCCCGGAGCGCCTGAAAGCCCACATGCGCAACATGCAGGCTTTCGACGTGAAGACCCTGAAGTGCAAGGGCACCGTGGTGGACAAGGAAACCGGTTACGACATGACCGGCGACTACTTCGGTCTGCCCTGGCCCTGCTACGGCACGCCCGAACTCAAGCACCCGGGTTCCCCGAACCTGTACGACACCTCCAAGCACGTCATGGACGGCGGCGGTAACTTCCGTGCCAACTTCGGCGTGGAGCGCGAGGGCGTGAGCCTGCTGGCCGCCGATGGCTCCCACAGCGTGGGCGCCGAGATCACCACCGGCTACCCCGAACTCGACCACACCCTGCTGAAGAAGGTGGGCTGGTGGGACGAGCTGACCGATGCCGAGAAGGCCGCAGCTGAAGGCAAGAACTGGAAGACGGACCCGACTGGCGCCATGATCCGCGTGTTCATGAAGCACGGCTGCCATCCGTTCGGCAACGCCAAGGCACGCGCCGTGGTGTGGAACTTCCCCGACGCGATTCCGCAGCACCGCGAGCCGATCTACGGCATCCGCCCCGACCTCGTGGCCAAGTACCCCAGCCACGACGACCAGAAGACCCGCTGGCGCCTGCCCATCCTGTACAAGTCCCTGCAGGCCAAGAACGTGGAAGACAAGGTCCACGAGAAGTACCCGTTCATCATGACCTCTGGCCGTCTGGTGGAGTACGAGGGCGGCGGCGAGGAAACCCGTTCCAACCCCTGGCTGGCCGAACTGCAGCAGGAAATGTTCGTGGAGATCAACCCGGCAGCGGCGGCCGAGCGCGGCATCCGCAACGGCGACCGCGTGTGGGTGAGCTCGCCCACCGGCGCACGCCTGAATGTGCAGGCGCTGGTCACCGAGCGCGTCGGCCCTGACACGGTGTTCCTGCCGTTCCACTTCTCCGGCCGCTGGCAGGGTGAGGACATGAAGCCCTACTACCCGGACGGCGCCTTC
>JALOSG010000256.1 GCA_025458665.1 Serpentinimonas sp.
ATCCAGTACATGGTTTCGCCGCGCGGGCTCAGTTGCGTGATCACTTGCTCGGCAGCGTGGCGGCGGCCCAGCCGCGCCACTTTCATGCCCTTCAACTGGGCCAGCGGCACATCGGGCACGTTCACATTCAGCAGCCAGGGCTGCAAAGTGGTGTCACCGGCCGCGTGGGCCGCCGAAAACGCCTCTACCGATGGCCGCAGCGCGGCCACCAGCTGGCGCGCCACCGAAGCGGCGGTGTCCAGGTGGCCCCAGCCTTTTTCCGTGAGCGAAAACGCAATGGCAGGCACGCCGAACAGGTAGCCTTCCATGGCCGCGCCCACGGTGCCGGAATAAATGGTGTCGTCGCCCATGTTGGCGCCGTTGTTGATGCCCGACACCACCAGATCGGGGCGGTAGCCCAGCAGGCCAGTCAGGGCAATGTGCACGCAGTCGGCGGGGGTGCCGTTCACATAGCGCACCCCCTCGGATGCAGAGTGCACATACAGCGGGGAATGCAGCGTGAGCGCGTTCGATTTGGCACTGTTGTTGTGCTCGGGCGCCACCACTTCCACATCAGCCAAGTCGCGCAGCGCGTCGTGCAGCGCGCGCAGGCCGGGCGCCTGGAAACCATCGTCGTTGGAGAGCAGGATTTTCATCGGGGGGATTGTAGGTGTTCACCCCCGCCAGCGCAGGCTGCGGGCCGACGGGTCGCGGGTGGGACTGACGGGCGCGCCCAGCTGTTGGAGCATCATGGGTGGACTATGGAATGCAGCACACAAGGAGACCCCATGCACGCCTGGCTATGCGAGAACCCCGTTGGAGTGGAAGCCCTGACCTGGAAAGAACTGCCCACGCCCACCCCCCAGGCCGGCGAGGTACTGATTGAAATTGCCGCCGCCAGCCTGAACTTTCCCGACCTGCTCATTGTGCAGAACAAGTACCAGATGAAGCCGCCGCTGCCCTTTGTGCCCGGCTCGGAGTACGCCGGCTATGTGCGTGCCGTGGGCGAGGGCGTGACGCACCTGCAGGTGGGCCAGCCGGTGGCCTGCCTGTCGGGCACCGGAGGTTTTGGCACGCACACCGTGGCGCCGGCCAAGCTGTGCATGCCGCTGCCGCCCGGCTTCGATTTGAAGGACGCGGCCGCCTTCATCATGACCTACGCCACCTCCTACCACGCGCTCATGGACCGCGCTGCGCTGCAGCCCGGCGAAACGGTGCTCATACTGGGCGCAGCCGGGGGTGTGGGCACGGCAGCCATCCAGATTGCCAAGGCCGCCGGCGCGCGCGTGATTGCCGCTGCGTCTAACGACGAGAAGTGCGCCCTGTGCACCGCCGCCGGGGCGGACGCCACGCTGAACTACAGCACCCACGCGCCCGCCGGGAGCTTCCGCGACCAGATCAAGGCCCTGACCGAGGGCAAAGGCCCGGATGTGATTTACGACCCCGTGGGCGGTGAATTCGCCGAGCCCGCCTTCCGCTCCATCGCCTGGCGCGGGCGCTACCTGGTGGTGGGTTTTGCCGGCGGCCCCATTCCCGCGCTGCCGCTGAACCTGGCGTTGCTGAAGGGCGCTTCCATGGTGGGTGTGTTCTGGGGCGACTTTGCCCGCCGCGAACCCAAGGCCCAGGCCGCCATGATGCAAACGCTGGCCCAGTGGTACCTGGCCGGCAAGGTGAAGCCCGTGATTGACAAAGCCCTGCCCATGGCCGAACTCATGACCGCCTACGACATGCTGGCCAACCGCCGCATCATGGGCAAAGTGGTTATGGTCAACGCTGGAAGTTGAGCGGCTAGAATCCGCTCTTCACAATTTGTTCAACCGTCGCCAGGGGAGTCCCGCAAGGGGCTGAGAGTGTGCATTCCGCACAGACCCTGGAACCTGATCCGGCTCACACCGGCGGAGGAAGCGCGACATGCATTACGCCACGGCGGCCGCCATTGCAGCGGCACTTCTGTTTTTTGTCTGGATCGGGCTGCGCGCCCGTTTGCCCGGCACCCACCTGGACGAGTACCTCACCGCCCGCAACAGCCAGGGCGCATCGGCCCTGGGCCTGTCTTTTCTGGCGTCGGGGCTGGGCGCCTGGATTCTGTTTGCCCCGCCCGAGGTAGGTGCCTTTGTAGGCCCCATTGCCGTGGCGGGTTACGCGGTGGGCGCTGCCCTGCCCTTCCTGGTGCTGGCGTGGTGCGGCCCAGCCATACGCCGGCGCATGCCCGAAGGGCGCAGCATTGGCGAATACGCGCAGCTGCGCTTTGGCACGGGCCTGCGGCACTGGGTCACCGCCATTTCGGTGCTCTACATGCTGTGCTTCCTCACCGCCGAACTCACGGCCATTGGCGCCATCACGGGCATGCTGTCTGGGCTGCCGGGCAGCTGGGTGGTGGTGGGTGTGGCGGTGGCCACGCTGGTGTACACCGCCTGGGGCGGCCTGCGCGCCAGCCTGGTGACCGACCGCTGGCAAGCCTGGCTGCTGCTGGCCTTGCTGTTGGTGGTGACGGTGGTCACGTTGAACGAGCTGCCCGCCGATTCCCTGGCCAGCGCACTGCCCAAGCTGCCATCGGCGCCGCTGGGGGTTTCGCTGTCGGTGGCGGCCACGCTGGTCATTGCAGTGACTGCGGCCAACCTGTTCCACCAGGGCTACTGGCAGCGCGTGTGGTCTGCCAGCAGCGATGCGGCCCTGGGCCGGGGCGCCCTGCTGGGCGGCGCCATTACCGTGCTGGTGGTGGCGGTGGTGGGCGGGCTGGGTGTGCTGGCCGCCGGCATGGGCAAAGACCTGGGCACCCCGCCCATTCCCTTCTTCGCCTTGCTGGCCGATGCACCCGGCTGGCTCATTCTGCCCACGCTCATGCTGGCGGTGGCGCTGGTGGCCTCTTCGGTAGACACACTGCAGAACGCCATCGTGTCCCTGGCGGTGACCAGCAAACAGGGTTTGTCGGTGAACGCGGCCCGCTGGATTACCGTGGCCCTCATGGTGCCGGTGGTGCTGGTGGCGCTGCAGGGCATTTCTGTGCTGCGCCTGTTCCTGATTGCAGGCTACCTGCTCATGGCGGCTGGCGCGACCTCGCTCGGGGCGGAACCGGCGCGCGAGAAGGTCCGG
>JALOSG010000076.1 GCA_025458665.1 Serpentinimonas sp.
ACCAGGTAGTCCAGCTCGGCCTCCTGCAGCTTCTGCCCAATGTCCCCGTTGTCCGGGAAGTGGTGCATGAGGCTGGTGAACCACCACGAAAAGCGCTCGGCGCGCCAGATGCGGCGCAGGCATTTCTCCGAGTACGCATCAATGCCCGCAGCCGACTTATCCGCATAGAACTCGATGAAGGCGCTGCTGAGGTATTTCACGTCGGTGGCCGCCAGGTTCAGGCCCTTGGCGCCGGTGGGTGGCACGATGTGCCCGGCATCACCGGCCAGGAACAGGCGCCCGAAGCGCAAGGGCTCGGCCACAAAACTGCGCAGCGGCGCCACGCTTTTCTCTATCGACGGGCCAGTCACCAGCGCCTCGGCGGCGGCGGGGTCCAGGCGCAGGCGCAACTCGGCCCAGAAGGCATCGTCCGACCAGTTTTCCACTTTCTCCGTCAGCGGCACCTGCAGGTAGTAGCGGCTGCGGGTGTGGCTGCGCATGGAGCACAGGGCAAAGCCGCGCGGGCTGTTGGCGTAGATGAGTTCGTGGTGCACCGGCGGTGTGTCCGACAGGACGCCCAGCCAGCCAAAGGGGTACACCTTCTCGTACTCCTTGATGGCGCTGGCCGGGATGCTGGCACGGCTCACGCCATGGAAGCCGTCGCAGCCGGCAATGAAATCCGCCTGCACCTCCACCGTCTGGCCCTGGTGCTGCAGGCGCACGCGGGGGTGGTCGGAATCAAAGTCCAGCAACTCCACGTTGCTCGATTCGTACAGCGTGGTCAGGCCCAGCGCCTTTCGGGCGTCCATCAGATCGCGGGTGACTTCGGTCTGGCCATACACGGTGACGCGCCGGCCGCCGGTGAGCGCATCGAGGTTGATGCGGTGGCGCTCGCCCTTGAAGAGCAGGTCGAAGCCGTCGTGCGGCAAGCCTTCGCGCTGCATGCGTTGGCCCACGCCGGCCTCCAGCAGCAGGTCGGTGGTGACCTGTTCCAGCACCCCGGCGCGGATGCGGCCGAGCACGTACTCCGGGCTTTGCCGCTCGATGATGATGTTGTCGATGCCAGCCTTGTGCAGCAACTGGCCCAGTAGCAGGCCAGAAGGGCCCGCGCCGATGATGGCAACCTGGGTACGCATGGGAAGTCTCCGTCGGGTTAGGGGTGAACCTGCGCATCATGGCGGGGTCTGGACTGCATGGCGAGACTGCCAGTGACGATTTGCGCGATCAGCGGCCTTGCTGCGCGATAATCGCGCAATGAAGCCCGATGCTAAGGCCCATGTCCATTCCAGCACCATGCCCAAACCCCACCACCAAGCCGTGCAGGGCGCCGCCTCCATCGCCCCGGCCGACCTGATTGCCGGCATGGCCAAAGGCATGGCCGTGCTGGAGAGCTTCGATACCGAGCGCCAGCGCCTCAACGCCACGCTGGCGGCGCAGCGCGCCGGATTGACCCGCGCCGCCGCACGGCGCCATTTGCTCACGCTGGCGCACCTGGGCTATCTGGAAACGGACGGCAGCTACTTCTGGCTGTCGGCCAAGGTGTTGCGCTTTGCGGGCAGCTACCTGGCCAGTTCGCGCCTGCCGCGCACGGTGCAGCCCACGCTGAACCGGCTGGCCGCGCTGACCCGGGAGTCTTTCTCGGTCACCGTGCTGGAGGGCGATGCGGTGGTGGTAGTGGCGCGCAGCGTACCGCTGGTCTCGGTTACGGTGGGGAACAGTGCGGCGGCAGGCCTGGAGGCGGGCGCCGAGGTGCCACCGGTGCGGCTGCTGGCGCAGGGCCTGCATCTGGGCGCGCGCCTGCCAGCACACGCCACCTCCACCGGCCGGGTGCTGCTGGCTGCCTTGCCGCGCACCGCGCTGGCCGACTGGCTGCGCGGGCGCCAGTTGCATCGGTTGACCGCCTACACCGTGACAGACACAAAGGCCTTCCGCGCCCTGCTGGTCGAGGCCCGCCAGCAGGACTACGCATTGGCCAGCGAGGAGCACGAACTGGGCGTGCACGCGGTGGCTGTGCCGCTGCGCAACGCCGAGGGCGCTACGGTGGCGGCGCTCAATGTGGTGGTACCTGAAAGCCGTGTGCGCTCGGGGGCTGTGCAGCGCGAACTGCTGCCCCTGCTGCAGGGCGCATCGCTGGAACTGCGCGCTCTGCTTTGAGTTGCGCAGCGCCAAACCTCAGAACGCTGAGGCACCAAGGCGCTGCAACCCCTCCGGTCACACGCCCAGGTACTGTTCCAGCAGCGCCGGCTGGCTGGTCAGTTCGGCCGATGTGCCCTGGAACACCACCTCGCCTTTCACCAGAATGACGTTGCGGTCGGTGATCTGGGTCACGTGCTTCCAGTTTTTGTCCACAATCACGCTGCTGATGCCGCTGTCGCGGATGGTGCCGCAGATGCGCCAGATCTCGCGGGCAATGAGCGGGGCCAGCCCTTCGGTGGCCTCGTCCAGAATCAGCACATCGGGGTTGGTCATGAGGGCGCGGCCTATGGTGAGCATCTGCTGTTCGCCGCCGCTGAGTTGCTGGCCGCCGTGGCCCAGCCGCTCGGCCAGACGCGGGAAGGTGTCCAGCACGCGCTCGTAGGTCCAGTCGCGCTGGCCACGGGTGCCGGCGCGGGCCGCCATGACCAGGTTTTCCTTCACGCTCAGGTTGCCAAAAATGCCGCGACCTTCGGGCACGTAGGCCACGCCCAGGCGGGCCACCTCGTAGGCCGAGGCGCCGGTGCGCCGCTGCCCTTTGATGTGCACTTCGCCACCGCTGGGCTTGACCAGCCCCATGATGGACTTGAGCAGCGTGCTCTTGCCCATGCCGTTGCGGCCCATGAGGCCCACGGTCTCGCCGGCGCCCACCACAAAGTCGATGCCCCGCAGCACGTGGCTGGCGCCGTAATGGGTGTGCAGGCCGCTGGTGGCAATGAGCGGGGCAGATGAGCCCTGAGCGGCGGTGGTAGGAGCATTCATCTCAGGCCTCCTCCCCCAGGTAGGCCGCCTGCACCGACGCATCGGCGCGGATGGCCGCCGGCGTTCCGGTGGCAATCACCTGCCCGTTCACCATCACGGTGAGCTGGTCGGCCAGCGCAAAGACGGCATCCATGTCGTGCTCCACCAGCATGATGGCGTGGTCGGGCTTGATGCGCAGCAGCAGCTCCACCATGCGCTCGGCCTCGGCCTGGCCCATGCCCGCCAGAGGTTCGTCCAGCAGCAGCACCTGGGGCTGGGTGGCCAGCGTCATGGCAATTTCCAGCTGGCGCTGCTCGCCGTGGCTGGTGGCGGCCGCCACAAAGTGGCGCTTGTCGGCCAGGCCGGCCAGTACCAGCGCGCGCTCGGCCCGCTCGTTGATATCGGCCAGCGCAGTGGCCCGCGACAGCCAGCGCAGGGCATGCGGTGTGCGCGACTGGGCGGCCAGCCGCACGTTCTCCCACACCGTGAAGGGCAGGAATATGTTGGTCTTCTGGTAGCTGCGCCCCAGCCCCATTCGAGAGATTTTTTCGGGCGTACGGCCCGTGACGTCCTGCCCCACCAGGGTGACGTTGCCCGAGGTGGGCTTGATGTCTCCGGAGAGCAGGTTGGTGAGCGTGGATTTGCCCGCGCCGTTGGGGCCAATGACGGCATGGATGTCGTTGCGGTGCAGTTGCAGGGACACCTCGTTCACCGCCGCCAGGCCGCCAAAGCGCTTGGTCAGGGCCTGCGCAGTCAGCAGTGTTTCGTGGGTCGCTGTGCTCATGGCTGGCTCCCTCGGCCGGAAAACCGCTTGGCCATCTGCTCACCCAGTGCCTTGCCCAGGCCCAGCAAACCACGCGGCGCAAAAATCACCAGCAGCACAATGAAGCCGCCCATGAGCAGCTGCCAGTGCTTGGTCATGTCCTTGAACAGGTGGATGAGGTATTCGAACGCGAAGGCGCCCACAATGGCGCCGGCAAAGTTGCCCATGCCGCCCAGAATCACCATCATGATGGCGTGCGCGCTCATGTGGAAACCCATGAGTTCGGGGTTCACATAGCCCGTCTGCGCCGCCCATAGGTAGCCCGCTACACCGGCCAGCGTACCTGCCAGCGTAAAGGCAGCCAGTTTGTAGCCAAAGGTGGAAAAACCCATGGCGCGCATGCGGTGCTCGTTCACCCGTATGCCCGCCAGAACCCGGCCGAACGGCGAAAACAGCAGGCGGCGCAGGAAGGCGTACACCAGCACCAGCAGGGCCAGCGTGAAGTAGAAAAACACGGTGCGGTTTTCCAGATCGAACAGCTCTGTGCCGCTGCCCCACAGCGCGGTGCTGGGCTTGAAGTACACGTAGATGCCGTCGGAGCCGCCAAGCGCCTTGTTGTCGAAGAACAGGAAAAACACCATCTGCGCGAACGCCATGGTGACCATAATGAAATAAATGCCGTGCGTGCGAATGACGAACAGCCCGATGACGAAGGCCGCGGCACCAGCGCCCAGCGCCGCCACGGGAAGCGTCCACCACAGGCTCACGGCGGCGCTGTCGGGCGTGAGGAAGGCCAGGAAATAGCCCGCCAGCCCAAAGAAGGCGGCGTGCCCCAGGGACACCAGCCCCGTGACGCCCTGCAACAAATCCAGGCTCATGGCAAAGATGGCAAAAATCATCATCTGCGTGAGCATGGTGAGGTAGAAGCTGCGCCCCTCCACCGGCAGCAGCGGGAACACGGCCAGCGCCAGCAAAGCGGTGCCTAGCACCACCTGCAGGCTGCGCGGCAATTGTTCCAGGTGTGAAGAAGCGGCAGACATGGCTGAGCGGGCCAGGGCCCTGAATCCTTATTGCTTGAACAGACCTTCGGGCTTGTACAGGAGGACGGCGGCCATGAGCATGTACACCAGCATGCCCGACACCGCCGGCAGCAGTACCTTGCCAAAGGTATCTACCAGCCCCACCAGCAGCGCGGCAATGAGGGCGCCGCGCACAGAACCTATGCCGCCAATGACGACCACCACAAAGCACATGATGAGCACCGGCGCACCCATGTTGGGGTACACGCTGGAAATGGGCGAGGCGATCATGCCCGCCACAGCCGCCAGGCCCACGCCCAATGCAAACACCACCGCATGAATGAGCCGGATGTTGATGCCCAGCGACTCAGCCATGTCGCGGTTGAAAGCGCCCGCGCGTATCTTCATGCCCAGCCGCGTGCGCGAGATGAGCAGGTACAGCCCGATGGCCAGCGCTATGCACACCCCCATCATCACGATGCGGTAGAAGGGGTAGGAGAGGTTGTCGGTGAGCGGAATGGCCCAGTTGAACACCTCGGGCACCTGCACCGCGTGCACGTCATCGCCCCATATGATGGAGCGGGTTTCCTCGAAGATGTAGATGAGGCCGAAGGTGAGCAGCACCTGGTCGAGGTGGTCGCGTTTGTAGAAGTGTCGGAACAGCAGCCACTCCAGCGCCAGCCCCAGCACCACCGACAGCAACGCGCCCACCACAATGGCCACGGCCAGGTTGCCAAAGTGGCCGGTGAGCGACCACGCCATGTACGCGCCCAGCATGTAGAAGCTGCCGTGCGCCAGGTTCACCACCCCCATGATGCCGAAGATGAGCGTGAGCCCGGCCGCCAGCATGAACAGCAGCAGGCCGTATTGCAGGCCATTGAGCAGCTGGATGAGGAAGTTGGGGAAATCCATGCGGGAAGTGCTGGGTACAAGCTTCGGTAAAAGAAAAGCCCGTGGCCGGCGTGCGCCACGGGCCCTGGGTCAGAGCCCTTGCGGGGTGGCCCGCGTTCAGGCCATTCTGCAACCCGTGGCAGGGTCGGCCACGGCCTTGGCGGCAATGCCAATGACTTTGTTCTGCCGGTTGGCCACCTCGCGCAGGTACATGTCCTGGATGGGGTTGTTGGCCTTGCTCATGGTCCACTTGCCGCGCGGGCTGTCGATGGTGGCGCCCTGCATGGCGGCGTAGAGGGCCTGCTTGTTGGCCAGGTCGCCCTTCACCGCATTGGCTCCTTTGATCAGCAGCTGTCCGCTGTCGTAGCCCTGCACGGCGTACACGTCGGGCTGCATCTTGAAGGTCTTGGCGTACTCCAGGCGGAACTGCTTGTTGCGCGGCGTGTCCAGCGAATCGCTGTAGTGCATGGTGGTGAGCACGCCGTTGGCGGCATCACCGGCGGCATCGAGCACGCCTTCGGTCAGGAAGCCGGAACCGTAGAGCTGGATGTTCTTGTTCAGGCCCGCGGCGGCGTAGTCGCGCAGGAACTTGGCGGCGCCACCACCGGCAAAGAAGCAGGCCACCGCGTCGGGGCGCAGGGAGGCAATCTCGGTCAGCAGGGCCTGGAACTCCACGTTGGGGAAGGGCAGTGACAGCTTCTTGATGATCTGGCCACCGGCTTCCAGGTAGCTTTTCTCAAAGCCCTCGTAGGCCTCGTCGCCGGCCGCATAGGCCCAGGTGATCCAGACGGCCTTTTTGTGGCCACGGTCCACCATGGGCTTGCCCAGCGCGAGTGTGGGCTGGGAGTTGGTGAAGGAGGCGCGGAACACGTTGGGTGCGCACTGGGCGCGCGTGGCCACGTGCACACCGGCGTTGGGAATGATGTTGAGCACGCCCGATTCGCGCGCCACGCGGTGTATGCCCATCTGCACGCCCGAGTGGACGGTGCCCACCAGCACATCGACCTTGTCGCGCTCCACCAGGCGGGTGGCGTTCTCTATGCCTTTGGGCGGCGCCGATTCGTCGTCCACCTTGAAGAATTCCACCTCGCGGCCGCCCAGCTTGCCGCCTTGCTCGTCGAGGGCCATGCGGAAGCCGTTCTCGATGGCCACGCCCAGCTGCGCAAACGTGCCGGTGTAAGGCAGCATGAAACCCACGCGCACTTTGTTCGACTGGGCACGGACGATCTGCGGCAGCAGCAGGCCGGCGGATGCGGCGCCTACGAGGGCAGCGCTGCGGGTGAGTACAAGACGGCGGGTGGTCATGCGGTGGGTCTCCTGTGGATGGGTTCGTTCGGGGAATGCTGTGTGCACTTAGCGTTGCCTGATGCTAGGCCGCGCAGAGCGGTGTAGCGATAGTGAT
Source organism: Serpentinimonas sp. (assembly GCA_025458665.1). Taxonomy (GTDB): domain Bacteria; phylum Pseudomonadota; class Gammaproteobacteria; order Burkholderiales; family Burkholderiaceae_C; genus JALOSG01. Next base: position 6,989 of record JALOSG010000076.1, read on the forward strand.
ATACCCCTAACGCAGGCGCTGTTCATGAGGCAGCCGCGGCCTGCAAGGCGGGCAGGTGCGTGGCCAGCCAGTTGCGGCACCACGCCACGCCCGATTCTTCGGGGGCTTCGTCTCCGCTGGCGTCGTGCGTCCAGAGGTCTCCCAGGCGGTGGGCGCCCAGGTCTTGCAGGCGCGCGTCGAAATTGCGTCCGCCCATGGCAAAGGTTTGCGGATAGGCGCCTTCGTCGCCCAGCGACATGACACCGTACTTCACGTGGCCCAGGTACTTCGGCTCGTTGCCCAGGGAGGCGTATAGGTGCTGCGCGTTGTCGGGCACATCGCCGGTGCCGTAGGTAGCGCTGCATATGAGGAACAGGGCCGGTTCGTCGAACACCGAAATATCCAGCCCGTCCATCAGGCGCACCTCGATGTCGGGGCACAGGTCGGTGCAGTCCATCTCTATGGCCTGCGCCACGCACTCCGCCGTCTGGGTCGTGGTGCCTACAAGGATCAGCAATTTCATGGGCGGTGTTGGATGTGTTTTGCTTCCACTGGCGCTGCGCACAGTGAGAATTCACTGGATTTACATGCACTATACTGCATAAAAACGGGCTCACCACCCGGGTAAACCCGGTGCTCAGGGCAAGACTGGGTCGACCGATCGCAGCCACCGGAGAGCGCCCACCGGCTGTAAGAACCGCCCCGGTAAAATGCGGGTTTCCCCCGTACAGGCCACATTGTGATCCAGCACATCACCTCCATCGAGGGCGGCGACGCCCTGGGTTCCTTCCGCGCCCAGCAACTGCTTCCCCGCCTGCAGGCGGTACACGACAAGATCACCGGCATTTCGGCCCGCTACATCCATCTGGTGGGCACCGATGCGCCGCTGGAAGGCGAGTTGCTGCAAGCCTGGACCCGCCTGCTCACCTACGGCGAACCCTTCACAGACGCCAAAGCCGCCGAAGGCGAGCGCTTTGTGGTGGCGCCGCGACTGGGCACGGTATCGCCCTGGGCTTCCAAAGCCACCGACATTGCGCACAACTGCGGTTTTGCGGTGCGCCGGGTGGAACGGGTGGTGGAATACCGGGTGCACCTGGCTTCCGGCCTGTTGCGCACCCACCGCCTGAGCGATGCGCAGTGGCAGCAGGTGGCGGCCCTCCTGCACGACCGCATGACCGACAGCGTGTTCCGCGAGCCCGCCCAGGCCCAGGCGCTGTTCCAGGCATTGGAAGCTGCGCCCATGACGCGGGTGGACGTGCTGGCCGGTGGCCGCGCCGCGCTGGTATCGGCCAACACAGCCTGGGGCCTGGCCCTGGCCGAAGACGAGATCGACTACCTGCTCAAGGCCTTCACCGAGCTGGGCCGCAACCCCACCGACGTGGAACTCATGATGTTCGCGCAGGCCAACAGCGAGCATTGCCGGCACAAGATCTTCAACGCGGAATTCGTCATCGACGGGGCGGTGCAGGCCAAGAGCCTGTTCGGCATGATCCGCCACACCCACCAGCAGCAGCCCGCGCACACGGTGGTGGCGTATTCCGACAACGCCGCCGTCATGGAAGGCTTGCCGGTGGAGCGCTTCGTGGCGCGCGCCAATCTGGCGGCCAGCGCTGTCTACCAGCCCGAGCCCGCGCTGCAGCACGTGCTCATGAAGGTGGAAACGCACAACCACCCCACCGCCATTTCTCCGTTTCCGGGGGCCTCTACCGGCGCGGGCGGCGAAATCCGCGACGAAGGCGCCACCGGGCGGGGCTCCAAACCCAAGGCGGGCCTGACCGGCTTCACGGTGTCCAGGCTGTGGGGTGGCCTGTCTGACCAGCCCGGCGGCAAGCCCGACCACATTGCCAGCCCGCTGCAAATCATGACCGAAGGGCCCCTGGGCGGCGCTGCGTTCAACAACGAATTCGGCCGGCCCAACCTGCTGGGTTACTTCCGCGAGTACGAGCAGCAGGTGGCCGCCGCAGTGCCGGGTGGCACCGAAACCATCCAGCGCGGCTACCACAAGCCCATCATGATTGCGGGCGGCCTGGGCAGCATCGACGCCAGCCAGACCCACAAGATCGAATTCCCCCCGGGCACTGCGCTCATACAGCTGGGCGGGCCGGGCATGCGCATCGGCATGGGCGGCAGTGCGGCCAGTTCCATGGCCACCGGCGTGAACGCGGCCGACCTCGACTTCGATTCCGTGCAGCGCGGCAACCCGGAAATCCAGCGGCGCGCGCAGGAAGTCATCAACCAGTGCTGGCAGCTGGGTGCGGCCAACCCCATACTGGCCATCCACGATGTGGGTGCGGGGGGCCTGTCCAACGCCTTCCCCGAACTGACCAACGACGCCGGCCGGGGCGCCCGCTTCGATCTGAGCGCCGTGCCGCTGGAAGAAACGGGCCTGGCGCCGAAGGAAATCTGGTGCAACGAGAGCCAGGAACGCTATGTGCTGGCCCTGGACAACGTGGCCAACCCCGGCGTGCTGGATGACTTCCGTGCCCTGTGCGAGCGCGAGCGCTGTCCGTTCGCGGTGGTGGGCTACGCCACCGAAGAGCGCGACCTGGTGTTGGCCACGCCCGAGCCGGATGCCGACCCCGCCGTGGCCATGCCCATGAACGTGCTGCTGGGCAAGCCGCCCAAGATGCTGCGCGACGTGAAAGCGGTGCCCCGCCAGACCCCCGAACTCGACGTGACAGAGGTGGACCTGCAGAAGGCGGTGATTGATGTGCTGAGCCACCCCACGGTGGCCTCCAAACGCTTCCTCATCACCATTGGCGACCGCACCGTGGGCGGCCTGACCCACCGCGACCAGATGGTGGGCCCCTGGCAGGTGCCCGTGGCCGATTGCGCGGTGACCCTGGCCGATTTCACCGGCACCGGCGGTGAAGCCATGGCCATGGGCGAACGCACGCCGCTGGCCAGCACCGACGCGGCCGCATCGGGCCGCATGGCGGTGGCCGAGGCCATCACCAACCTGCTGGCTGCGCCCATCGAACTGCCGCGCGTGAAGCTCAGCGCCAACTGGATGGCCGCCTGCGGCGAGCCTGGCGAAGACGCCGCGTTGTACGACACCGTGCGCGCCGTGGGCATGGAACTGTGCCCGGCGCTGGGCGTGAGCGTCCCGGTGGGCAAGGACAGCCTGTCCATGCGCACGCAGTGGAGCCAGGACGGCGCCACCCGCAAGGTCACCTCGCCGGTCAGCCTCATCGTCACGGCGTTTGCCACGCTGCCCGATGTGCGCGGCACGCTCACGCCCCAACTCGACGCCGAAGAGCCCGACACCACGCTGGTGCTGGTGGACCTGGGGCGGGGCAGGAACCGCATGGGCGGCTCCATCCTGGCGCAGACGCTGGACCAGCCCGGCGGCGCCGTCCCCGATCTGGACGACCCGCAACTGCTGGTGCAACTGGTGCACGCGGTGAACGCGCTACGCAGCCAGGGCAAGCTGCTGGCCTACCACGACCGCAGCGACGGCGGCCTGCTGGCCGCTGCCACCGAAATGGCCTTTGCCGGTCATGTGGGGGTGGCACTCAACATCGATCTGCTGGTGACCGAGGGCGACGGCATTTCCGACAGCCGCATGGACTGGGGCGATGCCAAGAACTGGTCCAAGCAGGTGGGTGCGCGCCGCGAGGAACTCACGCTCAAGGCGCTGTTCAGCGAAGAACTGGGTGTGCTGCTGCAGGTGCGCACCGCCGACCGCAACGCCGTCATGCAGACCCTGCGCGAGCACGGCCTGAGCAAGTTCAGCCACTTTGTGGGCAAGACCCGCCCGGCCAGTTCCGAGATGGACGCCGGCAAAGGCCAACTGCAGGTGTGGCGCGATGCGCGCTGCATTTTCAGCGCCACCTTGCCCGACCTGCACCAGGTCTGGGACAGCGTGAGCTGGAAGATCAACCAGCAGCGCGACAACCCCGCCTGTGCCGATGCCGAGCACGCCGCCGCCGGCGTGGCGGCAGACCCTGGCCTGCATGTATCGCTCAGCTTCAACCCAGCCCAGGACGAGGCCGAATTCCGGGCCGCGCCCTTCCTGAACCTGGCGCGCCCGCGCGTGGCGATTTTGCGCGAGCAAGGCGTGAACTCGCACGTGGAAATGGCCTACGCCTTCCATGCCGCCGGCTTCGAATCGCACGACGTGCACATGACCGATCTGCAAAGCGGCCGTGCCCGGCTGGAAGACTTCCAGGGCGTGGTGGCCTGCGGCGGCTTCAGCTACGGCGACACGCTGGGAGCCGGCGTGGGCTGGGCGCGCTCCATCACCTTCAACCCGCGCCTGGCCGATGCCTTCCAGGGCTTCTTTGCCCGCAAGGACACCTTCGGTCTGGGCGTGTGCAACGGCTGCCAGATGTTTGCCGAACTGGCCGACATCATTCCCGGCGCCGAGGCCTGGCCACGCTTCACCACCAACCAGAGCGAGCGGTT
>JALOSG010000077.1 GCA_025458665.1 Serpentinimonas sp.
TGCCCACCGGTGCCGACATCGCCACATTGGTGCGCGTGGCCCACGACCACGACGATGCGCGCGTCATGCAACTGCTGCGCGCCATCCACACCGCTCTGCTGCCTGGCGGCACGCTGCTGCTGGCCGAGCCGATGTCCGACACGGAAGGCGCCCGGGCCATGGGCGATGCCTACTTTGGCTTCTACCTGCTGGCCATGGGCCGCGGCCAGCCTCGCACACCGCAGCGCCTGAGCCAGATGCTGCAGGAGGCCGGCTTCCTGAACGTGCGGTTGCTGAGCAACCCCATGCCGCTGCAAACCCGCATTCTGGTGGCCTGCAAAGCCGGAGCCACCCCGTGAACCACCCGGCTCCCACCCGCCCGCCGTGCACCAACTTGGTGTTTTCTCTCGATTCCGAGGCTGTAAAGGCAGAAAACTTCGTCTTGTGTAAATTTAGATTGACATCTGTAACTGTCCGCGTAAGATGACATTCATGCGAACGAGTACCCAACCCAGCGCCACACGGCCACACCACCGAGGTGCAGACCGCACCCAGGCGCTGGCCGTTGTGCTGCAACAGCCGGAGCAACTCGTCCTCAGCCAGCTGGCTCTGAACACCCCCACGGAAACCGATGTCGTGGTCGACATCGACTACAGCGGCATCAGCACCGGCACCGAAAAACTGTTGTGGAGCGGCCGCATGCCCGCCTTCCCCGGCATGGGCTATCCGCTGGTTCCGGGTTACGAATCGGTGGGTACGGTGGTGGAAGCCGGCAGTGCATCCGGGCGTCGGGTGGGCGATGCGGTGTTCGTGCCAGGCTCCAACTGTTTTGGCCCGGTGCGCGGCCTGTTTGGCGGCGCGGCCGAGCGTGTGGTGCTGCCAGGTGCCCGCGCCCTCCACATAGACGCCAGCCTGCAGGAACGCGGCGTCCTGCTGGCGCTGGCCGCCACCGCCTACCACGCGCACAGCGGCCTACAAGGCGCACTGCAGCCCGATCTCATCGTGGGCCACGGCGTGCTGGGCCGCATGATCGCGCGCCTCGCGGTGCTGGCTGGCGCACAACCCGTGGTGTGGGAAACCAACCCGGACCGCCGCACCGGCGGCACCGATTGGGGCTACGAAGTCATCGACCCCGCCACCGACGAGCGCCGCAACTACCGCTGCATTTGCGATGTGAGTGGCGACAGCGCCCTCCTCGACACCCTGATTGCGCGCCTCGCCCCCGGCGGCGAGGTGGTGCTGGCTGGCTTCTACGACCAGCCCCTGTCCTTCGTGTTTCCCCCGGCCTTCATGCGCGAGGCGCGTCTGCGTATTGCCGCGCAATGGCAACCCAGCGATCTGGCGGCCGTGCGCGACCTGGCCGAGTCCGGGCAGTTGCTCCTCGATGGGCTCATCACCCACCGAAGCCAAGCCCTGCAAGCCGATGCGGCCTACCGCACCGCGTTCAGCGATCCCGCCTGTCTGAAGATGGTCCTTGACTGGAGAACCTGCTCATGAACTCACGCCTCCCCACGACCGCGACGCCCATGAAGTTCATGCAGCAAAGCGAACTGCGCCAGGAAGCCGCCATCGAACCCGATGCGCCCGCCACCGGCCCGGTGACCAAGGAAACCCAGATCATTGCCATTTACGGCAAAGGCGGCATTGGCAAAAGCTTCACGCTGGCCAACCTGTCCTACATGATGGCGCAGCAGGGCAAGAAGGTCCTGCTCATCGGCTGCGACCCCAAGAGCGACACCACCAGCCTGCTGTTCGGCGGGCGGGCCTGCCCCACCATCATCGAGACCAGCAGCAAGAAAAAGCTCGCGGGTGAAGCCGTGGCCATCGGCGACGTGTGCTTCAAGCGCGACGGCGTCTACGCCATGGAACTCGGTGGCCCCGAAGTGGGCCGCGGCTGCGGCGGGCGCGGCATCATCCACGGCTTCGAGCTGCTGGAGAAACTCGGCTTCCACGAATGGGGCTTCGACTACGTGCTGCTGGACTTCCTGGGCGACGTGGTGTGCGGCGGCTTTGGCCTGCCCATTGCCCGCGACATGTGCCAGAAAGTCATTGTGGTGGCCAGCAACGACCTGCAAAGCCTCTACGTGGCCAACAACGTGTGCAGCGCGGTGGAGTACTTCAGGAAGCTCGGCGGCAACGTGGGCGTGGCCGGCATGGTCATCAACCGCGACGACGGCACGGGCGAGGCCGCGCAGTTTGCGGTGGAAGTGGGCATTCCGGTGCTCTCCACCATCCCGGCCAACGAAGACATCCGCAGGAAGAGCGCCAGCTACGAAATCATCGGCCGCCCCGGTACCACCTGGGGCCCCATGTTCGAAGAACTGGCCGCCAATGAGGCCACCTCCACCCCGGTGCGCCCCAAGCCCATGACGCAGGACGCCCTGCTGGGCCTGTTCTCGGCCTCGGCCGTGGGCCGCGATGTGGTGCTGGAGCCCGCCACGCAGTTCGACATGTGCGGCAAGACCGACACCAGCAAGCCCACGCTGGAAGTGGTCTACGACGAAGTCTGAGCACTGCATACAGAGCACACCGACCATGAGCACCAGCAAAACCATCCCCATCACGCCCGTGGCCAGCACCACGCTGGAAGGCGATGGCATGGGCTGCCATGCCGGCGGAGAAAAAATGCTCGCGGCCGCCAAGCAGGCGGGCAAGAGCGAGATCCTGGCGCAGTACGCCCAGGACTACCCCAAGCTGCCCAACGCCGGCCCGCACGACCAGCCGCAAAGCATGTGCCCGGCCTTTGGCTCGCTGCGGGTGGGTTTGCGCATGCGCCGCACCGCCACCATCCTGTCGGGCTCGGCCTGCTGCGTGTATGGCCTGACCTTCACCTCGCATTTCTACGGCGCCAAGCGCAGCGTGGGCTACGTGCCCTTCAACTCCGAGTCGCTGGTCACTGGCAAGCTGTTCGAGGACATCCGCGAGGCGGTGTACGCGCAGGCCAACCCCAGCCTGCTCGACGCCATCGTGATCATCAACCTGTGTGTGCCCACCGCCAGCGGTGTGCCGTTGCAGATCCTGCCCAAGGAAATCAACGGCGTGCGCATCATCGGTATCGATGTGCCGGGCTTTGGTGTCCCCACCCATGCCGAAGCCAAGGATGTGCTGGCAGGCGCCATGCTGAAGTACGCCCGCGCCGAAGCCGAAGCCGGCCCGGTGCAGGCACCGCGCAACGGCAAGTCCGACAAGCCCACCATTGCCCTGCTGGGTGAGATGTTCCCGGCCGACCCGGTCATCATCGGCCGCATGCTGGAGCCCATGGGCCTGGCCGCTGGCCCCGTGGTGCCCACCCGCGAATGGCGCGAGCTGTACGCCGCGCTCGACAGCGTGGCGGTGGCGGCCATTCACCCTTTCTACACCGCCAGCGTGCGGGAGTTCGAGGCCGCAGGCCGCCCCGTGGTGGGCTCTGCCCCGGTGGGCCACGACGGTACCGAAGCCTGGCTGCAGGCCATAGGCAACGTGGCCAACGTGCCCCAAGCCCGCATCGACGCGGTGAAAAACGCCATGCTGCCCGCCATCCGCGGTGCGCTGGCGGCCATGCCCATAAAAGGCCGCATCACCCTCAGCGGCTACGAAGGGTCGGAGCTGCTGGTGGCGCGCCTGCTGCTGGAAAGCGGTGCCGACCTGCGCTACGTGGGCACGGCCTGCCCCCGCACCGCCTGGAACGAACACGACCTGCAGTGGCTGCAGGCCAAGGGTGTGCATGTGCAGTTCCGCGCCTCACTGGAGCAGGACATTGCCGCCATCCACGAATGGCAGCCCGATCTGGCCATAGGCACCACCCCGGTGGTCCAGGCCGCCAAGGAACTGACCATTCCCTCGCTGTACTTCACCAACCTCATTTCGGCCCGCCCCCTCATGGGTCCGGCCGGCGCAGGTTCGCTGGCCACCGTCATCAATGCGGCCATTGCCAACAAGCACCGGTTCGATGAAATGAAGGCCTTCTTCGGCAACACCGGCGCAGGCCACGCCTCGGGCGTGTGGGAAGCGGCACAGGGCGTACCGCAGGACCGCCCCGAGTTCAAGGCCGAGAACCAGCGCCAGGCGGCCAAGGCTGCCAAAAAGCGCAAAGCCGAGGAGATGGTCTGATGCTGGTACTCGACCACGACCGCGCCGGAGGCTACTGGGGAGCCGTGTATGTGTTCACGGCCATCAAGGGGCTGCAGGTCATCATCGACGGCCCGGTGGGTTGCGAGAACCTGCCCGTCACCTCGGTGCTGCACTACACCGACGCCCTGCCCCCGCACGAACTGCCCATCGTGGTCACTGGCTTGGCCGAAGAGCAGCTGGGCCGTGAAGGCACGGAAGGCTCCATGCGCCGCGCCCACGCCGCCCTGGACCCCGACCTGCCCGCCGTGGTGGTGACCGGCTCCATTGCCGAGATGATTGGCGGTGGCGTCACGCCTTCGGGCACCAACATACAGCGCTTCCTGCCGCGCACCATCGACGAAGACCAGTGGCAGTGTGCCAACCGCGCCATGTACTGGCTATGGTCGGAATACGGCCTGAAGCACGTGCCGGCGCGCAAGCCCCTGGAAGCCCGCGCTCCTGGCGAGAAGCCCCGCGTCAATATCATCGGCCCGAGCTACGGCACCTTCAACTCGCCCAGCGATCTGGCCGAAATCCGCCGCCTGGTGCAGGGCATCGGCGCCGAAATCAACATGGTTTTCCCGCTGGGCAGCCACCTGGCCGATGTGTCCCGGCTGGTAGAAGCCGATGTGAACATCTGCATGTACCGCGAGTTCGGCCGCATGCTCTGCGAGGCGCTGGAGCGCCCCTACCTGCAGGCGCCCATAGGCCTGCACAGCACCACCAAGTTCCTGCGCACGCTGGGCGAGATGCTGGGCCTGGACCCGGAGCCCTTCATCGAGCGCGAGAAGCACAGCACCATCAAGCCCATCTGGGACCTGTGGCGTTCCGTCACCCAGGACTTCTTTGGCACCGCCAGCTTTGCCGTGGTGGCCAACGAGACCTACACGCGCGGCATCCGGCACTTCCTGGAAGACGAGATGGGTCTGCCCTGCAACTTTGCAGTGGCCCGCCACGCCGGCGCCAAGACCGACAACGCCGAAGTGCGCCGCCTCACCGCGGAAAAAACGCCCCTGGTCATGTTCGGCAGCTACAACGAACGCATGTACCTGGCCGAGTGTGGCGGCGGCGGCATGATGAAAACCAGCTTCATCCCGGCCTCCTTCCCGCTGCCCATCATCCGGCGCCACACGGGTACGCCGTTCATGGGCTATTCGGGCGCCACCTACATCGTGCAGGAATTCTGCAACGCGCTGTTCGATGCGCTGTTCCACATCCTGCCGCTGGGCACCGACCTCGACCGCGTGGACCCCACGCCCGCCCGCCTCGGTGAAACCGAAGGCCGGCCGTGGGATGAGGACGCGCAAGACCTGCTCGATGAGTACGTCCAGACCGAGCCGGTATTGGTCCAGATTTCTGCGGCCAAACGCCTGCGCGACCGCTGCGAGCACGACGCCCGCGTGGCCGGCGAAGAGCGCGTCACCGCGCACCGCGTGGCCACATCGCGCCAGGCACTGCGCCAGGGAGTCGCTGCATGAGCGCGCACCCACACACAGAACGTAAGAGTTCCCGGCTTGTCCGGGCACAAGGAATGTCGCAGCAACCGCTGCGGCAGCCCCCACCGCGGGGTGTATTCGCGGCAACGGCCGAAAGGCCAAATTGGAGGTATCACCATGGCTGATAGCAACGGTGGCTCTCTGTCTGGACTCACAGACAGCGAAGCCCGGGAGTTTCACGGCATTTTCGTCACCAGCTTCATCGTATTCACGCTGATTGCTGTTGTCGCGCACTTCTTGGCGTGGCAATGGCGTCCGTGGCTGCCGGGCGAAGGCGGTTATGCATCGATCATCAACGACGCTAAAGACGTTGCTGCGGCCTATATCGCAGTCGCGTTCAGCGCATAAGGAGCACGAATATGTGGCGCATATGGACCCTTTTCGATCCCCGCAGGACCCTCGTTGCTCTGGCAACCTTCCTGTTCGCACTGGCACTGGTGATTCACTTCATCCTGCTGAGCACAGACCGCTTCAACTGGCTGGAAGGCCCGTCGATGGCGAAAACCAACACGTCGCAAAACGCGCCGATGCCATCCGCTGTCACGTCAGGCAGCTGACCGGCAGTTGGACCAAACGGCAGGCCATGCCCGGGGAAACCCGGCTGGCCTGCCACTCACCAGACGAGGGGCCCGCAGTGCGCAGACTCCTGACATTGGGGATACATCATGTCAATGCTCAGTTTTGAAAAAAAATACCGCGTGCGCGGCGGCACCCTGCTCGGTGGGGACCTGTTCGATTTCTGGGTAGGCCCGTTCTACGTGGGCTTCTTCGGTATCACCACCATATTCTTCTCACTCGTTGGCACACTGCTGATCGTCTGGGGCGCCTCGCAAGGGCCGACCTGGAACCTCTGGCAGATCAACATCGCCCCGCCTGACTTGTCCTACGGACTCGGCATGGCGCCGCTCATGGAGGGCGGCCTGTGGCAACTCATCACCGTCTGCGCGCTCGGAGCGTTCGTCTCCTGGGCTTTGCGCGAGGTGGAAATCTGCCGAAAGCTGGGCATGGGCTTCCATGTGCCGTTCGCCTTCGGTATGGCCATTTTTGCCTACTTCACACTGGTCGTGATCCGGCCTGTGCTCATGGGCGCCTGGGGACACGGTTTCCCCTACGGCATCATGAGCCACCTGGACTGGGTGTCCAACACCGGTTACCAGTACCTGCACTTCCACTACAACCCGGCGCACATGCTGGCGGTCAGCTTCTTCTTCGCGACCACCTTTGCCCTGTCGCTGCACGGCGCACTCATCCTGTCTTCCACCAACCCCGCCAAGGGTGAAGTGGTGAAGACCCCCGAGCACGAAAACACCTTTTTCCGCGACACCATCGGCTACTCGATCGGCACCCTGGGCATCCACCGCCTGGGCCTGTTCCTCGCGCTGTCCGCCGGTTTCTGGAGTGCGGTGTGTATCGTGATCAGCGGTCCGTTCTGGACCCGCGGCTGGCCGGAATGGTGGAGCTGGTGGCTCAACCTCCCGATCTGGAGCTAACCCCTCAGACCCTTACAGGCTGAATCCATCTGGAGTACCCCATCATGGCCACTGAATATCTGAATTTGTTTACCCGGGTGCAGGTCGATGCGCCCTCCTACCCCGGCATTGCGCTGGAGCGGGGCAACAAGGAGCGCGAAGGCCCTCCCATCCACGTGCACCTGTTCGGCAGGCTGGGCGATGCGCAGGTAGGCCCCGTCTACCTGGGCTGGTTCGGCCTCGCCTCCGCCATCTGTTTCCTCATTGCCATCGAGATCATCGGCCTGAACATGTGGGCATCGGTCAACTGGGACCCCATCCAGTTCGTCCGTCAGCTCCCGTGGCTGGCCCTGGAGCCGCCGCCTCCTGGCTACGGCCTGTCCATCCCTCCCCTGAATGAAGGCGGGTGGTGGCTCATGGCGGGCTTCTTCCTCACGCTGTCCATCCTGCTGTGGTGGGTGCGCATGTACCGCCGGGCGCGTGCCCTGGGTATGGGTACGCACATTGCGTGGGCCTTCGCAGCAGCCATCTGGCTGTACCTGGTGCTCGGCCTGATCCGCCCGGTGCTCATGGGCAGCTGGGGTGAAGCGGTGCCATTCGGACTGTTCCCCCACCTGGACTGGACCGCGGCCTTCTCAATCCGCTACGGCAACCTGTTCTACAACCCGTTCCACATGCTCTCCATCGCCTTCCTGTATGGCGCCACCCTGCTGTTCGCCATGCACGGTGCCACCATCCTGGCAGTGAGCCGCTTCGGCGGTGAACGGGAGATCGAGCAGATCACCGACCGCGGCACCGCCTCGGAACGTGCCGCCCTGTTCTGGCGCTGGACCATGGGCTTCAACGCCTCCATGGAATCCATCCACCGCTGGGCGTGGTGGTTCGCGGTGCTGTGCCCCCTGACTGGCGGCATCGGCATCCTGCTCACCGGCACCGTGGTGGACAACTGGTACCTGTGGGCCGTGAAGCACGGCGTGGCACCTATGTACCCGGCAGCCTTCCCCGCCGTGGCCGACCCGGCCCTTCTCCAAGGAGTAGCGCAATGAGAAGCATACGCACCCTGCTGACCACCACCGCCGTGGTGGTGGCCGCTACCCTCCTGGCCGGCTGCGAGCGCCCGCCCATCGACACTGTGCAGTGGGGCCACCGCGGCACCGCCATGGTGCAGGTGTACAACCCGCGCACCGTGGAAAGCCAGATCGACAAGAACCAGCCGCCCGCCCCGCTCGACCCGGTGCCCGCCGTGGAAGGTGGCCCCAAGGCCAAGGACGTGTACCAGAACGTGCAGGTGCTGGGTGACCTGGGTGTGGGCGAGTTCACCCGCCTCATGGTGGCCATGACCAACTGGGTCTCTCCGGAGCAAGGTTGCAACTACTGCCATAACGCCGAGAACTTTGCCGACGACAGCCTATACACCAAGATCGTGGCGCGCCGCATGGTGCAGATGACGCAGCACATCAACGAAGACTGGAAAGCCCACGTGGCCGATACCGGCGTGACCTGCTACACCTGCCACCGCGGCCAGCCTGTGCCGGCCGAGGTGTGGTTTGCGCCCGCCCCCGACCGCCAGGCCAACCGCATGCTGGGCACGAAAGCAGAGCAGAACTCCCCCGCCGTGGAAGCGGGCCTGTCCTCCCTGCCCTATGACCCGTACACCCCTTTCCTGCTGGAAGCCAAGGAGATACGGGTGGGTGGCAATACGGCACTGCCCAGCGGCAACCGCCAGTCCACCAAGCAGGCCGAGTACACCTACTCGCTCATGATGCACATGTCGGAATCGCTGGGCGTGAACTGCACGTACTGCCACAACAGCCGCATCTTCAACAACTGGCAGGAAAGCACGCCGCAGCGCGGTACGGCCTGGTACGGCATCCGCATGGCACGAGACCTGAACAACGAGTACGTGGTGCCCCTGACCTCGAACTTCCCGGTCAACCGCCTGGGCCCCACCGGTGATGTGGCCAAGATCAACTGCGCCACCTGCCACCAGGGTGCGTACAAGCCCCTGTACGGCGCACAGATGCTGGCCGCCCACCCCGAACTGGCTACCCAGCCCAAACCACAAGCTCCCGTAGGTGAACCCACGGCGGCGCTGAGCTCACAGCCCGCCAATTGAGTGCGGCCCCTCCGGGGGGTCTGTACGTCCGCCCCGGCAGTACCTGGACTGCCGGGGTCTTTTTTTGTCTGTCGTGGACAATAGGCGCCATGCCTCCGACACCGTCACCCGTCTGCCTGCCGTGAACGCGTCCGAACTGTCCCCGCACACCCCCATGATGCAGCAGTACCTGGGCCTCAAAGCCGGGTACCCGGACACGCTGCTGTTCTACCGGATGGGGGACTTCTACGAGCTGTTCTATACCGATGCCGAAAAGGCGGCCCGCCTGCTCGACATCACGCTGACGCGCCGTGGCCAGTCCGCCGGCGAACCCGTACTCATGGCAGGCGTGCCCTTCCATTCGGTGGATACCTACCTGGCCCGCCTGATCAAACTGGGCGAGTCGGTGGCCATTTGCGAGCAGATTGGCGACCCCGCCACCAGCAAAGGGCCGGTGGAGCGCAAGGTGGTGCGGGTGGTTACGCCCGGCACCCTGACCGATGCCGAGCTGTTGTCCGACAAAGCGGAATCGGTGCTGCTGGCCATGCACCAGGGCGCCCGTGGCCGCTGTGGGCTGGCTTGGCTCAGCCTCACGCAGGGCGTGCTGCAACTGGCCGAATGCGCGCCGGATGAACTGCCCGCCTGGCTGGCCCGCATTGCCCCCAGCGAATGCCTGTACAGCGCCGAAGTGACCCCGGTGTTCGAGCGCCAGCTGCAGGAATTGCAGCGGCAGTCGGCCACCTGGAATGGCGCGGGCGGCAACGCGGCGCTCAGCCTGCAAATCCGCCCCGCCTGGGCTTTCGATGCCGCGTTGGGCCAGCGCAAGCTGCTGGAGCAGTTGCAGACCGCCAGCCTGCAGGCCTGGAACGCCCAGGACCTGCCACAGGCGCACGCCGCCGCATCGGCCCTGCTGGACTTTGCCGAGCACACCCAGGGCCGCGCGCTGGCCCACGTGCGCCAGCTTCAGGTGGCACGCCCGCAGGCCTACATAGACCTGCCTGCCACCACGCGGCGCAACCTGGAACTCACCCAGACGCTGCGCGGCGACCCGGCACCCACCCTGCTCTCCCTGCTGGACACCTGCCAGGGCGGTATGGGCAGCCGCCTGCTGCGCCGCTGGCTGCTGGAGCCGCCGCGCGACCGCGCCGTGGCCGTGGCGCGCCTGCAGGCCATTGCGCAACTGCGTAACCACGTACACAGCCACCTGGAGCCGCTGCGCCAGCAACTCCGGGGCAGCACCGATGTGGAACGCATACACGCCCGCATAGCGCTGCGCCAGGCACGCCCGCGCGAGCTGGTGGCGCTGGCCGAGACACTGCGCGCAGCCCAGCAGTGGGCGGTACTCACCGCTTCCTTGAATGAAGTGGCCTCGGACCTGGGCACCGCCTCCGGCGCCAGCACGCCACACAACCGCCCGGCCAGCCTGCTGGCCCAGCTGGCCGAACAACTGCAACCCCCAGCCGGCTGCGCCGAACTGATTGCCGCTGCCCTGCTGCCCGAGCCCGCGGCCCTGGTGCGCGACGGCGGTGTCATCAACCACGGCTTCGATGCCGAACTCGATGAACTGCGTAGCCTGCAAAGCAACTGCGACAGCTTCCTGCTCGATCTGGAGCAGCGCGAGCGCGCCCGCACCGGCATTGCCAACCTGCGCGTGCAGTTCAACAAGGTGCACGGCTTCTACATCGAGGTTACGCAGGGGCAGGTGGACAAGGTCCCCGACGACTACCGCCGCCGCCAGACCCTGAAGAACGCCGAACGCTTCATCACCCCCGAACTCAAGGCTTTCGAGGACCGTGCCCTGAGTGCGCAGGAACGGGCGCTGGCCCGCGAAAAGTGGCTCTTTGAGGGGCTGCTGGACCAACTCCAGCCCTATGTGCCTGGGCTGGGCGAACTGGCCCGCGCCGTGGCCACGCTCGATGCGCTGTGCGCGCTGGCCGAGCGCTCCCTCACGCTGAACTGGTGCGCGCCGCAATTCACCACCGAACCCTTCCTGGAGATCCGGGCGGGCCGCCACCCCGTGGTGGAAGCGCGGCTGCAGGAAACCAGCGGCTCCAGCTTCATTCCCAACGACACGGTCATGGGCCCCAAGGCGCGCATGCAGGTCATCACCGGCCCCAACATGGGCGGCAAGTCCACCTACATGCGGCAGGTGGCCGTCATCGTGCTGCTGGCCAGCATGGGCAGCTA
>JALOSG010000257.1 GCA_025458665.1 Serpentinimonas sp.
CTCGAACGGTTTGGGCAGGTAATCGTCCGCGCCCAGTTCCAGGCCTACCACCCGGTCCATGACTTCACCACGGGCCGTGAGCATGACGATAGGAATATCACTCTCGCGCCGGATGGTGCGGCACACCTCAAAGCCGTCCATCTCGGGGAGCATGACATCGAGGATGACAGCATCAAAGCCGCCCGAACGCAACAGAGCCAGGCCCTCGCTGGGACGCAGGGCCTGGATGAGGGCAAGCTCGAAGCGCCGCACGTACTGGGCCAGCGGCGCACCCAACTGCTCGTCGTCGTCAATCAGCAGAATGCGGTGCATGCGCTATTGTGGCCTCCCGGTGACCCCGAGCCAGAGCCAGACTCAGCTGCCGTGGTGGCGGTGTCCTTCTCCGCCTCCCATGCGCTCGCTGCGCTTCTGGGCAAACTCCCGCACCTGGGCCTGCTGCTCGGGCCGCAGGCTGTCGTAGAAGTCGGCCATGGCGGCAATGAGTTGCGGCGCCTGTGCCTGCACCTGCTGGGTCTTCTCCAGCACCAGCGCCTGGGCGCGGGCCTGGTCAAAGGTACTGCCGGAGAGCAGGGACAGCATCTCGTCGCGCGCGGGCTTCATGCCTCCCCGCATGGCCTCGCCCTGCGCCTGAACCTGTGTGGCCAGCGCAGCCAGCTTCTGCTTTTGCGTGTCGTCCAGGTCGAGCTTGCTGGCCACGCGCTCCAGCATTCGGGCCTGGCGCTTGGCCATGTGGCTTTCGCCGTGCATGCCACCGTGCTGGGCCAGCATGCCGTGCCTGTCATGGCCGGGCGGCCCACCGGCAGATTCGCTGCCAAAGCCGCTGGAGCAGGCGGCCAGGGTACCTACCAGCAGCGCGGCGGATGATGCTACGAGGGTGCGTCGGATCCAGGTTTTCATGTCGGTGTCCCTTTCAAGAGAGCGGTTGAACATGAAGCCATGGTGCCTGCCGCCGGGCCAGAAGTCTTGTCGCGGCGGTATCGGCGTATGTCGGTTTGTTTCAGCCCCGCGCGGGCTCAGGCTGCCACCTCGGTGTCTACCTCGCGGTTGGCCTGGTCGTTGTAGCGGCTGCCCACCACCAGCCGGTCGTGCACCAGCGCGTCCAGCCGCTGCATGACCTCGGGCGAAAGGCGAACATCGCTGGCGGCCATGTTCTCCTTCAGGTGCGCCACACTGCGCGTGCCGGGAATGGGCAGGATGTCCGGGCCACGGTGCAGCAACCAGGCCAGCGCGAGTTGCGCAGGCGTGCAGCCCAGCTCCTGCGCCAGCGCCTGGTAGGCTGGCAGCAGCGCGCGGTTGCGGGCATAGTTGTCGGGCTGGAAGCGCGGCATGGTGGCGCGTATGTCGGGGGCCTTGAGGGCGCCCACATCGATCTCGCCACACAGAAACCCGCGCGCCACCGGGCTGAAGGCTACAAAGGCCACACCCAGCTCGCGGCAGGCATCGAGCACGGCAATCTCGGGGTTGCGCGTCCAGAGCGAGTATTCGGTCTGCAGCGCGGTGATGGGGTGTACGGCATGCGCGCGGCGCAGCGTGGCCGCCGACACCTCGCTCAGGCCGATGGTCTGGATCTTTCCCTCGCGCACCAGGTCGCTCAGCGCGCCCACACTGTCCTCGATGGGTACCTGCTTGTCCCAGCGGTGCAGGTAGTACAGGTCGATCACATCGGTTTTCAGCCGGCGCAGCGCGGCCTCGCAGGTGGCCTTCAGGGTGGCGGGGCGCCCGTCAATGACGCGCACCAGCTTGCCCGAACCATCGGTATCCACGCCCTGCATGCCGCACTTGCTGGCCAGCGTGAAGCGCTGGCGGTGGCGCGACAGCACACGGCCCACCACCGTTTCGCTGTGCCCAAAGCCGTAGAGCGCAGCGGTGTCGAAGTGGGTGACGCCCAGGTCCAGCGCGGTGAGCAGCAGGCGCTCGGCATCGGCCTCGGGAATGGGCTCGCCGTAGGCATGGCAGATGTTCATGCACCCCAGGCCAATGGCGCTGACGGTGAAGGGACCCAGAGAGCGTGTGGTGTGGCTGGTACGGTCGTTCATGGCGCCATGATAGTGAAATGCGGTGACGTACCCCGGGCGGTGGATATGCCTCTGGGCCTATCATGCGAAAGAGCTGCCATGAATACACCCCACACGCCATCGGCCGACCCGGCCAACCCCGCCACCGCGGCATCCCAAGCCACCGCCACCGCCCCCGAGCGCCCCCGTCTGCCCCGCCCCGTGGCGGTGCGCGGCATGTGGCGCTTTGTGCTGCCCTACCGGGGCCACATGGTGCTGGCCTGCGTGTTCCTGGCGCTGGCCGCCGGGGCCACGCTCTGGTTCCCGCTGGCGCTGCGGGAAATGATCGATGCGGGCTTCGGGGCACAGACCATGGAGGAGCGTGCCGAAGCGCTGCGCGGGCACTTCGTCACCCTGGCGGTGCTGTCGGTGGCGCTGGGCGGCTTTGCGGCGCTGCGCTTCCACTGGTTCAGCTGGCTGGGCGAACGCATCACCGCCGATTTGCGCAACGCGGTGTACAGCCACGTGCTGCGGCAAAGCCCCGAGTTCTTCGAGTCCACCAAGACTGGCGAGGTCACCAGCCGCCTGACCACCGACACCACGCTCATCCAGACGGTGATGGGGTCGTCCCTGTCCATGGGCCTGCGCAATGCGGTGATGGGCGCGGGTGCGCTGGGCATGCTGGTGTGGTCGCACCCGCTGGCCATGCTGCAGGTGGTGCTGCTGGTGGCGCTGGTGGTGCTGCCCGCCATGTGGATGGGGCGCAGGGTGCGCAAGCTTTCGCGCGCCAGCCAGGACCGCGTGGCCGATTCCAGCGCCATGGCCTCGGAGGTGTTGAACGCCATGCCGCTGGTGCAGAGCTACACCGCCGAAGGCCGTGAGGCCGAGCGTTTCAACGACTCCACCGAGAACGCCTTCCGCACAGCCGTTTCGCGCAGCCGCGCCCGCAGCGGGCTGCTGGCCTTTGTGATCATTGCCAACGCACTGCTGGTGCTGTGGGGCCTGTACCTGGGCGCGCAGTCGGTCATGGCGGGCAAGCTCACCGCGGGCCAG
>JALOSG010000002.1 GCA_025458665.1 Serpentinimonas sp.
CAACCGGCTGGTGTATGCACGCATGTTTTTGCGCTCCATGCAGCCCAAAGCCGTGGCCAAGTGGCGCCAGTTTCCGGGGTTGTTCGATCTGGATGCTGTATTGAATGCCCGCACTCTGTTCGACTTTGACAATGCGTTCACCGCGCCCCTGCACGGTTTCCGGGACACGCCACATTACTGGGAAGCCGCATCGGCCAAGCCGCGCCTACAGAGCATCCGGGTACCGGCGCTGGTGCTCAATGCGCAGAACGATCCTTTTGTGCCCGTTGCCAGCCTGCCCCGACCTGGCGAGTGGGCAGGTGGCCCCGTGGTGCTGCAGCAACCCGCACACGGTGGCCATGCGGGATTTGTGGCGGCGCGCCATGCACGGGATGTGCGCGGTCATGTCATGGCCATGCCCGACCATGTGGCGAGCTGGCTGGCGGCGGCCGCGGGACTGCCTGCCCTGCGGGAGTCTTGCTGAACATGGACGACATCGTCAAAGCCGCCATGGCCAAGTGGCCCCATGTGCCGCACTGCACCGGATGGCTGGGGCTGGATGCACGCGGCCAGTGGTTCATGCGTGACGATGCCACGCAGGCGGCCGGGCCTTTCGTGGGGCCCGCATCCAGCGTGCGCAGCAAGGGCTCCTGGTTGCGGCATGACAAACTGATCGAATTCATACAGCGCAACTACGCCCCCGACGCGCACGGCTGCTGGTACTTTCAGAACGGGCCGCAGCGTGTGTATGTGGAGCTGGAGGCGGCACCCTGGATCTGGCGTTTGCCGCTGGAGGCGGAATCGGGGGTGCTGGTAAGCCATACGGGTCGTGTGGCGAACTACCTGGACAGCCTCGTGGACGAACAGGGACGGCTTTTTGTGCACACAGACCAGGGCCTGGGGTTGGTCCATACGCAAGACATGCATGCTGCTGCCGATCGGGTGGCAGAGGGCCAGTGGGTACCCGAGGAGGTGCTGGCCGCTGACCTGCCCGCCCGTTTTGGTTTTGTACTGAGCCCGGCTGCGCACCCCAGTTGCCGCCGGCCATGAAAAAAGCCGGCACCAGGCCGGCTTGAGCGCCACCGCCGTAGGGCGGTTTATTCCGCCGGGGCTGCTTCGGGAACCGCGGGCTCTTCCAGAGTACCGCCAGCGGAGTTCACGAGGTAGACCATAGCGCGCGCCAGTTCGATGTCGTTGAACGCGCCACCGGCCTGCGCACCCATGGCGCCCTTGCCGTTGATGACCGAAGCCAGCAGGGAATCGTAGCCTGCGGACAGACGGGGACGCCAGTCGTTCGCGTCGCCAAACTTGGGAGCGCCCACCAGACCCGCCGCATGGCAGGCCAGACACTGGGCGTTGTACACCGCCTCGCCCGACTGGAGCGGGCGGTTGGCGTCGCGCAGCTCCACCGAGCCCACGCGCTGAATGCGTTGTGCCGTGGCCAGTTCAAGGTCGACAGCACCCGCGGCGGGCATCTCGTCTTTGGTCACCACCAGCACGAGACCAAAAATGACAAACACCGGGACGACGAAAGAGAAGAAAGAGGTCCAGAGCAATTGGCTCGGGGTCTTGATAGGGCCGGTGTGGGAATCGTGCGAATCGTCGCTCATGGTGTCCTCTGAGGGGGGTCGGTCCGGGTTGCCGCAGTGCACCGTGGGTGCGCCAGAATCAGCCGCTCATTATATCCAAGCAGGGCTAAGCCCCCGCGGCACCGCCATGCCGGCTGTTAGAATGGCTTGGCCGGTGCAACGCCGGCAAGTAGCCATGCGCGGCTGTAGCTCAGTGGATAGAGTATCGGCCTCCGAAGCCGAGGGTCGTGGGTTCGATCCCCGCCAGCCGCGCCACCCCCGTGCGATCCAGACGCGTTTCCAACGTGACGGCGTCAGAGAGACGTGTCGGCTCAGTCTGAAGTGGACTGTGCAATGGCGCCGACGCATGTTGCTCCTGCTCTCGAGCCCACACACCTGTTCCCACTTTTTGCCTACCTGCAAGATGGCCGGCGCCGCCTTTCAGCCGTGGAAGCACAACCCATTGTGGTTATGGACTGAATGTTCCATAATTGGATATGGCCAGACCCATCGAATTCAACCGGGACAAGGCGCTCGACCGGGCGCTACTTCTGTTTTGGGCCAAGGGCTACCAGGCCACCTCGTTGCAGGATTTGCTCAGTGCTCTGGGAATCAGCCGCAGCAGCCTGTACGCCGCCTTTGGCGACAAGCGGGCACTGTTCCTGGAGTGTCTGGATCTTTTCGCGCAACGCACCCAGCACGTTTTGCTGAAAGCTGGGCAGGAAATGCCCGCGCTGGATGCACTGCAATTCTTCTTTGAGCGTCATCTCACCGGGCCTGCGCGCGGCAAAGCCAGCCTGGGTTGTCTGCTGGTCAGTACGGTACTGGAAATGGCCGGGGTGGATGACGCCCTGGCCGATCGCGCCAGCAGGCATCTGGCAGATGTCCAGGACCTGTTCGAACAGTTCCTCCTGCGGGCCGGCTGCCGACCGCATCAAGCCGCAGAGCTTGCGGGCATGCTGATGCTATTGAACGAAGGGGTGCGCGTCGCAAGCCGCCGCCGCCTGGTCAACGACGAGCAACTCGGGCCCATCGCCACCACCTTTCGCCTGCTGCGCCATGAACTTGGGCAACCCACGCAGTGAACGGGCCAGGGCACGCTTCATCCACACCGTGAACACCATGCACAACCCTATCCCTTTTCTGCGCACGCCAGACGCCGCCTTTGCTGACCTTCCGGGCTACCCGTGGGCTCCGTGCTTCGTGGACAGTCTGCCCAGCCTGGACGGCCTGCGCATGCACTATCTCGATCAGGGTCCGAAGAATGCGCCGGTCACCTGGCTGTGTCTGCACGGCAACCCCGCATGGAGCTACCTGTACCGCCTCATGATTCCCGAGTTTCTTGCCGCAGGTCACCGTGTGGTGGCACCCGACATGCCAGGCTTCGGGAAAAGCGACAAGCCCCTGCACGATGCGCAGCACAGCTTCACCTGGCATCGTCAGTTGCTGCTTGAACTGGTGGAGCATCTGGACCTGCGAGATATCCGCCTGGTGGTTCAGGACTGGGGCGGTCTGCTCGGTCTGACGCTGCCCATGGAGGCCGCAGCCCGCTACAGCGCCCTGCTGGTGATGAACACCTACCTCGCCACTGGTGAGGCACCACTGCCCGAAGGCTTTGTGCAATGGCGAACCATGTGCCGCACCAAGCCAGACTTCTCGATCGGCCGGCTGTTTGGCCGGGGAAACCCGCAGATGACCGCAGCAGAATGTGCCGCCTACGATGCCCCTTTCCCGTCGGCAGAGTACCGCGCCGCCACCCGCGCGTTTCCCGAGATGGTTCCCGCAGACAGCCATGCGGACGGTGCCGAACTGTCGCGCCGTGCCCGGGAGTTCTGGGCCCATGCGTGGAGCGGTCGTTCGATGATGGCTGTGGGTGCCCAGGACCCTGTGTTCCATCCCGCGTTGATGGAGGTGCTGCGAAGCTCGATCCGGGGCTGCCCTCCGCCGATGGTGATCGGTGAGGGCGGGCACTTTGTCCAGGAGCACGGGCGCGCCATCGCTGCGGAGGCAGTGCGCCTGTTGGCTTAGGCAATGCCCCTGTGCCGCGCGGCGGCCTGCGGCACTTCCCAGCGCACCGGTGACTGAAGCGGTGCAGAAAGTGCCCGCTGCGACCACAGGCCGCACCTGAAAAAGCCGAACTGCCACGCAGCGATCCCCCAGGTTCAACGAGGTGCGTACTTCAGACCAGGGTCCTGGGCCCCTGGCCCGTTGGTCTTGTGCCGCCGAAGAAGTGTGCGGGCGAGCCAGCCCTCCAGATCATCGACCAATGCGTAGGCGACCGGTACCACCAGCAGCGACAACACCGTGCTGGTGATCAACCCCCCGATCACCGCAATAGCCATGGGCGATCTGAAGCTCGGATCGGCCCCCACACCGAGGGCAATAGGCAGCATGCCTGCACCCATGGCCAGGCTGGTCATGATGATGGGGCGGGCCCGCTTGCGGCACGCATCCATGAGGGCTTCATGGCGGTCCAGACCCATGCGGCGGGCGATGATGACGTAGTCCACCAGCAAGATGGAATTCTTCGTCGCGATGCCAATGAGCATGATCAGGCCAATCATGGCGGGCATGGACAGTGCCTTGCCCGTGATGAGCAGTGCCACGAAGGCGCCAGGGATGGACAGAAACAGTGCAGTGAGGATGGTGCCGGGTTGAAAGAAGTCCTTGAAGAGCAGCACCAGCACCACGTAAATGCAGAGCACACCGGTCAGCATGGCCAGCCCGAAGCTGGCAAACAGTTCCGCCATCACCTCCGCATCGCCCAGGTTGGTCCGGGTCACGCCGGCCGGGAGATTCTGCAGTGCGGGCAGCTGATCCACCTTGGCCTGAACATCTCCCAGCGCCTGGTTGTTCAGCTCGATGGTGAAGTTCACGTTGCGCAGCCGGTTGAATCGATCGATCTGTGCAGGTCCGCTGGCGATGCTGAGCTCGGCCACCTGTCCGAGCATGACAGGGCCGCGTGCGCCGGGAACCCAAAGGCGCTCAATGAGTGCGACGTCGGTACGGGCATCGGCAGGCAGCCGGACCACAATGGGTACCTGCCGCTGACTCAGGTTGAGCTTGGCCAGGCTCTGGTCGAAATCACCGGCGGTGGCAATGCGCAGAGTCTCTGCAATGGCCGCAGACGTGACCCCCAGATCGGCCGCCCGCGCAAAGTCGGGCTTCACAACCAGCTCGGGTCGGATCAATGCCGCCGAAGAGGTGATATTGCCCAGCCCGGGAATCGTTCGCAGGTCCACCTCCAGCGCCCGCGCTGCCTCCAGCAAGACCTGGGTGTCGTCGCCAGACAAACTCAGTTGCAGCAGGCTGCCGCCCGCGCCAGCGAGACCCACCTGGATGCGAACTCCCGGCAGGGAGGCCAGCATGTCGCGCAGTTCGGTATCGATCTGCTGCAGGCTGATGGCCCTGTCGCTGCGGTGCGAGGTTTGAATGGTCAGCGTGGCCAGGCGGGGTTCGGCAGAGGAGCCACCGCCTGCGAATGGATCGGAACCGGCAGAGCCGCCGCCGATGGCCGTGTACACCGAGCGCACCTCCGGGTGGGAGGACACCACGGCGCGGGCTGCCTCGGCCGTATCGAGCGCCTCCTGGAATCTGGAGCCGGGGGGCAGTTCCAGCTTGACCTGGGTCTGGCCGGTGTCTTCCGGCGGAATGAAGCCGGTGGGCAGCAGGCCTGCCACCGCAATGCCGCCCACAAACAGGGCCAGAGAGGCCAGTACCGTGAGCAAGCGGTGCTTCAGGCACTGGGCCACCCAGCGCATGTATGCCTGCATCAGACGACCGTCGGGTCTGTGCTCCGGGTCGGCGTCAGGGCCCCCAGAACCAGCCGCCGACACCGATACCCAGGGCTTGAGCATGTAGGCCGCCATCATGGGCGTGAGCACACGGGCCACCACCAGCGAAGCAAGCACTGCCAGCGCCGCCGTCCAGCCAAACTGGACGAAGAACTTGCCAGCGATCCCGCTCATGAAGGCGGTGGGCAGGAACACCGCCACCAGGGTGAAGGTGGTGGCAATCACCGCAAGCCCAATCTCGTCGGCCGCCTCCATGGCAGCCTGGTAGGGACTCTTGCCCATGCGCAGGTGGCGCACAATGTTCTCGATCTCCACGATCGCGTCGTCCACCAGAATGCCTACCACCAGGGACAGCGCGAGCAGCGTCACCGTGTTGAGCGTGAAGCCTAAGTAGTGCATGCCAATGAAGGCGGGTATCACCGACAGGGGCAACGCGGTGGCTGCAATGAACGTGGCGCGCCAGTCCCTCAGAAACAGCCAGACCACCAGCACCGCGAGGATGGCGCCTTCATACAGCAGCCACATGGAGCCCCGGTAGTTTTCTCGCACCGGATTGACAAAGTTGAAGGCCTCGGTGATTTCAAGATCGGGGTGCTCGACCTTGAGCCGCTCCAGCGCCGTTCCCACACCATCGGCCACATCGATCTCGCTCGCGCCCTTGCTGCGCGTGATCTCGAAGCCCACGACAGGCTTGCCGTCGAGGAGCGCTGTGGAACGGCGCTCGGCCACGGTATCGGTGACGGTGGCAATCTGGTCCAGCCGGACCCGGCGGCCGTCGGCCAGGCTGATGTCCAGCCGGGCCAGTTCCTCGGCAGAGCTCAATGTGGCGAGCGTGCGGATGGATTGCTCGCTGCCGCCCACTTCGGTCCGTCCGCCAGAGGCCTCCTGCTGAATGGCCTGGAGCTGGCGTGACACCTCGGAGGCCGTTGCGCCCAGCGCCGTCAAACGTATAGGGTCCAGTTCCACCCGGACTTCCCGCGCAACGCCACCCACCCGCGACACGGCGCCAACGCCCGGCACGGTGAGAAGCTGCCGGGTGATGGTGTTGTCGACGAACCACGACAGCGCCTCTTCGTCCATGCGCGCAGATGCCACCGCGTACACGAGGATGGGGGACCCGGACAGAGACAGCTTGCTCACCACCGGATCGCGCAGGTCTGCCGGCAGATCACTTCGGATCTGGGACACCGCATTGCGCACGTCGTCCAGTGCCTCCTGGATGGGCTTCTCCAGCACGAACTCTGCCGTGATGGACACGACGCCGTCCTGAATGGTCGAGGTCTGGTTCTTGAGCCCTTGCAGGGTGGCTATGGAGTTCTCGATTTTTCGGGCCACTTCGGTTTCGAGCTGCGGCGGCGCAGCGCCCGGCAGAGAGGCACTGACAGTGATCGTTGGAAGTTCGATGTCGGGGAAGCTCTGTACCTTCATGGCGTGGAAGGACATCAGCCCTGCCAGGGTGAGCATGATGAACAGCATCACCCCGGGTATCGGGTTGCGGATGGACCAGGAGGAAACGTTGACGGCCATACCCTCAGCTCCCCAGCTTGACGAGGTCGCCATCGGACAGGAAGGCGACGCTGCCTGCCACCACCCGCGCTTGCGGGCTCAGGCCCGAGAGCACCTCCACCCGGTCGCCGTTGCGCCGCCCTGTGGTTACCTTGGTCTGCGTCACCCGGTTATCGGCACCGACGGTGAACACGTAGGCAAATCCGTCCCGCAACAGCACCGCCGACTGGGGCAGGCTCAATGCGGTACGTTGGCCCAAGACAATCTCGCCCCGGGCGAACATGCCCGCTCTGGCTGGACTGCCCAGGGGTACATCCACATACACCACGGCCAGGCGGGTCTGGGGGTCCAGCGTGGGTGCCAGAGCCCGCACCTGGCCCACCACCGCGCTGGCCTCGGCACCTGCAATGGTGAGGCGCGCCGGCATGCCCGGACGGACGCGGGAGAGTTCCTCGGCAGTGACTTCGGCATGCCACTCCAGGCGTTCCTGACGGATCATCTGGAACAGCTCCTGGCCCTGCTGCGCCAGCGAGCCTACAGTCGCGCGCCGGGCGCTGATCACGCCATGGTCAGGCGCCAGTATCTGGGTGTGCTTGAGCCTGAGCTCGTCGGCCTGCACCCTGGCCCGGGCCGAATCCAGCCGGGCTCTGGCGGTTTGTTCGGCAGTCAGATACTGCTGCACCTGTTGGGTGGATAAGGCGCCACTGTCGGCCAGGCTGCGCGCACGGGCGGCGTTGAGACCGGCCTCTTCCAGTTGTGCCGCTGCCTCTGCGGCGGCGGCCACGGACTGGGCCAGCTCCGCCTCGATGGTGTCGCTGGCAATGCGCGCCAACAGCTGGCCCTTGCGTACCCGGTCCCCGACCTGGGCGGTGACCTCTGCAATTCTGTAGCCCCCCACTTCGGCCCCGATGATCACCTCTTGCCAGGCTTTGACACTGCCATTGGCCGCCACGCTGACTGGCCAGTCCTGTGCCTCCGGCGCAATGGCCTGGACCGTCAGACTTGGCCGGGGCGAGCCAGCCGGCGCAGCTTCTGACTGCGCCAGCCCCGAGCGGGCGAACAGCCCCAGCGCCGCGAGCAGCCCTACGGCCGCCGTCGCGGCGATCCACCAGCCTCGGTGGTGCCATCGGTCTGTGCGCCGATCGTCGGCGGTCTGGCTGTCATAGGCCACAAGGGAAGTTTTGGAGGAGGTTGGGTCTGGCTGCATGGTGGGTATCGGCGTAGATGTCTGTGTGCGGGTTCAATCCTGCGGCGGTGCCTGGGACAGAGCGGTGGACTCGGGTGGGGATTCGGCGCTCCAGCCTCCCCCGACTGCCCGGTACAGGGCAATCCAGGCCAACACGCGATCGGTCTGGACGTCAATCAGGTTGGAGCGGGCGGAGAGGGCTGTTCGCCGCGCGTCTTCCAGGTCCAGCAAGCTGCCGGCGCCGGCCTCCGTCAAGCGACGCTGTGCGTTCAGGAAAGCGTCGAATCCCGCGACGGCCTTCTCGGCGTCGCTCTGCCGCCGGCTGGCTGCGTCCAGGTCGGTCAAAGCGTTCTCCACCTCTGCCACCGCATCGCGAACGCGCTGTATGTAGCGGCTTCTTGCCTCTTCGTAGCGACCGCGTGCCGCGTCGGCCGCAGCACTTCTGCGCTGACCGTCGAGCAAGGGAATGCTGAGTGAAGGCCCGATGGACCAGCTGGTGCCTTCAAAAATCATCGCGCTCCCGTTGCCACCGGACGCGCGCGTACGGCCCACCGAGCCCAGCAGGCTGAGCTGCGGCCAGCGGTTGGCCTCGGCAACATCAATTTCCTGCCGCGCGGCCGCGGCCTGGCGCTCTGCGCTGCGCAAATCGGGACGCTGAGCCAGCCAGCGGGCCGGCACTTGCTCAACCTCGAAGTTGCGAGGGGCAGGCACTTCCTGCACGCCTTGTGAAAGCAGCACGCGCAGCTCTGGCTCAGTCAGTCCAGTCAGCGCCACCAGGCTCTTGACGAGCGACTCGCACACCGCTTGCTGAGCCACCAGGTTGGCGGCCGAACTGGCCGCGCTCGCGCGCACCAGAGCGGCGTTCGCTGGCGATTCCAGGCCCGCCGACACCTTGCGCTCGGTCAATGCGGCCGAGGTGGCCAGCGATCGGGCATCGTCCTGCAGCGTATCGGCCAGGCGCTGGCAGCTTCTGAAACGCACATAGTTCTGTGCAGTTTCCGCGGCCACGCTCACGCGGGCGTCGTGCCAGGATGCTTCGCTGGCCTCCAGCTGGGCGAGTGCCGCCGACCGGCCAGCCTTCAGGCCACCCCAGAGGTCCAGCTCCCAGGAGGCATCTACCGAGACGGACCCGGTGCTGGCGAGCGAACCAGTGCTTCCGCGCCCTCGCTGTAGCGCCACCCCGCCCTGCAGCTGGGGTTGGGCAGAGGCGCCAGTGGACACCGATTCGGCGCGCGCCTGTGCAATGCGCGCGGCGGCCTCCAGCACCGATCCATTGCGCGCCTGGGCGGTGACGATCAGCTGTGTCAGCGCGCTGTCGTTGAACTGCGCCCACCATTGGCCCAAGCCTTCTTCCTTTCCGCCATGGGCCTGTACCTCGCTGTCCATCACCGGGACAGGGGCGTACCACCGGGACGGTAGGTCCCCAGCTGACTGCAACGGCGCTGGCGGTGTGGCGCACGCAGCCAGTGCCAGTGCCAGGCATGCGGCAGACAGGCGCCGAGGGCTTGGCCGGTACTGTCCAGCGTGGTGGACGTCAGGTCTTTCGGGCAGAGTCATGGCTTGCCGCTCCTTGGCAGTTTGTCCCGGGTGGTGTCTGGCGATGGGGAGCGGCGACGCTGACGCTCGGCCACCACCAGAGCAATGGCATAGCCAGTCAGCCGGTCGACGATACGTTCTACCGCCTGCGGCCGGCTCAGCACATTGGGAGCCAGCATCCTCATGAATTCGCGCGAGATGCAGTAGTCGTTTGCCATGGCCACCACGGCAAACGCCAGCTGATGGATGTCATCGTCGATGGCGGGCGCCTCGCAGTGGCGCGCCATCACCTGGCACATGGCCATGTGAACCGGGACAACGGCGCTGCCCACCACCTCCCGGAAGATTTCCGACGGCTCGATCATCTCGCGCAAGTACAGGCGCATGGTTTGCAGCTCGATCTGCTCGTCGTCGTCCATCTCGACAAATGGTCGGAGCAGCATGCGTATGGCTTGCTCGAGGGACAGGTGGTCGGCGTCAAACCCGGCGAATGTGGCGGACATTTCGCCAATCGGGCGCTCAAGAACTGCCCGGTACAGGCCCGCCTTGTCCCCAAAGTAATACCTGATGGCCGACAGGTTGACCGCTGCGGCGTCGCAAATCTCCCGGGTCGACGCTCCGGCATACCCCTTGGTGGAGAAGATCCGGGTGGCGTGGCTGAGCAGAACTTCGCGCGCGGCAGCGCCTCGTCCGGGTGACGTGTCTGGGGGGGGCGCTGATGGTGATGCGGTGGCTTTTTTGGGCATAGGCCACAGCATAACAAATAATTCAATCGTTTGTTTTATTTTTTGAGGCGGGGCGGGGCGGGGCGGGGCGCGAGTGACCCATGGACCGACGGCACTGGGCCAAACGGGTGTGGAAGCCCTGAGGCGGCGCAGGCTTCTGGCCCGGAGAAGCGCCAGCGCCACTCTTTCCGTCGGCTGGCGAGCCTAAAAGCTCCCCCTGCGCCGAGGCCTGCGCATCACCACGTCAATCCGCGCTCACTCAGTACCGCAGCGCCCAGGTCTGGTCGGTCCGTGATCAGGCCGTCCACGCCCATGTCGAGCAGCCGGTTCATGGCCGCACGCTCGTTGACCGTCCACGCCAAGACGCGCAGGCCCAGCGCCTGGGCCTCGCCGACTTTGTCAGCGTCCAGTTCCCGCCAGAACGACGACCAGTACGTACCGCCTGCAGCCTGGATCATCCGTGGCACCGAGCCGTGATCCCGGTACTGAAAACCTGCAGTCCACGCCGAGTCGCGCCCGCTGCGGATCTGCAGGTTGTCCAGCCCATCAAGCTGGGCCGTGAGGTACGAAGTCGGGATGCTGGGGCGCAGGCGTTGAACGTGGCGCAGCGTGCGCCAGTCGAAGGACTGCACCTGCACACGGCTGGCCAGTCCTGCATCGTCTATCTCCCGCAACAGCAACTCCGCAAAACGCTCGGCCGTCGGCGTCTGGTCGTTGCGCAGGGGAGTGATTTTTGTCTCGATGGCAAACTTGACGGTGTCATTGCCCAGGGCCTTGACCATGCTGAACAGGTCGCGCAACCGAGGGATGCGTGTGCCATCCCTGGGCTGCTGTTCGTGGAAGGTCTGGGCATAACGCGTACCGGGTTTGATGCGTCCGACGTCATAGGCCTGCAGCTGCTCCCAGGTGAGCCCGATGATGTTGGGCCCCAGAGACCCCAAGAAGACGCCTTGGGCATCGCGCGTGATGTCCGGGTTCAGCGCGGGGTCGTGGCTGATCACCAGAACCTCATCGCGAGTGACGGCCAGATCAAGTTCCAGCGTGGTAACGCCCCACTGAAGCGCCCATTCGAATCCGGCCAGCGAGTTTTCTGGCAGATGCCAGCGGGCACCACGGTGTCCTTGCAGATCGATGGGTCTGGCCGTGGCAGCCTGCAGCCGCTGGGTGCCCAACGGCAAAACACAGGCGCCGGCAAGTACAAACTGGCGGCGGGACCAGGAGCCTGGAACGGAGGGGTAATGCTGAGCAATCATGGCGCACATGATCCCTGCTCCATTTGACAGTGGCAAGACTTCGCGCACGACCACATTGGCAGCGTGGGCGGGTTCAACACCAGAACCTGACGGACTGGTTGGCCTGCGGAACGCGCAGCCCTCTACCACGGTGCTGCGCCCGGGTCCTTGCGGGGCAAACGCTGCAGCGTCCCTCCCGCCATGACCCGTGGCAGGGCAGGGCGCGGTCGGCCAGCTAAACTTCCGCCGCGGGTGCGGTGGGCGCACCCCACACGACGCCAAGCATTCCGCGAACCCCGATGCATTTCCTGATCATTGATGACCACGCGCTCTTCCGTGAAGGTTTGCGCACCATGCTGCAGAGTCTGGACAATGAATTGGTGGTCACCGAGGTGGACAGCTGCGAGGCGGGGCTGGAACTGGACGCTGGCGGGGCGAGTTTTGATCTCATTCTGTTGGACCACAGCCTGCCGGGAATGAACGGAATACGCAGTATCCGGGCGTTTCGTCAGCGCTTCCCAGCCACTCCGGTGGTGGTGGTCTCGGCAAGCTACACGCCGGCCCTGGTGGAAGAAGCGCTGGCGGCCGGCGCGCGGGGCTACCTGTCCAAGTCGGTCAACTTTTCGGTCATGTACGAGACCATCGAAAAAGCCCTCCTGCGCACGCCTGGGGAGCCGTTGATGGCCACTCCGCCGCCCAGCGCTGCAGCGGTTACGCTCACCCCGAGGCAGACCGAGGTGCTGGAGTTGATGCAGTCCGGGCTGACGAACAAGCAAATTGCACAGAAGCTGGGCGGGAGTGCGTTCACAGTGCGCTCGCACGTCTCGGCCATTCTGCAGGCGCTGGGTGTCGATACGAGGACTGCAGCGGTCAGTGCCGCCCGCGATCGGGGCATCCTCTGATGGCTTCCGACACGGTCTTGGATTCCGCTACGCAGGGGCGTTTGCTGACCGAGCAGATTTCCCTGTTGTATCGGCATGCGCCATCCATTTACGCGGGCAACGCATTGGCGGCCACAGGACTGGCACTGATGGTGTGGGACTGGGTGGACCGCGAGGGATTCGTCGTCTGGCTGTGCGTCCTGGCGGTACTGACCACGGCCAGGACCGGGCTGGTGGGGCTCTGGCACCGGCGCCGGGCGCACATCGTTCACGCCCGACCTTGGGCCTGGGTTTTCACCGCGGGTTCTGGGACTTCCGGGATTTTGTGGGGCATGATGGGTGGGCTTTTCGTCGGGCCCGAGCCCTTGCAAATGGCCTCTATCGGCGTGGTACTGGCTGGCCTGGTCTCAGCCTCTGTGTCCTCGCTGTCGGTCTACTACCCGGCTTATGCGGTCTTTGCCGTGCCTGCCATCTTGCCGATTGCCTGGCGCTGCCTGCAGTCCGACGATGGATTCATGCGCGGGTTTGCGCTGATCTCGATCGGATTCGTCGTCATTTGCCTGACGTTTGCCTGGCTGAACAACCGCTCCATCCGCGCCGCCATTCTGCTTCGTTTCGAAAACCTCGCGCTGTTGCAGGAGGTGTCGGCGCAGCGAGAGCAGGCCACACTGGCGCGGGAGCAGGCAGAGCAGGCCAACGCCGCAAAGACCCGCTTCCTTGCGGCGGCCAGCCACGATCTGCGCCAGCCGCTGCAGGCCTTGTCGCTGTTCATTGACGCCCAGGCGAATGCGGCGGAGGCGGGGCCCATGCGCCAGCTCAACGGGCGCATGCGGGAGGCTGCCGACAACATGGGCTTGCTCCTGAACAATCTCATGGATTACGCCCGCATAGAGACCGGCGCACTCAGTCCGAAGTGCGCGCCGGTGGCGCTGGCGATCACCTTCGAGCGGCTGGAGCGGGAGTTCACCCCCATCGCTGCCGAGAAGGGGTTGTGGCTGCGTTTTCGTCCGACCACCGAATATGGGATGACCGATGCCGCCCTGTTCGAGCACATCCTGCGCAATCTGGTGGGCAACGCCTTGCGTTACACCGAGCACGGCGGCGTGCTGGTGGCCTGCCGCCGTCAAGGCGAGGCCCTGAGGGTGGAGGTCAGGGACAGCGGCATCGGGATTCCGGAGGCCAGCCTGGGGGATGTGTTCAAGGAGTTCTACCAGCTCGGCAATCCCGAGCGCGACCGCAGGAAAGGTCTGGGCCTGGGTTTGTCGATTGTTGAGGGGCTGTCGCGGGCCCTGGACCATCCGGTGGTTGTGCGTTCGCAGATCGGGCGAGGCTCGGTGTTCTCCATCACTTTGCCACGCAGCGAAGCCCGCCCGGTGGCCGAGCCGGTGGCCGTGACCGCATCGTTCGACCGGTTGGCCGGGCGCCGCGTGCTGGTGATCGACAACGAGCCCGACATCCGGGGCGCACTGGCCGAACTCATGCGCCCCTGGGGGCTGCAGGTGCAGACTGCAGAAAGCGCTGCAGACGCGATCACCCTGGCCACAGACCCACCGCACGCCATCCTGGCCGACTTCCGCTTGCAGGATGGCCACAACGGCATCGATGCGATTGAAGCGGTGCGCAGACACTTCGGCCAGGAAATTCCGGCTGCCCTGATCACGGGCGACACCGACCCCGCCCGCCTGAAAGAGGCACGGCAAGCGGGCTTCACCCTCCTGCAGAAACCCACCCCCGCCCACCGGCTGGCCGCATTGCTGGAGTTCTTGCTGGAAGATACACCCCGCTGAGTGGACCGCGGTCCTGGCTGCAAAAGGCCCACGGGCACAGACGCCACAGACGGCGTTGGGGTGGTACAGATGTACGATTTGTTTACCGCGGTGCTGCCCCGAAAATTGAAGCTCTCCCCCGATGGATTGCTTCGATGTTGCCAGTGCTCCGCTTGTTTTGCCTGCCGCTTGTTCTGCTGCTGTGCGCCCCGGTGTTTGCCCAGCCAGATGTGGAGCGGGCCAATCGGGAGGCGCAGCGTCTGCTTCTGGAGGAGCAGCAACGGCTGGCGCGCGAGCGCGAGCAACTCGAGCGCCGACCTCGGACCGAGGGCGCGGACTTGCAGCCCCAAACCACAGAGCCCGCTGCTGCATCCGGCTGCTTTGCCATTCGCTCGGTGGTGCTGGATGGAGCGACCCAGCTGGACCCTGCAGACATTGAGGCACTGACGGCTGCCGGTCGAGGCGACTGCATCAGCCTTGCACAAATCAATGCGGTGATGCAGGCCATCACCAACCACTATCTCGTGCGGGGCTTCACCACCACGCGGGTCTATCTTCCTGAGCAGGATTTGTCCAGTGGCGAACTCCGGCTGCTGGTACTGGAAGGGCTGATCGAGGGCTTCGGGCTTGAGGGCGAAGGGGTGCACCTGGGTACTGCATTTCCCGGTCTTGAGGGCAAGATCTTCAACCTGCGGGATATCGAGCAGGGGCTGGACCAGATCAACCGCTTGCGCTCCAACTCCGCAACCATGGACATCGAGCCAGGCGCTGTCGCTGGGGCGTCCAGGGTCGTGGTGCGCAACACACCCCGCAAGCGCTGGTCGGTCAATCTGGCCTCGGACAACACCGGGTCGGCATCCACCGGACGCGACTTGGTTTCGGCGGCGCTGTCGCTGGACAATCTGTTGGGCATCAACGATTTCCTCAACCTGTCGGGCCGTCTCAACACCGACGCCGACCGCGACAGCAAGCTGGCGCAATCGCTGTCCCTCCTGTACTCGATTCCCTACGGTTACTGGACCTTCACGTTGACTGCCAGCGAGTTTGACTACGTGAGCCAGGTGCGGGGTTCCGTGACCACGTTCAACACCAGCGGAAAGTCCACGAACCAGGCCTTGCGTGTAGACCGCGTGCTGTTTCGCGACCGCGACACCAAGGTCTCTGCGGTCTCCAACCTCACGGTCAAGAGCGCCCGCAACTTCCTCAACGGTACGTTGCTGGAGACCAGTTCGCGCAGGCTGGCCACGGTGGATCTGGGGGTCTCTGCATCCACCCGGACCCCCGGGGCTTTCCTGTCAGGAGATATCGCGTGGGTGCGTGGCCTGGATGCGTTTGGCGCGCTGCGCGATGTGCCGGGCCAGAGTCCAACCGCTCCTCGCGCGCAATTCGACAAGATTGTGCTCAACGCCTCCGCGTCGGGCTCGGTGCCCGTTGCCGGGAGAGCACTCACATGGGTCTCTTCGGTGTCGGCGCAGCGCGCTACAGACACCCTGTACGGAACGGAGCAGTTCCTGATTGGTGGGCCGTTCTCCGTGCGCGGATTCCGCAAGTTCAGCATCTCGGGCGACTCCGGCCTCTGGTGGCGCAACGAGGCGGCCATGCCGGTCACGGTCGGGCAGACCCAGTGGCGTCCTTTTGTGGGTTGGGACGTGGGGCGCATCAGCCCCGACGCAGGTGGTCCCGGTGGAACGCTGGCTGGCCTCACCCTGGGTGTGGGCGTCAACCACGGGCCCTTCGCCGCCCAGCTTTCGCTCTCCAAGCCCACCGTGCTGCCGCAGCGCCTGGGTGCTAGCGACGAGTACCTGTTTCTTCGCGTTTCGATGGATTTCTGACCATGCACCGTTCCTCTGCCGCGGCCCCGACCGTTTCCCCTTGGAAGCGCTGCACCGCCAGTGCGCTCATCGTGGTTCTGGCTGTTCCCCCGCTGCCCTTGTGGGCGGGCCCACCTGTGCCTGCCGATGGGCGCACCCAGGTAGATGTCTCTCCCAACGGCGTACCCGTGGTGAACATTGCCACGCCGAACGACACAGGTCTGTCCCACAACCGTTACGAGCGTTTCGACGTCGACCGCCCGGGTCTGGTGCTGAACAACGCCACGCAGGTGGAGCGCTCGCTGCTGGCTGGCACTCTGCGCGAGAACGCCAATCTGCAGGGGCGCGCAGCCAGCATCATCCTCAATGAGGTGGTCCAGGCCAACCGTTCGCAACTCAACGGCTACCTCGAGGTACACGGGCAGCGGGCCGAACTGGTGATTGCCAACCCCTACGGGATCACCTGCGATGGCTGCGGCTTCCTGAACACACCGCGCATCACCCTGAGCACAGGGCTACCTACCTTTGAGGCCAACGGTGGTCTGGGGGGGTTCCAGATCCGTCAGGGAGACATACTGATTGGCAGGGACGGCGCCGACGCGAGCGAGTCGGCAGGTTTCGACCTGCTGACCCGAGCACTGCGTGTGGATGGTCCAGTGTGGGCGCAGGCGCTCGCGGCTACCACCGGCCAGTTCGATCAAACCTACGCCGGGCGTGTCACCACGGCAGTTGGCGGCGGTAGTGGAGCGCCTACGGTATCCATAGACGTGGCTGCCCTGGGTGGCATGTATGCCAACCGCATTCGGCTCATGTCTACCGAGCGTGGGGTGGGCGTGGCGGTGCGAGGGGATATGGCCGCGACCGTGGACGATGTGGTGCTGGATGCAGCAGGCCGGGTCACCCTGAGTGGTCGGCTCAGCGCAGAGCGCGACATTTTGGTACAGGCTTCGGACGGTGTGGAAACGGGTCGCGACGGGGCATCGGGAAGCGACGCGTTCGTGTTCGCAGGCCGGACCCTTTCGGTGGACAGCGATGGGGAGTTGCTGCTGCGTGATGGCCTGCTGGGCGGACAGGCGTCCATGAGCTTGGCCGGCTCCCGCCTGGTGGACGAGGGCGGTGACACCGCCGACCGCTACAGCGGGGGCAACGTTCAGGCTACCCTCGACGGCACAGCTTCGATGGATGGATCGCGGTGGGATGCGGGTGGCTCGCTGAACCTGCAGGCCGCCGGTGATGTGGCGCTGGGCAGCTCGGTGTTGGTGGGGCGCAGCAGCGGTGTGTCTCTGGCGGTACAAGGCCAAACGGTGGACCTTTCTACTGCGCAGCTGCGCGGGGCGGCCGATGTGACCGTCGCGGCCAGCGATACCGTCACGCAGGCGGCGGGCACAGAAGCTGGTGTGGCCGCTGGCCGGGACGTCCGTCTTTCCGCGGGTACGGCAGTCTCTCTGCAGGGCGGGGTGGAGTCTGGGCGAGACCTGCGCATAGACAGCCCGGCGCTCACGGGTGGTGCCACCTCCTGGCTGAATGCGGGACGCGATTTGTTGTCCAACCAATCCGCCACCGCCGTGCAACAGGCGGGCGCGCAATGGTCGGCGGCGAATACCGCCTCGCTGCAGGCGGGCTCACTGGATTTGCAGGGCCAGACGGTGGCGCGCGCCGTGGACGCGCAAGCTTCCGGTGCGCTCAGCCTGGGCGATCAGGCGCTGGTGTATGGCGTGGACGATGTGGCCATGGCGGCCGACGCCCTGACGTTGGGCAGTGGCACGGTGTACGCGGAACGCGACGTGGCTCTGACCGGCAGGAGTACCGTTGCCGATGTAGGGGCGGGGCTGCGCGTAGCTGGGCAGGCCATGTCGCTGTCGGCTGGCCAGGACCTGGTGCTTGCGGCCGGGCAGCGCTACGACGCTGGCAGCAGTCTGAGTGTCAGTGCAGGGCGGGACTTGCGTCTGGGAGGCTCGGTCGACCCCGACGCCGATGGCGTGCTGTTGTCTTCTGCCGGATCGATCGGTGTGACAGCGGGGCGTGATTTGACGGTGGAGCGCCACGGTCTGGTGGTTGGCAGTGGCGACCTTGCGGCGGATGCAGGGCGGCGCCTGGTGCTTGCCACCAGAGACTCCACCGCGGGCGTGCAGAACTACGCGCTGGGATCTGGCGGGAACATGTTGCTGCAGTTTTCCGAACTGGGCGTGGATGAGATCTTCACCGGGGCGGTCGCAGCCGGCGGCGATCTGATGTTCAGTCAGCGCTCGGCTGGGCGCAATAGCTCCTACCTGCGATTTGCCAACGGCTCGCGGGTGGATGCGGGCGGTACGGTACGTGCCGAGCGAGACGACGGCAGTGCTGGAAGCACTCTGAGCGTGTTCCTCGAGCCTGGTGCCGCATGGGTTGCCGGTGGGTTCGATCTGGAACTCGACCGGCTCGACTTGCAGAACGGGGCCTTGTTCACCGGTGGCACCGGCCAGTCGCGGCTCAGACTCAACCAGCTGTGCTCCAGCGGCATATTCAGCGCCGACTGCGCCCAGTTTGCAGGCACGCTGGTGGGCAGCGCGCGGACGGATCTGGAGTTGTCTGGCGACTTGGTGAACGCCGGGCGCATCAGCAATGCAGAGGTTGGGGACCCCGCCGCAGGATCCAGGCTGGCCATCACCACAGCGGGCAGCTTCACCAACAGCGCCGCCGGGTTTGTGGGAGGTTCGGACCAGCTGGCAGTCACCGTGGGCGACGGCGCAGCGATCCGCAACGACGGGCTGATGTACAGCTCCGGAAACATGGCCCTGTTGGGCGGCGCAGGCACCGAGATCACCAACGGGGCAGGCGCCACATTGCTCATGGGCAGTGCCCGGGCTGGTGCGGCGGACAACCAGTCGGTCATCGGTGGACTGGACGGATCGGCAGCCAGCATGACTTTCCGCAACCATGGCAAGGTCGAAGCGGTGGGGCAGGATTTGCTGATCCGCACCGGCAGGTTCTTCAATGAATTTGCAGCCCGGCCCGCGACCAGCTTCCGGCTGGTGTCCGACACCATGCAGATATGCCCCGACCGGCTGGCTTTCTGCGGCTTTGGCGGCGTGGCTTTCAACAGCCTGGAAAACCCGGCCGAGGTGTTTTACCCGCGGCCCCTGGAGACGGGCAGCCCCTTGAGCGAAAGCCCCACGGTGGACAGGGACGACCAGATTACGTGGAACGCCGACCTGCGCGGAAACTTTCCCAACCAGGATTTCGGCAGCTTTCCGGTGGTACGCGGCGGCAACCTGAATTACTACAACGGCCAGAAAGCCTACTTCGTCTTCAGCTTTGGCGAAGTGCGACAGGACTGGTACCGCGTCTACACCGACGTCGAGTTCTTCACCGACGCGGCCGCAGTGGCCGCCGCCACGCCGACAGTGAGCGTGGAGTCTGGCAACCTGACCCTCAGTGTGGACCAAGGCCACAACCAGGGGGGTCTGATCTCCACGACCGACCGGCTGACCATACAGGGCCTGACTGCGCCCGCCACCAGCAGCTTTGCCAATACCTCGCTCGACTTGGTGCAGCGCACTTCGCGCCAGGAAATCATCCGCAAGTTCCGCTGCCGTACCGACGGCATCGGCCCCGATGCTTGCCATTTCCGCAACCATTTGGGCAACTCTTCCTATCTGCTTGCTTCGTCTGACACGCTGTGGCGAGATTTTGTCCGTCTGCCCGATACGACCGTGACGGGTGTGAGCGGTACGGTGAAGGCCCGCGAGCTGGTGGCCACCGTGGGTTCTTTCCTGAACAGCGGCACTGGCGGGGGTGTATCCAGCGCATCTCCCCTCATTCCCGATGCGGTAGGTGCCCGCGGGCTGGCCGATGTAGGCCGGCCTACGGTGAATGCCAGCGGCCCGGCTCCTTCTTCGCTGACGCTGCCGGCTGGCAGCAACGGGCGCTTCGTCGCCGCGCGAAACCCGGCCTCCGGCTACCTGGTGGAGACCAATCCGCTGCTCATCTCTTTCGACAACCCCTATCTGGGCTCGGACTACCTGATGTCCCGCCTAGGCCTGAAGCCGGAGCAGTATCTGCTGCGCTTTGGCGACGCGGCCTACGAGGCCATGCTGATCCGCGAGCAGATACAGGCCCAGACCGGTGCCGCCCTGCTGCGAAGCGCCTACAGCGATTACGAGCAGCAGTCCCTGCTGATGGACAACGCTGTGGCTGAGGCCCGGCGTCTTCAGCTCAGTCTGGGTACGGCATTGAGTGCAGAGCAGGTGGCTTCGTTGCGGCAGGACATCGTGTGGATGGTGGCCACCCAGGTGGAAGGTCGCACAGTGTTGGTGCCGGTGGTTTATCTGACCGACGCCACGCGAGCCGCAGGCAGCTCGACCCAGGTTCTGGCAGAGCGCGCCATGATCACCGCCGACACCTTCACGAACCGGGGTGGCGAGGTCAATGCGACGTCGCGCTTGCAGGTGGTGTCGCGCGGCAACCTGAACAACATAGGTGGCCTGATCGGTGGCGGCAACGTATCGCTGCGTTCGCTCACTGGCAGCATCAACAACGTCACCGAGACGCAGCGTCTGGGTGACGAGCGCAACTACTACACCGTCGCTGGACCCCGTGGCGGCATTGTGGCCAGTGGCAATCTGAGGCTCGAGGCCGCCGAGGACATCAACATCACTGGGGCTGATGTGGTCTCCGATGGGCGGGCCGCGCTCATCGCCGGCCGCGACGTCAACGTCACCGCGCTGGTGCTGGAGACCCGCAGCGAACGCAGTGGCACCCGAACCGGATTCCTGAACCGCCAGACCGATACGCGCACGGTCACGAACCAGTCCGCCAGTGCCGCACGCATCTCGGCCGGGGAGGGGGTGCTGGTGGATGCGGGCCGAAACATCGACGTGCTGGGTTCCGAGGTCGATGGTGGAGATGGCCTGGCGGTGTTGCGTGCCCAAGAAGGGGATGTGCGGATCCGAAGCATCGCGCTGCAGAGCAGTTCTTCGGGCAGCAGCGAACGCGAAGGATTTTTTGCCGAAGGCAGGTCCAACAGCACGGCGGATGCCAGCGAAGGAACACCTTTCTCCGCCTCCGGGTTCACCGGCTACGAGAAGAGCAGCAGCTCCTTCCAGAGCAGCGCCACCACCAACGCGGGCAGCCGGGTGGGGGGTGCCGGCGTAGCCGTGGTGGCCACGCAGGGGTCTGTCACGCTGCAGGGCTCGGAACTGGAGGCGGGGGACCAGGGTGCCCTGGTATTTGCCGGCAGGGATGTGAACGTGGTGGCGGCTTACGACACTTCGCAGACGACTTCATCGGCCTCACAGCACCGGTTCGGCATTTCTGCCGACGCCAGCACCGAAGGGGTGATGGGGGGACTGAAGACGCAGGGCGGAACCCAGCAGAGCGAAGAGCGCAGCAGCACTGCGCAAACCAGCGCCATCCGGTCCGAGGGTGGCATATCGGTCTCTGCAGGTGGCACGTTGCGGCGCGAGGGCGCGCTGTTCGAGGCGGCAGGGAACATCGACTTCACCGCCGACCGCATTGTGGACATGGCGGCCAGAAACGAGACCTCCACCACGTTCTCCGGGCAGACTTATGAGGCTGGAATCTCCGCCGGCGTGACCACCGGGCTGGGCGGTACGGTGGCAGGCATCGCCAGCGGCGAGGCGCGGCAGGTCAATATTTCTTCGCCGCAGTCCCAGGTGGTGGTGGGTGGGTCTGGCTCCAGCTATTCCGGCGGCTCGGGCAGCAGCACTGCCGTGGTCACGCAAATCCGCTCAGGTGGCAATGTGACCGTGACAGCAAGGTCCAGCATTCTGGAAGAGGGGACGCGCTACAGCGCTGCGGGCGATGTGGACATCACGGCGCAGTCCTACGAGAACCGCGCTGCAGCCAATACCCGCTTCTCGCAGACCGACACCTCCAGCGCCAGCTCATCGCTCACTGTGGGCGTGAATG
The DNA here is from genome assembly GCA_025458665.1 of Serpentinimonas sp. Classification (GTDB taxonomy): domain Bacteria; phylum Pseudomonadota; class Gammaproteobacteria; order Burkholderiales; family Burkholderiaceae_C; genus JALOSG01. The sequence continues at coordinate 21,895 of JALOSG010000002.1, forward strand.
CGGCCTCGGAGGCCAGCGCCACGATCACCGCGGCAGGCAGCAACGAAAAGAGCGGCACTGCATCCTCTCAGGCTGTGGTCGGGGGTTTTCAGGCTGGCCGCAACGTGAACATCCGAACCACGCAGGACCTCCGGCTGGAGGGCTCTGGCGTGCAGGCCGGTGGCGCGGTATCGCTCAACGCAGGCGGCAACCTGCGACTCGACCAGGCCAACGACACGGCCAGTACCTCGTCTTCAAGCCAGTCGGGCGGAGCCACGCTGTCGGCCAGTGTGTGTCTCGACCTGACTTGCGCGGGGGGCAGTGTGGCTGCCAACGCCCGCACGGGCGAGTCCCAGGAAAGCTCGCGCACCGGGCGCGCGGTGGTGATCCAGTCCGCAGGGGGCACCACCCTGTCGGCCGGCGGCAACATGACGCTGCAGGGCACCCAGGCCAGAGCGGGAGGCAACCTCAGTCTGTCCGCCGGCGGCGATATCGACTTCCAGGCTGTTTCCAGCAGTACATCGCAGACTGGTCGCGCCGACGGCGGCGGTGTGCAGGCAGGCCTCAACGTAGGCAAGAGCATGAACCTGGCCAAAGACGGCGGCGGCAGTGCTTCGGTGGACTTCGAGCGGGTGCGCGAGAGCGAGAGCACCGATACCCGCCGGGGCGGTGTGTTGCAATCCGGCGGGCAGTTGTCCATCAGCAGCGGTGGAAACACCCGGCTCGAAGGTACCCAGGCTACCGCGCGCACAGCCAGCGTGAATGTGGGCGGAAACCTGCTGATGGAGTCCGCCCAGAGCACGGAACGCGTCGATACGAAAAACGTCTCCGGCGGTCTGTCGGTATCTGGCGGGCGCAACGTGGGCAGCGGCACCGGTGACGGTGCTGGTGCGAGCAGCAATGCGGCGGCATCAGGCTCGGGCGGCAAATCGTTCGGTTTCAGCGCCCAGGCCGAGGTTGACCTGCGCGACAAGGACAACCTGACCAACCAGAATGCGCTGCTCCAGACCACCGGTGGTACCGAACTCAATGTCGGTGGCAACGCCACGCTGGCGGGTGCCAACATCCGCGCAGGGGGCGGGGTGAGCGGGGAGATCCGCGGTGCGCTGTCTGTAGAGACCCGAACCGACCGCGTCAGGGAGAGTGCCACGCGGGTGGATGCCTATGTGGGTCTGTCTTCGGTCAACGTGGGTGGCGACAAGGACAACGGTGCCGATACGGCCCGGCCCAGTGCGGGCGATCGTTTCGACCGCAGGCAAGGTCAGGCCATCGACACCCTGAACCATGCGGGCAGCACCGGCCTCATGCTCAAGGCAGAGTCCTCCGGCACAGACAGCCAGACCGCTGCCCAGCGCAGCGGCATCGACGGTGGCGCCGGCGGCCTGTCGGGGTTGACGGTGCGCCAGGGCGCCAACTTCGTGGGCGCAGCACCCGGCAGCGATGGCATGAACATCGAGGGGACGGTGACCCGCAGCGAGATCACGACGTTCACCCGCAATGCCCCCACGGTCTCCATCGATGTGCGCGGCACGGTCGCCAGCGCTTTGGGCTCCGAGGAAGCACAGGGTGGCACCATCAGCGGCAATCTGGTCAAGGGATCGAACTTGTTCCGTGACCCGGACAACGCAGCGCCGCGCAATGTGGTGCGCGGTCGCAATGACGCCGACAACGACAGCGCACCGGTCGTGCGCCGACCGGTCGATGACGCATCCCCCGCTGCGCCGCGCCGCGCGGCCGGAGGTCTCACCGAGCCGCCGCCGCCGTTGCGCGCGCCGGTAGCGGCCGATGCCCCGGTCACACGCCCCCGCGCAGGCGCGGTGGGGCAGGCCGATGCGCCCCGTCCCCGACCCACCGACGATGCGGCCCCCGCACAACGACCGCGTGCCAATGCAGACGCACCATCGGTACAGCGCCCGGTCCAGGCTGCCGATGCCGCCCCGGTCACGGTGCGTCCAGCCGCCGGCAGCGAGGCGCCTGCTCCGGCAGATTTGCCGCTGTCGCGGCCGCGTGCACCGTCAGGGACCGAACCCCAAGTGGGCGATGCCGCCTCCGGTCCGGCGGCACCAGGGTACGCCACCGCGACCTCCGCGTACGACTCGGTCAACTCGGCTTACGACACAGTGGACTCGGCCTACGCGGCAGTTCCAGTGACCACTCCACCAGGGCGAACGGCCGTTGCAGTTCCCGATGCCGATACCACCGCCGCCTACAGCGTATCCGGCTATGCCTCCACCAACCCGGACTCAGACGCGGGCCAGGTGGCCTACGCGGTGGTTTCGCCCTATTCGGGGGACGCAGGGGCGCCTTCTCCTGAAGGTCCGCAGGTGTCTCAGCGGCAGCTGGAAGCCAACGCCATCAGGCCTACCTTTACCGACACCCGCGAACTGCCCAACCGGCTCATCGTGCGCGATCTCCCGGTGGAGTTCCGGGGTGAGGACCAGGGTGTGGCGATCAAGCAGATCAAGGTGGACCGCCCTGTGACCTACTTCTCCAGCGAGGAGAGGGCTTCGCTCGAGGTGGTGGTCGACCGGCAGACTGGCCGGCTCCACCTGGCCTCCGATCCCTCGCGCACGCCGCTCAACTTGCGGGGCGACGGCACTACACCGCCCATTTTTGTGGTGGATGCCGACGGTCGCATGTTTGTGCATCCCGCCCCCAAGTCTGGGGAAGTGCACCACTCCAGCCTGTCGGGCGGGCAGCCGGTGGCGCTGGCGGGTCAGGTTCTGGTGAAGGACGGCTTCATCGTGCACATCGACAATTTCAGCGGGCACTACCAGCCTACCACCGAGCAACTCAGGCGCACCCGCGGCTATCTGAAGCAGATACTGGGTGCCAACCTCGACCAGGCACCGCAGGTGGGTGTGGAAAGTGCCTGGGTGTCTGATCCGACCGGGCGGCAGGTGCGCTCCGTACGCTGGATCGATCTGACCCGCAATGAGCAGATTGCCCCGGTCGATGCCGCACAGCGCTGGACTGCCACCGACCAGCCCGCGCAGCCAGCCACGGTGCCTTCGTCTTCGGTGCAACCGGCGACGGCGCCACGCCGGCTTGCCACCGGGCACCCCAGCCGCAAGCGGCGGCTGCGGGGTGGCTGTCGGCGTGCGTCCCGCCACGGGTTGCGGCGGGACCGGGTTACCACCCGGTTCTGACCGCGCCGCGCCGTCACCGCGCTGGATGCGGGAGCAGCGTCAGATCGCCACGCGGTGGCGTCGCGGTGGCGTCGGTTTTGAAGACGGCCACCACGTCCACCAGCCGCTGCGCAAGATCCCGCAGCGATGTGGCCGCCGCAGCGCTTTCTTCCACCAGACTGGCATTTTGCTGGGTCGTCTGATCCAGTTGCTGCACCATGCTGCCCACCAGCATGACCCCGGAGCGTTGCGCTTCAGTGCCTTTGTCGATATCGGCCACGATGTCGCTGACGCGCCGGATGGACGCAACGACCTGTTCCATGGTCTGTCCGGCCTGATCAACCAGCGACGTGCCTTTTTCCACCTGCTCCACGCTGGCGGTAATCAGTGCCTTGATTTCCTTGGCGGCTTCGGCGCTGCGCCCTGCAAGGCTGCGCACTTCGGAAGCCACCACCGCAAAGCCACGGCCCGCTTCGCCAGCACGGGCGGCCTCTACGGCTGCGTTGAGGGCCAGGATATTGGTCTGGAATGCGATGCCGTCGATGACGCCGATGATGTCTCCAATCTTGCGGCTGCTTTCGCTGATACCGCGCATGGTGTGCACCACCTCGCCCACCACATGCCCGCCCTGTTCGGCGGTGCCGCTGGCCTGCATGGCCAGCCCGGTGGCGCTGGAGGCGTGTTCGGAGTTGGTGTGGATGGAGGCCTCCAGACTGGCCATGGAATGGCTTGTGCTGTGCAGCGTGTCGGCCTGCTCTTCGGTCCGGTGGGCCAGATCCTGATTGCCCTGGGCAATCTGTCCGCTCGCCGTAGCCACGCTGTCCGAGAGCTCGCGCGCCTGCACCACCACCCGCGCCAGATTGGCCTGCATCTGGTCCAGCGCGTGCATGAGCGCCGCCATTTCTTCGGTGGACTCCGCCTGTGTGCGCCCTCGCAGGTCACCCTGTGCGACTTTCTGCGCGAAACCTACCGCACGCAGCAGGCAGCCACCCACGATGGTGGTGATGCGCCAGCCCAGCGCCAGCAGCAGAATGGCTGCCAGCAAGGTGGCTGCCACCGTGACCACAATGGCGCGCTGCGCATCGCGTGCGCCTTGCACCGCTACATCCTGGGCAAAAGCCTCGATACCTTCTCCGGGCTTCTCCAGGCTACCTTCCAGCTGGTCGAATGCGGCGGTGAACACCGGTAGCTTTTGCAGGACTGCCGCACTGTCGGAGCTGGCCAGTCCCTGAATTTCCTGCCCGGTGGCCACGTACTGCCGCGCTACAGGCAAAGCCTCGGCCACCTGGCCCAGCACCTCGGCGGGCAGCGCCATGCCCTGCAGATCCGTCAGCAAGGACACCAGCCTTTCGCCGTTGGCCTTGAGATCGTCCTGGGCGGCTTTCAAGCCCGGGGCATCGCCTTGCTGAACCGCCACGATGGCGGCCAGCACGTCGGAGCGGACTGCGTCGTGCATCATGTCCGCGTTGCCCGCAGCACGCACCGCCTGGGTGGCCACACTGGCCTGTGACAGACCACTGGCCAGTTGCCGTTCGGCCAGCAGCCCTACACCCCCGACCACCACCGTAGATGCCAACCCCAGCACAGCCAGGCCCAATACCAACTGCCGGACTTTCATTTCTGCCTCCGCGAATAAAAAGGGATTGCTGCCGTCTGCCGCCAGGGCTACGGCTGGTGCCGTTACGTGCCTGCGTCGCAGAACATCAAGAAGGCCCCCCGAATTCGCTGCAGGTCATGCAACGCGGCGCAGCAAGGGGCGGGGCTTGGCAAGGCAGAGACGGTGTCAGCAGGAGATGGACAACGGGTCTCCAGCTTGTGGTGGGGGTGTGGGGGATCGGAAGAACTTGATGAACCGCCGAGAAAATTCACACCGCATAGTCCAAATATTTCAAAACATCGTATCGCTTTTGTCGCTACAAGAAAACATAATGTTCAAAAACGACGCTCATATTTACGCCGTCGGACAATAAGTTCACATACTGACATGCTGCAGCCACGCCCTGCTTTCCGAAAGCGCAAGCCTTGCGGCGCGCAGCGTTGGGGTGTCACCCCCACGGACTCCTCCCATGCCACACTTTCTTGAAGCGCCGCGGCCCGCCAACGAGGCCGAGCGGTTGGTGAGACTGCGTTCCTACGCGGTACTGGATACCCCTGCCGAGGAAGCCTACGACGACTTCACAGCGCTGGCCAGCCAGTTGCTGAAGGCGCCCATTGCCCTCATTTCCCTGGTGGACGAAGAACGCCAGTGGTTCAAGAGCCGGGTGGGACTGGATGTGGAGGAGACCCCGCGCAGGTTTTCTTTTTGTGCCCACGCCACGCTCCAGAACGACATATTCGTCGTCGAGGACGCCCATGCCGACGTCCGATTTGCCGGCAACCCGCTGGTTCTGGGAGACCCACACATCCGCTTCTACGCAGGCTGCCCGCTGGTCTCGCCAGATGGTTTGGCCATCGGTACCCTGTGCGTGATCGATCACCAGCCCCGCCAGCTGACCGAGGAAGACGCCGTCACCCTGCGGCGGCTGGGGCGCCAGTTGTGCAGTTTGCTGGAACTGCGGCGCACTACCGCCGAGCACGCTGAATCGCAACGCTTGCTCATGCAGCGCACCGCCGAGCTCAAGCGCCTGGCGCTGGTGGCAGAGCGGACCCACAACGTGGTCATCCTGGCAGACCCCGGCGGCCGCATTACCTGGGTGAATGCTGCGTTCGAGCGGGTCACGGGTTACACCAGCCAGGAGGCCATAGGCCGCAAACCGGGGCAGTTGCTGCAGTTCCAGAACAGCTCGCCGGAGGCACGCAAGGAGCTCGGCTTGGCGGTGAAAGAGCGCCGGCGTGCCAAAGTGCAGATCCTCAATCGAGGCAAGCAAGGCAACATCTACTGGATGGATGTGGATTTGCAGCCCCTGTACGACGATGACGGAGAGTTCGCCGGCTTTGTGGCCATAGAGACCCAGATCACCGAGCTGGTGAAACACCAGGAGCATCTGGATGCTCTGATCGAAGCGGTGCCTGTGGGCCTCATCATCCACGATGGCCAGTTGCAGGTGCGGCGTTTCAACAGTGCCGCGCACCACATCCTGGGCGGGCAAGCCATGGAGCCAGGCGGTAACTTGCAGCCCTACCTGAACAAGCTGTTGCAGCAGGTGGCGCAACAGGGCGTGGGCAGCGAGAAGCAGCTGGTCAATCTGAAGAATGCATCGGGCGAGTCGCGCTGGCTGGGTGTGCGTGTAGCGACGCTGCCCAACACCCCGGGTTCGCCGCACGACATGATTGTTGCCCTGACCGACCAGACCGACCAGATCCTGGCGGGCAACTACATGGAGCTGGCGGCTCAGACCGCCGACCTGGGGCACTGGACGTGGTACGTGCAGGACGACATGGTCGAGCTGCCCCAGAGCTGGGCCCGGCTGCTGCAACTGGAGTCCCGGCGCATTGCCAGCAGCCAGTTTGTGCATCCCGACGACCAGCCCCTGTGCCGACGCACCGTGTCCGATGTGTTGCGAGGCCTGCAGACCACGTTCAAGTTCGAGGCCCGCCTGCGTACTGGTGATGGCCGGTGGCGCTGGGTGCTGTGCGGTGGTGCCGTGACCGAGCGCAGCAGCGAGGGCCTGGCTACCCGGTTCGCCGGCATCTTTCTCGACATCGATCCGCAGAAAAAGCTGGAGCAGGCCTTGCTGGTGGCGGCCACTACCGACCCACTCACCGGCCTGCCCAATCGCGTGGTCATGCACGACCGTCTGCGGCAGGCGCTGCATGCGGCACAGCGGCACGGTTACTACTGCGCGTTGCTCTACCTGGACCTGGACCATTTCAAGCGCATCAACGACAGCTACGGCCATACGGCCGGGGACGAGTTGCTCAAGCGTGCCGCTGCGCTGTTGCTGGACCAGTTGCGTGAGGAGGACACCTTGTCGCGCATGGGCGGTGACGAAATGATGGTGCTGCTGCCACAACTGGGGACCGATATGAAGGCGGCCCAGAGGCAGGCGCACCGGGTGGCCAGCAAGCTCATGGCTGCGCTGGAGTCACCGCTGGAGTTCGACGGCAAGTCGGTGGTGGTGGGCGCCAGTGTGGGGGTAACGCTGTTTCCCAAGCAGCCCGATGAGACTGCCGAAGACCTGATCCGCGAGGCGGACACGGCCATGTACAGCGCCAAGGACGAGAACCGGGGCACGGTGCGTTTCTATGAACCCTCCATGCGCCTGGCCGCCACGCACCGCCTGCAACTGGACCACGACCTGCGCCAGGCGATGGAGGAGCGCTCCTTTGAGCTGTACATGCAGGGCAAATGGTCACCAGACCGAAGGCTGCTCGGTGGCGAGCTGCTGCTGAGGTGGAAGCATCCGGTACGGGGCTGGGTCTCGCCGGCGGAGTTCATTCCGGTGGCCGAAGAGTCCGAACTGATCCAGCACATCGGCAGGTACGTGCTGGAAGAGGCCATGCACATAGCCCAGACCGTTCGCCAGAGGGCGCCCGACTTTGTGGTGGCCGTCAACATCAGCCCCAAGCAGTTCCGGCGCGAGGAATTTGTGCGCGACCTGCACGCCCTGGTGGTGGGTTCCGGGCTACCGCCCGAGGCGCTGATGCTGGAGATCACCGAGGGTGTGCTGCTGCAGGAACAGCTGGCCCGGCGCGTGGTCTTGTTGAGTGAAGAGGGCTACCGCTTTTCGCTGGATGACTTTGGTACCGGCTACTCCAGCCTGGCCTACCTCAAGCGCCTGCCGGTGCACGAACTCAAGATCGACCGCGCTTTTGTGCGCGACATAGAAACCGATCCCGAGGATGCCGCCTTGGTGCAGGCCATCCTGGCGATTGCCGAGCGGTTCGGCATCCACACGGTGGCCGAGGGGATAGAGACGTCCGCGCAGCTGGACTTCCTGGCCCACCATGGCTGTGGCGCTGTCCAGGGTTTCTTGCTGGACAAGCCCCGGCCCTGGCGCCAGTTCGTACAGGAATTCCTCGGACCCTGATCGGCTCCCTTGACGCCTGTGCGCCGCTGCGCCGCCGGGAAGAACGTGGCGGATCACTCGCCGGACTGCATGTCCATGACAAACACCATGCCCAACGCCCCCACGGAAGCGGTGCGCCCATTGACGGTGGTGTAGGACGCAACGCCCAGCGGGTGGTAGGTGGAGGTAAACGCGGCCAGCGCCCCCAGCCCCAGTGCCCCTGCCACCGGGCTGCGCTCGGCAATGGCTGCCTTGATCTTTTCGCGATGCTGGTCGGGAGAGGGATTGAGCAGAAACGCCACGCCGATGACAGCGGCGGTGACAACAGCGGAGACAACAGTGGCCTTGGTCATGGTGGTTTCCGTGCAATGGCAGTGAATGTCAGGGTACCATGCCTGGCGCCATGGTCAGAAGGCACACTGTAGCCACCCCCCGATGAATTCTCTTGAGCCGACCCACCCGGGTTTGCAGATGGCGGTGAGGCTGGGCTGCCGCTACCCCCGCACGCTGCTGGCCGTCTGGCTGTTGCTGGCTGCCTTGTGCGTCGGGGTGGTGCTGCGTTTGGCAGGGGCCGCCTACGGTACCGACATCGAGCGCCACGACGGATCGGACTCGGTGCGTGCCAACGCCCTGATTGCTGCCCATTTCCCTCCGGCGGCCCTTGCGGTGCCCGGTTCTGCAGCGCAATCCACCGAAGTGCTGGTGTTCCATTCCGACACGCTCACGGTGGACGACCCCGCCTACGCTGCGGCCGCCATGGCGGTGGCCGAACGCCTGCAGGCCCTGGGCCCCGGTGTGGTTGCGGGCGGACGCAGCTATTTCCTGAGCGGTGATGCCGACCTGGTCTCTGCCGACCGGCACACCACGCTGGTGCCGCTGGTGCTGATAGATCCGCCCACCCAGGTGCGTGTGCTGCGTGATGCGGTGGTTGCGGCGGTGCAGGGCAGCGGCGTTTCTGTCACGCCAGTGGGCCCAGCCAGCGTGGGGCTGGCCTACCGCGAGTTGGCCGACAGCGACCTGCGCGCCGAACTGCGCATTGGTGTGCCAGCGGCCGTGGTGGTGTTGCTGCTGGTGTTTGGCAGCGTGGTGGCGGCCGCCGTTCCCTTGCTGGTAGCAACCGTGTCCATTGCGGTGGCGCTGGCCCTTACGGCGCTGTGGGGTCAGTTCACTCCGGTGTACTTTCTGGTGGTGAACATGGTGCTCATGATGGGCCTGGCCGTGGGCATTGACTACGCGCTGTTTGTGCTGGTGCGTTACCGGGAGGAACGCCAGGCCGGCGCCAGCGTGGTGCAAGCGGTGGAGCGCAGCGGCGCCAGCGCCGGTCATGCGGTGGTGTTTTCCGGGGCTACGGTGGTGGTGGCGCTGGTGGGCTTGCTGCTGGTACCCACCAATGTGTTCCGTGGTCTGGCCGCGGGCGCCATTGCCGTGGTGCTGGTGGCTGTACTGGCCTCTCTCACACTCCTGCCTGCACTGCTGTGCCTGCTGGGGGACCGTGTGGATGTGCTGCGCCTGCCGTTGCCACGTCTCTTTCGTGGTGACGGCAGCGCCGATCCTGCCCGTGGCCTGTCGGCACGCGCTGCACAGGCTGCGGTGCGCCGCCCGTGGGCCACACTCACCGTGTGCACCGCCTTGTTGCTGGCCCTGGCGGCGCCCGCCCTGCACATGCGGCTGGGCTTTGCCGGCATAGACACCTTGCCCGCACAACTCGATTTGCGCCAGGCGTTCGAGCGGCTGCAGCAGGACTTCCGCTACGGGCTGGTGGCCGAGGCCGTGGTGGTGGTGGAGAGCACATCGTCCAGCACACCGTCCAGCGAGGTGGACCAGGCTCTGGGTCGCCTGCGGACTGCACTGGGAGAGGATGCCGCGTTCGTGGCCGAATCGGCCCGCGAGCAACAAAGCGCTGACGGGCGCGTCCGGGTGCTGACCATTCCCATGCTGGGCGACGCGGAGGGCGAGCCCACGCTGCAGGCCATCTCGCGGTTGCGCAACGCCCTGGTGCCAGCCGCGTTCGAGGGTACGCCGGCCGAGGTCATGGTGACCGGTACCAGCGCGGGCTATCTCGATTTTTTCGAGCTGATCCGGCGCTTTGCTCCATGGGTCATGGGCCTGGTGCTGGGCCTGAGCTTTGTGCTGCTGGCATGGGCCTTCCGCTCCGTGGTCGTCCCGCTGAAGGCAGCTGTACTCAATCTGCTGTCGGTGGGTGCGGCTTACGGCGTGCTGGTGCTGGTCTTCCAGCATGGCGTGGGCGCTGGCGCGCTGGGCCTGCAGCAGGTGCCCATCATCGAGGCGTGGATACCGCTCTTCCTGTTCACGGTGCTGTACGGCCTGTCCATGGACTACCACGTCTTCCTCCTCAGCCGGGTGCGCGAGCATTACGACGCCAGTGGTGACAACACCCTTGCCGTGGTGCAGGCAGTGGGCAGTACGGCCGGTGTGATCAGCGGGGCCGCTCTCATCATGGTGGCCGTATTTGCAGGCTTCGCCGCTGGTGAACTGGTCATGTTCCAGCAGATAGGCTTTGGGCTGGCTGTGGCGGTGCTGCTGGACGCCACCGTGGTGCGGCTGTTGCTGGTACCCGCCCTCATGACGGTGCTGGGTGAGCGCAACTGGTACGCACCCAGATGGCTGCAGCGGCGCTAGCGTGTCTCCGGTATTAAGTCGGCGTTAATCGTCCAGGCCCACGATGGCACTCCTGACAACCACCGGACGACCCGGTGCAAGGAGTGTGAATGCCACAGACGCTGCTGAAAGCGACCGAGCCCGCCAATGCCCAGATACGGCACTACGGCCCCGGCGACCCGGAAAGAGCCCGGGTGGAGGGATTTATCCGGCGCATCTACGCCGAGCGGTTCCAGGCCCAGGTGAAGGAGTTTGCCCCGGTGCTGGTGGGGCTGCACGACCGCGAGGGTACCCTGCTGGCCGCCGCTGGCTACCGCGCGGCAGATGCTGGCCCCCTGTTTCTGGAGCGCTACCTGAACCAGCCGGTTGAGCAAATGCTGCGCGGCCCAGCCGCCACCCCGGAGCAGCGCCAAGGCATTGTGGAGGTGGGCCACCTGGCCTCCGACCGCGCTGGAGAGGGCCGCCGCCTCATCCTGTTGCTGGGCCCGCTGCTGGCCGCGGCTGGGTTCGAGTGGGTGGTGAGCACATTGACGCAGGAGTTGCGCCATCTGTTTGTGCGCATGGGCGTGGCCCCGCTGGCGCTGGGCTACGCCGACCCGGCTTTGCTGGGCCATGCCGCGACCGACTGGGGCTGCTACTACGACCACCAGCCCGTGGTGCTGGCTGGGCAGATTCCGGTCGCTCTGAAAGCTTTGAACCGGCGTGGCGAACTGCAGGCCGGGCTGCGGGTTGAACTCGATGGGGTAGTGACATGAACGCCGTCATCACCTCCGCGCAGCGTGACTGGAACCCGGCGCAATGGCAAGCCAGCGTGGCCGCCGCAGCCGCGCTGCTGCAGGACGGGGGCACCCGTGTGCTGGCCACCGTGATGGACAACACGGCGGCGTTTCTGGCGCTGGACGAAGCAGCCCTGCAACTGGGGCTGGTGCATGTACCGTTGCCGCTGTTCTTCAGCCCCGAGCAGACCCAGCACGCCCTGACAGCAGCGGGGGTAGACACCCTGTGCGTGCCACCCGCCCTGGCCACCGGCTGGCCCGGGCTGGACTGGGCACCTGCGGTGGTGGCCGATGAGCCGCTGTGCATGGCAGGCCTGTCCGCAGGGCCACAGAAGGGCAGCGCGGAAGCGGCTGCGCCCTGCCAGCCCGGTACGGTCAAGGTGACCTTCACGTCGGGTACCACTGGCACGCCCAAAGGCGTGTGCCTGAGTGCCCAGAACCTGGAGGCCGTGGTGGCTGGCCTGGTGCAGGCCATGGCGCCGCTGGGTATCACGCGGCATCTGAGCGCGTTGCCCTACGCGGTACTGCTGGAGAACGTGGCGGGCGCCATGGCCGCGCGCCGCCAGGGCGCCACCGTGGTGAGCCTGCCGCTGGCCGATGTGGGGCTGGTGGGGTCCTCCGAATTCCACCCCGAGCGGCTGGATGCGGCGGTGCGCCGCTCCCAGCCCGAAAGCCTGATTCTGCTGCCGCAGATGCTCAAGGCGTGGTGCGCCTACCTGCTGGCCGCCGGGCAGATGGCGCCGCCCTCGTTGAAGTTTGTGGCGGTAGGCGGTGCGCCCGTGGGCCGGCATTGGCTGGAGCGCGCCCGCAGGCTGGGTATTCCGGCCTACGAGGGCTACGGCCTGTCGGAAGGGGCTTCCGTACAGACGCTGAACCTGCCCGGTGCCTGCCGCGATGGCAGTGTGGGGCGGGTGCTGCCCCAGCGCGAGGTACGGGTGGCCGCCGATGGCGAGATCGAGGTGCGTGGCAGCCTGTTCCTGGGCTACCTGGGCCAGCCGCCTCTGGGGCAGGGGCCCACCGGGACAGGCTGGTGGCCCACTGGGGACATCGGCCAGCTCGACGCGGACGGCTACCTCACGATCCAGGGGCGCAAGAAGCACGTGCTCATCACCGGCTTTGGCCGCAACGTAAGCCCCGAGTGGGTGGAGACTGCCCTGCAGCAGGAGCCTGTGCTGCCACAGGTGGTGGTGGTAGGCGACGGTGAGGCGCGGCTGGGCGCGGTGGTCTGGGCGCCCTTGGCTGCCGGTGGACCGGCCCAGCGCCGCGCCTTGCGGGCACAGATCCAGGCGGCGGTGGACCGTGTCAACGCCACCCTGCCCGACTACGCCCGCGTGACACGCTGGGTCCAGGCCGACCCGGCCTTGCGCAGCGGCTTCTTCACGCCCAATGGCCGCCCGCTGCGTCCCCGCATCGAATCGTTTTTCCGTGCCTTGCACGCCAAGTCCCCGGTCGGGTGCGAAGCAGCCACCGACACCCCTACCGACACGGAAACCCAGCACCCTCCCACGAAAGCCACACCATGAATTTCCATACCCAACTGCTTCACGATACGCAGGCCCAGCGCCAGCAACTGCTCGGCACCCCCATCATCCAGGGTGCGCTGGCCGGCCAGGTGTCTCTGCCCAGCTACCTGGCCTTCCTGCAGGAGGCCTACCACCACGTGCGCCACACGGTGCCGCTGCTGGCCGCCATGAAGGCCCACCTGCCACCTCAGCACCGCTGGCTGGAACCCGCGCTGGACGAATACATCGAGGAAGAAGCCGGCCACGACGAGTGGATACTGAACGACATCGCTGCGGCGGGCGGTGACGCCGAGGCCGTGCGGCATGGCGCGCCTGGTGTGGCCACCGAGGTCATGGTGGCCTACGCCTACGACACCGTGCAGCGCGGCAACCCGCTGGGCTTCTTTGGCATGGTGCACGTGCTCGAGGGCACCAGTGTGTCGCTGGCGCTCATGGCCGCCGATGCCATCCAGCAGCCGCTGGCCCTGCCCGATGCTGCCTTCACCTACCTGCGCTCGCACGGCACCCTGGACCAGGAGCACACCGCGCACTTTGAGGCGCTGATGGCGCAGATCGAAGCGCCCCAGGACCAGCAGGCTATCGTGCATGCCGCCCAGGTGTTCTACCGTCTGTATGGCGATGTGTTCCGTGGGCTGCCGCTGCCCCAGACGGTGGTGCATGCCGCCGAGGAGATGGCCGCATGAAGCTCGCCGAGGCTCGCGTGCTCCTGACGGGAGCCAGTGGTGGCATAGGCACCGCCATGGCCGAGGCGTTGCAGCACCAAGGTGCCCATGTGCTCGGCGTGAGTCGCTCCGGGCAGACCGGGAGCATGGCGTGGGCCCACGCCGACCTGGCGCACCCCGACGGCGTGCGTTCCGTGGCGCACGCTGCCCAGCGCTGGGGCGCCAACGTCGTGGTGCACGCGGCAGGCCTGCCTGCCTTCGGGCCACTGGTGGGGACAACGCCTGCATTGGCTGCAGAACTGCTGCAGACCAACCTGTGGGCACCCATGGCCCTGACCCACGCTTTGCTGCCCCATCTGCTGGCGCAGCCCCAGGCCCGACTGGTGTTTGTGGGCTCCGCGCTGGGCCGCATTGGTGTCCCGGGCTACAGCGTCTACGGCGCCAGCAAGGCGGGGCTGCACAGCTTTGCCGAAGCGCTGCGCCGCGAACTGCTGGGCACCACCACCCAGGTCCAGATGCTGGCGCCACGCGCCACCCGTACCGCCTTCAATGGTGCGGCGGCACAGCACTTTGCCACCGCCACTGGCAGCGCCAGCGACTCCCCGGAGCGCGTGGCGCAGGAACTCATCGCGCTGCTCGAAAGCGGCGCTGCCGAGCGATTCATCGGCTGGCCCGAAAAGGCTCTGGTGCGCCTCAATGGCGCGCTGGGCCCCTGGCTCGATGGAGGATTCAGCCAGCACCGCAAGGTGCTGTTTCCCGCCCCTATGAAAGGAACCACCCCATGAACCACCCGATGGACCACCCCATGAGCCGCGCCATGAAGAACCCATCCGCCCCTCCGGGCTCCCTCCACCGGCACTGGCTGGGTGCACTGCTGGCCCTCAGCGCGGTGCTTCCCATGGCTGGCTACGCCGCGCCGGTGGACGATGCGGTGCAAGCCCTGCAACGGGACTGGGAAGTGATCCGCTACCAGACGCCACCCGCCGAGAAGGCGCGCCGCTTTGAAATCCTCAGCGCCAAGGCCCATGAGGTGGCCTTGAGTTTTCCGCAGCACAGCGAGCCACTGGTGTGGGAGGGCATAGTCCTGAGCTCCTGGGCTGGCGAGCGCGGTGGTCTGGGCGCGCTGTCGCTGGTGAAGGAAGCCAAGGCGGCGTATGAGAAAGCCATCGACATGAACGGCCAGGCGCTGGAAGGTTCGGCCTACGCCAGCCTGGGCGTGCTGTACTACAAAGTGCCCGGCTGGCCGCTGGGCTTTGGCGACAAGGCCAAGGCCGAAGCGCTGTTGAAGCAGGCCCTGCAGATCAACCCCGACGGCATAGACCCCAACTTTTTCTATGCCGAGTTTCTGTTTGAAAACGGCCGTGCCAGCGAAGCGGTGCCCTACGCACAACGGGCTTTGCAGGCAGCCCCGCGGCCCAACCGCCAGATTGCCGATGCAGGCCGGCGTGAGGAAATCAAGGCGCTCCTGCAGAAACTGCCGCAGCAGCAGGCGGCCAGGTAAGGCCGTTGACGGGGAGGCGCAGCACCCAAACAGCGCATGCGCTATGGCCTTGCGGGTCAGGTCGGGCATGGGCTCAGCGCTGGCTGTGAGCTGTCCGGTCTGTGCGTCGTACCGCATGGCCGCAGGCGGCAGGTCTGGCCGCAACAGCACCACCCGGTCCCCCTCCATGTAGGCCTGGGTTTTGTCGAATTGCATGATGGCGCGGCCGGTACGCTGACGCTGGGCCGGGTCG
>JALOSG010000258.1 GCA_025458665.1 Serpentinimonas sp.
CCACCCAGCAGCGCCAGATGCCACACGCCGCTGGCGGCCCATGCGCCTGAAACGAATGGGGTGGCAATAGCGCAGCCCACCGAACAGCCCTGAAGAGCCCGCAGCGCCGCCAAAGCCACCAGCAAGCCGGCTGCCACCGCAAGGGTGTAGCACCAGAGCGGCCACAAGGCAGGTTGCTGCAGTTGCACCCAGGTGCCCAGCGGCAAGCCCAGCAGGGCGGCTCCCATGTCAGACTCGGGGCCCGACCCAGAAAGGGCACAGGCGCTGCCAATTTGTCACGGCAAGTGGCGCACAACTTGCTAAGCTAGCGTGTGGGGCGCGAAGGATGCCTGAACACCAGGCACTGGTACAGCCGGCCCTGTCGGTTTTTGCGTCCACCGCCTCGCCTTCCCTGTCTTTTGTTCCAGACCCCGCACCAGAAAGCTCCGGCATGGCCATCCACGTTGCCCTGAACCACGTCACCCATTATCGATACGACCGGCTGGTTTCCCTGGCACCGCACGTCGTCCGGCTGCGCCCGGCGCCCCACAGCCGCACCAAGGTACTGTCGTACAGCCAGCGCGTGGAGCCGGCCCAGCACTTCATCAACTGGCAGCAGGACCCGTTTGCCAACTACCAGGCGCGGCTGGTGTTCCCCGAGCCCATGCGCGAGTTCAAGGTCACGGTGGACCTGGTGGTGGAAATGGCGGTGTACAACCCCTTCGATTTCTTCCTGGAACCCAGCGCCGAGAACTTCCCCTTCGCTTACTCCAAAGACCTGCAGGCCGAGCTGGCGCCCTACCTCATCAAGGAGCCCCTGACCCCGCTGCTGCAGGCCTACCTGAAGCAGGTGAACACCACCGAGCAGCGCACCATCGACTTTCTGGTGGGCATCAACCAGCAACTGCAGCGCGATATTGCCTACACCATCCGCATGGAGCCCGGCGTGCAGACGCCGGAGGAAACGCTGAAGCTGCGCGTGGGTTCCTGCCGCGACACCGGCTGGCTGCTGGTGCAACTGCTGCGCCACCTGGGGCTGGCGGCGCGCTTCTGCTCGGGCTACCTTATCCAGCTGCGCCCCGACGTGAAATCGGTAGACGGCCCCAACGGCCCCGAAGCCGACTTCACCGACCTGCACGCCTGGTGCGAGGTGTTCCTGCCCGGTGCCGGCTGGATAGGCCTGGACCCCACCTCCGGGTTGCTGGCCGGCGAAGGCCACATCCCGCTGGCCTGCACGCCGCAGCCCAGCAGTGCCGCCCCCATCGATGGCGCGCTGGACGAGTGCGAGGTGACGTTCGAGCACCACATGCAGGTGAACCGGGCGTACGAGTCCCCGCGTGTCACCGCCCCCTACACCGATGCGCAGTGGAGCGCCATCCAGCAACTCGGCGACCGGGTGGACCAGGACCTGCAGGCCGGCGATGTGCGCCTGACCATGGGCGGCGAGCCCACCTTCGTGGCCACCCGCGACCGCGACGCCGCCGAGTGGAACACCGACGCGCTGGGCCCCACCAAACGCAACTTCGCCACCGAACTGCTGCACCGCCTGCGCAAGGAATACGGTGAGGGCGGATTTGTACACCTGGGCCAGGGCAAGTGGTACCCCGGCGAGCAACTGCCGCGCTGGGCGCTGTCCCTGTACTGGCGCGCCGATGGCGAGCCCATCTGGCACAACCCGGCCCTGTTTGCCGACGAGCGCGAACCCGCCCACTACACCGCCGAAGACGCGCAGCGCTTTGCCCAGACGCTGGCGCGCAAGCTGGGCCTGTCCACCCAGTACATCACCCCGGGCTACGAGGACACCTGGTACTACCTGTGGCGCGAGCGCCGCCTGCCGGTGAACGTGGACCCGTTCGATTCCAAGCTGG
Source organism: Serpentinimonas sp. (assembly GCA_025458665.1). GTDB lineage: Bacteria > Pseudomonadota > Gammaproteobacteria > Burkholderiales > Burkholderiaceae_C > JALOSG01. The sequence continues at coordinate 1,848 of JALOSG010000258.1, forward strand.
GCGACGAGATGGAGCGCGTGCGCCTGCGCCGCGTGTTCAGCCAGGGGCTGGAGGCTGCGGTGGGCTATGTGCTGCCGCTGCAGGCCAACCCGCTGCCCGGCCCCAACGCCAAGAAAGGCCAGCGCAATGGCATGCGCATCACCGATACGCGGTGGAGCACCGGCCCCTGGTTTTTCCGCGATGAGCGCATGTACCTGGTGCCCGGCGATTCCCCCATGGGCTACCGCCTCCCGCTCGATTCCCTGCCCTGGGTGGCCGCCGGCGATTTCCCCCACCACATAGAACAAGACCCCAGCGCCACGCGCGACGCCCTGCCCGAAGGCAGCGCCTTCAAGCGCCAGTACGCGCCCCACGAAATGGGCGGCGGCTTTGCCGAAGGCGGCGTGGTCTCCATGCAGAGCAGCGCCTTTGGCCGTGTGGGTGACGACACCCCGGCCTGGCAGAGCGGGCCGGCGGCGGCCCCCGGCGAGCCCATGAGCGCACGCTGGCCGCAGCGCGGCGAATCCGCCGGCTGGCTCACCCGCACCGCCCTGTGCGTGGAAGCCCGCGACCCGCAGCGCGCCAACGGCCCGGACGCCGAGTTGAAGCACGGCGGCCAGCGCAGCCATCTGTACATCTTCATGCCACCGCTGCCGCGCCTGGAGGACTATCTGGATTTGCTCGCGGCCATTGAAGCCACGGCGGAGCGGCTGGGCGTTCAGGTGGTGCTGGAGGGCTACCCGCCACCGCGCGACCCGCGCCTGAAGCTGCTGCAGGTCACGCCAGACCCCGGCGTCATCGAAGTGAACATCCACCCCGCGCACAACTGGAAGGAACTGGTGGAGCACACCGAGTTCCTGTACGAAGCGGCGCACCAGACCCACCTGTGTGCCGAGAAGTTCATGACCGATGGACGCCACACCGGCACCGGCGGTGGCAACCACTTTGTCATGGGCGGCGCCACCCCGGCCGATTCGCCCTTCCTGCGCCGCCCGGAATTGCTGGGCAGCCTGGTGGCTTACTGGCACAACCACCCAGCGCTGAGCTACCTGTTCAGCGGGCTGTTCATTGGCCCCACCAGCCAGGCACCGCGCGTGGACGAGGCCCGCAACGACCAGCTCTACGAGCTGGAAATTGCCCTCAACCAGATCGAGCGCAGCCGCCAGCTGCACGGGCAGGACATGCCGCCGTGG
>JALOSG010000259.1 GCA_025458665.1 Serpentinimonas sp.
GGAGTGCTGAGCGCGACGGGCGGGCTGGCGGGCACAACGGGCGGGCTGGCGGGCACAACGGGCGGGCTGGCGGGCACAACGGGCGGGCTGGCTGGCAGGGGGGCGGGCGGGGCTAGCCCCGCAGGTCAATCGCGTCAGCGGCGCTTTCGTTGGTGATGTACTGTTGGGCGGCGCGGACGCGCTCCAGTTCCAGCCGCAGCGTGATGCGCGTGGTGAGCAGGGTGGCGCGCAGTTGCTCGTGGAATCGTTGGTGCTCAGCCTCCAGGCGTGACAGCCGTTCCGGGTTCATGCTGCCCTGCTGCACCACCTGTTGCAGGAGTTCCTGATAGCCGGGGAGCTCCTGCTTGACGGTACGGAAGTCTTCGTTGCTGAGCGCCTGCAGGAGACGTCCACGCAGGCGGGCGAGCGCATGGACGGTCTCGGATGGTGGTTGGGGATCCTGCACTTCGGTGGTATCCACCTGGTGCTGAGGGGGTGCGTCGGCCAGGCTGAACTGGAGCAATGCCTGTTGGGACTGGCTGGACATGCGATCCTCCTTCGCGTGGTTCTGAAGCTGCGCGCCGTCGATATGCTGCTGCGCTGTGGTTGCAACTGCTGCGCTGTGGTTGCAACTGCGCGCTGTGGTTGCGTGCGCCCGTTGCGGGTTCTATCGGCTGTAGCTGCGCTGAGAGATACGCATGGCCTCAAACATGTTGTTGATGAAGAAAGCTTGCTGCTGCAGGGAAGCAATGGTGGAATCGACGATGGCGAAGCGATCGCGCAGGTCCTTTTCCATGCGTCCCAGCCGATCCTGGGTCTCACTGATCTGATTGTCGCTGCTGCGGAGGCGGGCGGTAAGGGCGCTTCTTTCGGTGGACAGGATGCCGGTATCGACACCCACCGCTTCCTGCAGGGAACTCAGGGCGGCGCCTAGAAACCCCTTGCCCTCGGTACCGCCAAGAAAAGTCAAAAGGCTGGCGAGGCGTTCTTCCGAGAGGCCGCTTAGTTGGGTGCTATCAAAGTTGAGCGTACCTTGGTCGTTGAATCGGAGTCCGATATCGGTGGCGGAGCGGAAGTCGCCTTCCAAGGCAGTGTAGGAGGTGATACGGCGCAGCACCTGACCGAGGGTCTGGATGGTGCTGGAGCCTTGCAGCGCTCCGGCGGCAGCACCGCGATGTTCGTTGAGTTTGCCGGTGGCAAGGTTGAACTGGGCCACCATGGACTGGATGGAATCAGCAACGGAATCTGCGGTGCGGCTGACGCTGAGAGTGACCGCACTGGTGGTGACGGCGCTGAAGGTGACGTCCACCCCGGGGGCCAGGGTGACGGTGCGGCTTTCGCTGGAGATGCTGACGCCGTTCAGCTTGTAGCCGACGTTCTGGCCGGCCTGCAAGGCGGCGGATTCCAGCAGGTTGGCGCCCAGTGCGTCGCCATCACGCAACTCCAGGGTCTGCGCGCCCAGCTTGTTGCCCTGTAGGACCAGCTTGTAGCTGGCGGTGCTGGTGCTGGACACGTTGATGATGCTGGCTTCCACGCCGGAGCTGGAGGCATTGATGGCGTCGGCGAGGCCGCGCAGGGTATTGGTTTCCAGGGTGATGGTGGTTTCCGCGCCATCCACAACCAGGACCTTGCTGAGTTCGGCGCCCAGGCCGTCGGCGGCGGGGTCAAGCGCCGAGGAGGCAGACAGGAAGCTGGTGAAGCTTCCCAGGCTGGATACCTCCAGGCTGAAGCTGCCCTTTTGGGCGGACGCGCCGATGGTGGCGGTGGCGATTCCGCTGGTAGAGAAGCTGGCGCTGAGCTGGGTGGCTTGGGCGCGGGTGTTGACATCGTCAATGGCCAGCTTGAGGCTTTGAAAGCGGCCCTGCAGTTCAGTAACCGCGGTCTGCTGATCGTTGGTGCGCAGGCGCTGCTGTTGCAGTTGCAGCAAGGGCAGGCGCGCGATGGCCATGCTGCGCTCAATGACCTGGATGAAATCCTGGGAATAGGTGCTGGAACCGGTAAAGAGGCTGCTGCTGCCCATGGGGAGACCTCCCGTGTGTGTTGGCCGGAATGGCGTGTGGCCGGACGCAGCGCGAGGCTGCGGGCTACAACGACAAGGCGCGCTCTAGGAGCTTATCGACGAACGTCGAGGGAGCTTTAGCGCAAAAAGGGGCGGGACGGAAGAGGCCGAAGCCTGCGTCCGTCCCGCCGAGTGGACTGGATGCTTTCCGCCGTCTAGCGGAGAAAGCGGTTAGGGTTCATTAGCCCCGCAGCAGCGCCAGGACGGCCTGCGGTGCGGAATTGGCCTGGGCGAGCGCAGCCAGCGATGCCTGCTGCATCACCTGGGCCTTGGTGAGGTTGGAGGCTTCCAGGGCGACGTCCGCGTCACGAATGCGCGATTCGGCAGCCGAGAAGTTGGAGATCTGGGACTGGGCCAGTTGTACGGAGTACTGCAGTTTGTTTTGCGCGGTACCCACCTTGCCCTGAACCTGGCCGAGAGAGGTAATGGCCTTGTCGATGGCAGCGATTGCCGCCAGCGCGTTGCCCGTGGCCGAAGCGGAGGTATCGCCCGCAGTGACCGTGGCCGATCCACCAATGGTGGCGCCGGCAGCGGCGGTTCCGGTGAGGCCCAGACCGCCTGTGCCACCTGCGTCGGTAACCACCAGGCTGAAGTTGGTGCTGCTCTGGATGGAGAAGCCGTTACTTCCGTTGTTGGCGACCGCCTGGATGCCGAGGGACGAGGCGGCGGTGTTGATGGCGCTGATGATGTTCGCGGAGGTGTCAGTGGCCGCCAGAGTGACATTCACCGCACCGCTTTCGTTCTGCAGCGTGAAGGACTGCGTGGCGGCATCGGCCGTGTAGGCGGCCACCGTGAAGTTGAAGTTGGCGCTGTTGATGGCCGTGCTCGTGCCGGTGAGGTTGCTGACAACAGCATTGCCACCACCGCTGACGGCGCTGGAGGTAACCGTGAACACACGGCTGCTGGACAGGGTGAGCGCGCCCGCCGTGTCCTGTGCGGCCGTGATGCCAAAGCTGTTGAGCGATT
>JALOSG010000260.1 GCA_025458665.1 Serpentinimonas sp.
GCCCAGCTTGTCCAGCGTGGCCTGCGGTGTGCCCTTGGGCGCAAAGATGCCGTAGTAGGGAATGTCCTCGAAACCGCTCAGACCCAGTTCGGTGAAGGTGGGCACATCGGGCATGACGGCCTGGCGTTCCTTGCCCAGCACGGCCACCACGCGGATCTTGCCGGCCTTGTGGTTTTCAATGAAATCCGGGATGGAGCCCACGCCAGCGGCAATCTGGTTGCCCAGCATGTCGCCCATCATGGGGGCACTACCCCGGTAAGGGGCGGCCACCAGATCGAGCTGGTTGCGCTGGGCCACCACTTTCACCAGAAACTCCGGCACCGATGCGGGCGCCGGCACGCCCACCGCACCCTTGCCACCGCCGCTGCCGCGCACCCAGGCCACGTACTCCTGGAAGGTCTTGGCCGGTGTGCCGCCCGATACTGCAAAGGCATTCACGAAGGTGGCAAAGCCGGCCACCGGCACAAAGTCGGTGGCGGGGTCGAAGCCCGGGTTCTTCATGACCTGGGGCAGGATGGAAATGCTGTGGTCGTGCGACAGGAACAGGGTGTTCCCGTCGGGCTCGGCGGTCTTGAGGGTTTGCGCGGCAATCTGCCCACCCGCCCCCGGCTTGTTCTCCACCACCACGGGCACCCCCAGGGCCTCGCGCAGCGGCTCGGCCAGGATGCGGGCAATGGCGTCGGTGCCGCCACCAGGCGGGAAGCCCACCAGGATTTTCACCGGCTGCCCGGTTTGCGCCTGTACGGGCGCGGCAGTGCCCAGCACGCCCAGCGAGGCCGCGCCCAGCAGCGAGCCCGCCGACAGGGCGGTGGCCAGAAGCTGGCGTCGGCTGGCAAGTACCTTGCCCGGGCTCGCTGCGTCCGTGGGGGCAGTCGGGTCCTGGTGGGCGGTGCTGCGGCGCGCGAAGTGCTGGGTCATGGTTACTCCGGTCAAAAAGTGTGGTGGCATGAGTGTAAAACGCTGCCGCTCCCGTGGGCGGGCTGCGCAGCGACTCAGACCCGCTCGAAAATGGCGGCAATGCCCTGGCCGCCGCCTATGCACATGGTCACCAGCGCGTAGCGGCCCTGCACCCGCTGCAGCTCGTGCAGCGCCTTGACGGTGATGAGGGCACCCGTGGCGCCAATGGGGTGGCCCAGAGAGATGCCCGATCCGTTGGGGTTCACCTTCGCCGGGTCCAGGCCCAGGTCGCGGGTCACGGCGCAGGCTTGTGCGGCAAAGGCTTCGTTGGCTTCCACCACATCGAGGTCCTGCACAGTGAGGCCGGCACGCTGGAGGGCCAGCTGCGTGGCGGGCACCGGGCCTATGCCCATGTACTTCGGGTCCACGCCGGCATGGGCGTAGGCCACCAGGCGGGCCATGGGTTGCAGGCCGCGTGCGCGGGCGGCGCCGGCTTCCATGAGTACCACGGCGGCGGCCGCATCGTTGATGCCCGAGGCATTGCCGGCGGTCACGGTGCCGTTCTCCTTCAGGAACACGGGCTTCAACTTGGCCAGGTCATCGCGGGTGCAGTCGGGGCGGAAGTGCTCGTCGGTCTCGTAGGCGGTTTCGCCTTTGCGGCTCTTGAGCATGACCGGCACGATCTGGCCTTTGAAGCGGCCTTCCTGGGTGGCCCGCTGGGCGCGGTTGTGGCTTTCCACGGCCAAGGCGTCCTGGTCGTCGCGGGTGATGCCCCACTTGGCCGCGATGTTCTCGGCGGTGACACCCATGTGGATGGTGTGGAACGGGTCGTGCAGCGCGCCCACCATCATGTCCACCAGCGTGGCGTCGCCCATGCGGGCACCAAAGCGGGTGTTCAGGCTGGCGTAGGGCGCGCGGCTCATGTTTTCGGCGCCGCCGCCAATGGCCACATCGGTATCGCCCAGCAGAATGCTCTGGCTGGCCGAGATGATGGCCTGCAGGCCCGAGCCACACAGCCGGTTCACGTTGAAGGCGGGAGTGCCTTCGGCGCAGCCGCCCTGAATGGCCGCCACGCGCGAGAGGTACATGTCCTTGGGCTCGGTGTTCACCACGTGGCCAAACACCACATGACCCACGTCCTTGCCGTCCACGCCGGCACGCGCCAGCGATTCGCGCACCACCAAAGCGCCCAGCTGGGTGGGGGGCTGGTCTTTCAGGCTGCCGCCGAAGGTACCGATGGCGGTACGGACTGCACTGACTACAACGACTTCGCGGCTCATGGGGGTCTCCTGAATGTGGGGTGAGCCGTATCTTAGTGCGCCGCTGTGCCCCTGTGGCCGCTGAATGTCGCGGCCTTGACGAGAATCAACACCGCGCGGATCAGGGCCGCCAGCGGGCCAGCACCTGCAGGCGGGCGGGGTCGGGCCCCGCGCGGGTCAGCAGGATCTCGCCCATGGCGGTGAAAGAGCCGGTGAGCGCCGACACATTGACCTGGTGCGTCACCAGCATCCAGTTGTGTCGGGCAGGGCGCTGTCGCAGGCCGGCCAGCACCTGTGCGGTCTGCGCGTCGGCGGTGCTTCGGTCTTCAAAAAAGGAGTTGATGGGTGCCCACACCTCGTGCCGCCCGAAAGCCTCTTGCGCGGTGTCCACGCAGCGGCACCAGGCGCTGGTACGCACACTGTCCAGGGACACGTTCTCGGCCCGGAAACGTTCGCCCACCCGGCGCGATTCGGCGCGGCCGGCTTCACTCAGGTTGCGCTGGGTGGCGCAATTGCCCAGCGTGAAGTTGGGCGGGTCGCCGATACCGGGCTCGGTGGTGGCATGGCGCATGAGAAACACGTTGCCACCCTCGCGGGCCAGGGCCCAGACATCGGCCGTGGCGCCGGGGGTCTGGGCCTTCGTGCCTGGGCTGTAGAGAGCGGCGGCGGCGCCCAGCGCCGGAAGGGCAGGCCATGCCGCCAATTGGCGCAACAGGCGGCGGCGGGTGGGTGAACAGGGCGGTACGGCGTCAGGATCGAACATCGGCGGTGGGCTCCTTGCCAAAATCAGGGCGCTGCAGGTACGCCAGCACCTGGCTGGCGGCAGC
>JALOSG010000078.1 GCA_025458665.1 Serpentinimonas sp.
AGCAGTACAAAGCGCCATAGCGTCATGATCGAACTCCAGAAAAAACACAGCGGCGGGGGCCCACGCCACCCGGAGCGGGTTGCAGGAACGTAAAGACCCGGACGGGCGGCCAGACGCCCGGACCACCTGGAGGTGGGCTGGGCTGGCCTACAGAATGAGGGGGAGGAAAGTCAGGCCAGGCGCGGTGGCGCGCGGGGCTGCCCGCAGGCATGGAACTGCGCGGGCGGACACGGGGGAGAGCCCGGCGCTACAGCGGAGAACCGGGGCGTTAGCGCCCACAGGCCATAGGGACCATGTGGCGGTAGTGTGGGCGTGGCATGCCCGGCCAGGCACCAGTCGCAAGCTGGCGCAGCGGCTTCGGCATCGAGATCGGGCGCCTCATGGCTGTCCACCCGGACCCAGACCATGCCGGTCTGGGTACACACCTGTACCCAGTTTCCCGCATCGGCCAGGCGCACCGCAGCCTGAGCCAACACCGGGAACAGCGCCGCCAGCACCAGCAAGCCCATGCACAGCCAGGCGGTCAGGCGCACCCTACGCGCAGACAGCGTCATGGTTCAGCCACCCAACACGGCAAAAGGCTTCGCTCAGGAAGCACCCACATACCCGCTCCAGAAACCAGAGAACCGACACGGAGCACCTCAGCGCTCCGCCACCACACTCAGCTCAGGGCGACAGTAGGTGGGGCTCGGGACCGGTCGGGGCGCCAGTGGGCATGGGCAGCCACACCCGGGCGTTGCACAGCCCAGCGCTGCAGCGCGAGCAGCGGCACCGGCAGGCTTGCGGCGGGCTGCGTGAGAAGTGCGGAGGCAGTTCCCTGCGAGAGGCACCAGGGGCAGTCGGCGTGGCTGGCGCTGCTGCCTTCTGGCGGGGCCGTGCGCGACACCTCCTGCGTCTGTGCGTGCAGCCAGAAGGTCCCGGAAGTGGTGCAGATTTCTACCCAGCCAGCGCGCTCGGCGGGCACCTGCCCCGCCTGCGCCACCTGGGAGGCCCAGGGCAGCAAAGCGCCCAGCACCAGCGCCCAAAGGGCGATCCAGGTGGTGGTGCGTTGGCGCATGCGGGAAGACATGCGCCGCATTGTATTCAGGTATCGGGCTCAGTAGCCGCTGCGGCGGTCCAGGCGGGTGGTGCGGCCATCGGCATGCACGATTTCACTGGCGTAGATTTCGCGCAGAAAGTCGCGGTCCACGAAGCCGCGTACCTTCACGCGGTCGCCTTCGCGCACGGGCACAAAATTCGGGTAGCCCACATCTACGCGGATGTTGCCGGTGTTGTCGCCAATCAGGAACTCATCGGTGTCGAGTATGCGCGCAACGGTACCGTCCACGGTCACCATGGTGCCACGGCGCAGGTCGCCAATGGGCGTGATGGCTTCGGTGCGTGCGTCGGCCGCAGCCGGTGCCCCCACTGCGGGCGCTGCAGTGGGGGCCGTGTCGTTGGGCTGGCTGGCATGCGCCAGGAAAGGCAGGGCGAGTGCGGTAGCGGCGGCGGCCAGGGTGGTGCGAAGTGCGAACATGACGAATCCTCTCTGTTGGGTTGATGGAGCCGCCATTGCAACAAGCCGGCAGTGAACCAGCCATGAACGCCTGGTTCATGCGGCGTTCATGCGTGCTGGCCATACTCCAGCCCGCATTCCCGTGTTCTTTTGCCACAATACCGACAGGCTCCCTGCCACGGGCCCGCCACCCCATGCTTCCATCCGATCCCGCCCCCTCACGCTCCCCTACCCTCTCCCGCCGGACAGCCTCTGCCGCCGTGGCCGTGGCCATTGCTGGCAGCCTGAGCCTGCAGGCCATGGCATCCACCGAGCCGGCACCGCGAGACGACCACGACTGGGCCCGCGATGCCGTGCGCTCCGGCGATATCCGTCCCCTCACCGACATCCTGCAGGTTCTGGAGCGCGACTTCCTGGGGCAGGTGGTGGAAATTGAACTGGAGCGCAGCACGCGCAGCGTGGTGTATGAGATTGAGCTGCTCTCGCCCAAGGGACACTTGGTGGAGCTGGCTTACGACGCACGCACCGGCCAACTGGTGAGGGCCGAGGGGCGCGGCCTGGAGAGCGCACGCCGGCCGGTACGCCCATCGTCTGGAGTCCACCCATGAAGGTGCTTCTGGTGGAGGACGACCGCGCCCTGTCCGAGCGCCTGGAACGGGTGCTGACCGAAGCGGGCTTCACGGTGCACGCAGTGACAGACGGAAAAGAAGCCCTTTATGTGGGTGAGAATTTCCCGCTTGATGCGGTGGTGCTGGACCTCGGTCTGCCCGAACTCGACGGCCTGTCTGTGCTGGAGCAATGGCGCCGCGGCGGGCACAAGGTGCCGGTGCTGGTGCTCACGGCGCGTGCGCGCTGGTCGGACAAGCTGTCGGCCTTCAACGCGGGCGCCGACGACTACGTGACCAAACCCTTCGAAATGGACGAGGTGGTGGTGCGCCTGCGTGCCCTCATCCGGCGCAGCACCGGGCATGTGCACCCCGAGCTGGAATGCGGGCCCCTGCGCCTGGACACGCACGACCAGCGCCTCACCGTGAACGGGGAAACCGTGCTGCTCACCTCGCACGAGTTCCGCCTGCTCTCCTACCTCATGCACCACCGGGACCGGGTGGTGAGCCGCACCGACATCTTCGAGCACGTGTACGACGCCGACGCCGACCGCGACAGCAACGTCATCGATGTGCTCATGGCCCGCATACGGCGCAAGCTCGGGGTGCCTCTCATCCACACCGTGCGCGGCGCGGGCTACCGGCTTTCCTGGGAACCCTGAGGGTGCGCGAACGCCGGCCTGCCAGCCTGCAAAGGCGGCTGACCATCACGGCCCTGGGCGGGCTGATGGTGGTGCTGGCGCTGGGCGCCTGGGGCCTGTCTGCGGCGTTCCGCGCGGCGGTGGAAAGAGGCTTCGATGAGCGCCTGAAAACCGTGCTGCAAACCCTGGTGGCCGAGGCCGAGACCACCAGCGACGGCCGGCTGGTGCTCAGCCGCCCGATGGGTGACCCGCGCTTCGAGCAAATCTACTCGGGCTCCTACTGGCAAATCTCCAACGCCGATGGCGTGCTGTTGCGCTCGCGCTCGCTGTGGGACCAAGAAATCCCCTTCAGCGTTTCCCCGCCCGACGGGTCCACGCTGTTCCGCTTCTGGGTGAACCCCACGGGGCAGCTGATACGCCTGGCCGAGCGCGATCTGACCCTGCCCGGCCGCCCCGATGTGCTGCACTTCATCGTGGCGGGGCGCGCCGCCGAGCTGGAGGCGGAACTGCGCCGTTTTGACCAGTTGCTGGTGCTGGGCATGGCACTGCTGGCAGTGATGCTGGGCGCCACGGTGGCGGTGCAGGTGCGCCTGGGCCTGCAACCCCTGCGCCGTCTGCTGGACGATCTGCAGGCCGTCTGGCACGGCCAGCGCAACCGGGTGGACGAGGCCCTGCCGCGCGAGCTGCGGCCGCTGGCCGTGTCGGTCAACCAGTTGCTCAACCACGACGACCGCGAAATCGTTCGCGCCCGCGACCAGGCTGCCGACCTGGCCCACGCCATCAAGACGCCATTGGCGGTGCTGCGCGCCGACATCGACCGGCTCGACACCCCGCTGGCCGCCGAGATGCGCGAACGGCTCGACCTCATAGACGGGCTGGTGCGGCGCAACCTGGCACGCGCGGCACCGGGGCGCAGCAGCGCAGCGTCGGCGCTGGGGGCGGCAGTGCGGCCGGTGGCCGAACAAATGGCCGGGCTCATGCAGCGGGTGCATCCGCAGCGCCAAGTGGCGGTGGTGCTGGCCATACCCGATGAACTCTATGTGAGGCTGGACCAGCAAGACCTGGAGGAAGTGCTGGGTAACCTGCTGGACAACGCCTGGAAATGGGCACGCAGCCGCGTTCGCCTGAGCGCCGTGGTGCGCGGCGAGTCCTGCCAACTGGTGCTGGAAGACGATGGTCCGGGCCTTCCTGCAGAAGACAGGGAACTGGTGCTGGGCCGCCGCGTCCGGCTGGATGAACGGACAGCTGGGCAGGGCCTGGGTCTGCCCATCGTGCGCGACATTGTGCAGGCCGGGGCGGGGCAGCTGGAACTCGACCACTCGGCCCTGGGAGGGCTGCTGGTGCGCGTCACGCTGCCGCTGGCGCGGCCGTTCTGAATCGGCGGTCTGAACCCGCGGTCAGGGCTGGGCGCCAAAAACCACGGGCTGGTCTGGGGGCAGCTTGGTCATGCACGCCTGGAACCAGGCGCTGTCGAGCCAGTGCTGCAGCCAGGCCTGGACACGCGGCAAAGGCAAGGCGGCAAACCAGGCGGGTTCCACCGCGGCAAACTGGCGCACAAAAGGAAACAGCGCCAGATCGGTGGCGCAGGGCGTGGCACCTCCCACGAAAGGGGCTGGCAGCCAGCGCTGTTCCAGCGGCTCGAGCAAGCAGTGAACAGCCGCACTGCGGTGCTCCAGCCGCCACGCGCTTTGCTGCTCCAGACCGGCGGCAGAGGCAGCAACACCGAACCTTTCGGGGTACTTGTAGCGGTCCAGGTGGTGCTTGAAAGCACCATCGTTGGTGCGCAAAAGGTCCAGATGGGCGGGGCTCTGCGCCAGCTCCCAGGCCCGTGCGGCGGCAGCAGGGGCTTCGGGCAGCGTCAGCGCCCAGCGCACAATGTCCCAGCTTTCCTCCAGCACCTGCCCGCTGGGCAGCACCAGCACGGGCACCGTGCCTTTGGGCGAGGCGGCCAGCAGGCCCGGTGGCTTGTCGCGCAGCACAATTTCGTGCGCGCAGAAACCCACGCCGGCCCACAGCAGGGCCATGCGGGCCCGCATGGCGTAGGGACAGCGGCGGTAGGTGTAGAGGAGTGGGTGTTGGTCAGGGGGCTGCATGGGCATCTGCCTGACCGCCGTGTTCCAGCAAATGGCATTGCGCCGCAAACGCAGCGCTTTCCAGTTGCAGCGTGCTGTGCCGAATGCCAAAACGCTGCTCCAGCTCGTGTTGCGCACGCGCCAGCAGCACAGCGGTATCGGCCGCGGTGGCCGTGCTGTCGGCCAGCACCAGGTGCGCCGTGAGCGCCGTCTGCGAGGTGCTCGTGGGCCAGACGTGCAGGTCGTGCACCGCCTGCACGCTGGGCAAAGCCAGCAGGCACTGCTGCACCTCGTGCAGGCTCACGCTGGGTGGAACGCCATCAAACATCAGGTGCACCGACTGGCGGAACAAGCCCCAGGTGCCCACCACCACCACGGCGGCAATGAGCAGGCTCATGACCGGGTCTATCCACAGCCAGCCCTGCCACAGGAACAGCACGCCACCCACAACCACACCCAGGGAGACCAGAGCGTCGGCGGCCATGTGCAGGAACGCCCCACGGATGTTCAGGTCGTCGCGCCCGCGCAGGAAAAGCAGCGCGGTGGCGGTGTTGATGGCGATGCCGATGGCCGCCACCACAATGACGGTCCAGCCCTCGGTGGCGTGCGGCGACTGCAAGCGGCCCAGCGCCTCCCAGGCCAGCCAGCCCATGGCCACGAGCAGCAACACCGCGTTGATGAGCGCCGCCAGAATGGTGCCGCGTTGCCAACCGTAGGTATGCCGCGCATCGGGCTGGCGCTGCCCGGCCAGCGCCCCTACCCAGGCCAGCAACAGGCCCGCCACATCGCCCAGGTTGTGCGCGGCATCGGCCAGCAGTGCCAGCGAATGGATCTTCCAGCCGTAGTAAGCCTCCACCGCCACAAAGCCCACGTTGAGCGTGATGCCCACCGCAAAGGCACGGTTGAAGTTGGGCGGCGGGTGGGCATGGCTGTGGCCATGGCTGTGCCCGTGCCCGTGGTCGTGCCCGTGGTCGTGCCCGTGGTCGTGCGGGTGGGTGTGCGGGTGGGTGTGCGGATCTGCGCTCAAAGTGGGGCGAACCGGGAAAAAGCGGCCAGGGCGGTCGGTAGGGAAGAGTATGCCGCAGGCGCTGCAGTAGACTGAGGTAGGAATCCTCTCACACCATGAAGACCAAGAAGACCTTCAAAGAGCGCCTGCACAAGGCGGCACAAGACCCCCGGCAAGTGATGGTGAAGGCCCTTCAGGGCCTCATCGACCAGCTGCGTGGTTACTCCTACAACTTCGAGAAGAATGGCGAGCGCCGCCTGCTCGAACGCCTGGCCGAGTTGCAACCCGCTACCGTTTTTGATGTCGGCGCCAATGTGGGGGACTGGTCTCTGGTGGCCAGCGCGCTCATGCCCCGAGCCACCATCCATTGTTTCGAGTTGTCACCCCGAACGTATGTCACGTTGCGCCAGCGCCTCCACGGAGCGCAGTTCAAGGTCAACAACTGCGGCATGGGCCACCAGAACAGCGTCATCGAATTCAAGGACTACGGAGAAAACTCCACCGTCAACACCATCCTTCAGGATGCCACGTACCACGACCACAAGATAGCGGCGCAGATCACGCAGTCCCACATCGTGACGGGTGACAGCTACTGCCAGGAACAGGGCGTGGACCACATCGATCTGCTCAAGATCGATGTGGAGGGCGCAGACCATCTGGTGCTGGAAGGATTTGCCCAGATGCTGGGCCAGGGTGCCGTGCGCGTGGTGCAGTTTGAATACGGCTACACCCATGGCGATGCCAAGTTCCTGATGCGGGACTTCTATCGCCTGTTTGCCAGTTACGGTTATCTGGTGGGCCGGCTAAGCCCCAGGGGGGTGGACTTCGCCCCCTGGCACTACAAGCTCAACGATTTCCGATCGGGTCCGAACTACGTGGCCGTGCGCCAGGACGACCACGTGCTGCTCCAGCGGCTTTCCCGCTTCTGACCCCGCCCACCGCCCAACCCGTCTGTCAGCGCTTCCTGCCTTCGGTGCCGTGCCCGATGACACCGCCAATGGCGGCGCCCCCGAGTGTGCCTAGCGTGCTACCGCCGGTCAGGATGGAGCCTCCAATCGCTCCCACGCCCGCCCCGATGGCTGCGTTTTCCTGCTGCTGGGTGAGGTTGGCGCAAGCCGCCAGCGTGGGAACGACCGCGGCAATCAGGGCCACGCGGACCCAGGTTCGGACAGAAGTCATGCAAATTCTCCTCAACGTGGTTAGGACGACGCTGAGTGTGGCGCCTGCGGGCGCCAGCAAATGCTTCCACATGTGAGCAGATGTAGGCGCTGCAGCCGCAGGCCCACGGGCTCGGTCACGTTTGCTTACCAGCTGCCCACGTTGGGCATGTCCGTCCATGGCGCGGCGGGCGCCAGAGCACTGCCGCTTTGCAGCAATTCGATGGAGATACCGTCGGGGGAGCGGACAAAGGCCATGCGGCCATCGCGCGGCGGGCGCAGGATTTGCACGCCATGCTGCTGCAGGCGTTCGCAAGCGGCGTAGATGTTGTCCACCGCGTAGGCAATGTGGCCAAAGTTGCGGCCGCCGGTATACACCTCCGGGTCCCAGTTGTAGGTGAGTTCCACCTGGGCATCGGAGTCGCCAGGTGCGGCCAGGTAGACCAGGGTGAAACGGCCCTGCTCGGATTCGTAGGTGCGGATCAGCTCCAGGCCCAGCGCATCGCGGTAGAAGGCCAGGGAGGCGTCGAGGTTGGCCACGCGGACCATGGTGTGCAGGTATTTCATAGGAGACGGGTGCAGGTGTCAGGCAGGCGCGCCCTGCTGGCGGAAAGGATCGGCAAGCGCAAAGGCTTCCAGTGCGTCGAGGGACGCCATGATACGGTCGATGGTGGGTGTGTTCTGGCTGGGTATCTTGAAGACCCGCATGACCGCCAAGATACTGGCCAGCACCACATCGGCCATGGTGACGGTGTCGCCGTGGCAGTAACGGCCGGTCTGGGGTTCGCGGGCCAGGCGTTGCTCCAGGGCCGCCAGGCCGGTGCCGAACCAGTGGACTTGCCAGGCGCGCCACGCGGCGTCGTCCATGCCCGCCTGGGTGGCCAGGTACTTCTTGATGCGGGGCGTGAGCAAGGGGTGCGTGTCGCTGGCCAGCATGGCGGCCAGCGAGCGCACGCGGGCGCGGCCGTGCAGGTCTCGGGGCAGCAGGGGCGGCTCGGGCTGCAGCTCTTCCAGAAACTCCAGAATGGCCAGGGATTGCGTGATGGGCGGCTGGCCCGCCTGCACCAGCGCTGGAATGCCACCCAGCGGGTTGATGGCCAGAAAGTCCGGGCGCAGGTGCTCGCCGGCCTCCAGGTTCACAAACAGTTCGTGCGCCTTCAGCCCCTTCAGGTTGAGCGCGGCGCGCACCCGGAACGTGGCCGACGAGCGCCAGAAGGCGTAGAGATGGAATTCGGGAATGGCGGACATGGCAGCTCCTGTAGAGATGCTGCCTAGGGTAACGGATAGTCCGCTGTAAGAGGCGTCTGCTATCCTCGATAGACCTGATTCCGGCGGTGGGTACAGCACCCGAATCGGGTGATCTTTTGTGACCCTACAACGCGCGGCTGCGGGCCGCAGGAGCCTGTGAACATGGGGATGTTGCTGCTGGGCCTGGTGCTGTTTCTGGGTGTGCACTCTGTGCGTGTGTTTGCCGAAGGCTGGCGCACCGCGGCTGTGGCCCGCTGGGGTGCAGGGCCCTTCAAGGGGGCTTATTCGCTGCTCTCGGTGGCAGGGCTTCTGCTCATCGTCTGGGGTTATGGCGCAGCGCGGACCAGCCCGGTGGTGCTGTGGAGCCCGCCGGTGGCCACCCAGCACATCGCCGCACTCCTCACCTGGGTGGCGTTTGTGTTTCTGGCCGCTGCCTACGTACCGCGCAACGCCCTGCGCGCAAAGCTGCGCCACCCCATGGTGCTGGGCGTGAAGGTGTGGGCGTTTGCGCATTTGCTGGCCAATGGCACCCTGGCCGATGTGCTGCTGTTTGGCAGTTTCCTGGTGTGGGCGGTGCTGAGTTTCCGGGCCGCACGCCAGCGCGACCGGTTGGCAGGCGCCACAGAGCGCCCCGCCAGCAGTGCCGCCGGGACGGCCGCCGCCGTGGTGGCGGGAACAGCCGCCTGGGCCTTCTTTGCCCTTTGGGCACACGGCGCCTGGATTGGCGTGCGGCCCTTTGGCGTTTGAGCTTACGCCCACCCGCCCATGGCCGCCCACCCTCTGCTGCTGGTATTCATGGCACTGCTGGCTGCGGTAGGTGGCATTGTGCTGGGGCGGCTGTGGGAGCGCTGGGAGCAGCGGCAACTGGCGCCGCGTTCGGTACCGGCTGGAACCGTCGCAGCGCCTGGCCAGCGCGGGACCGGGGAGGAGCCGCTGTCGGCGCTCCCTCCCCACGTACTGCCCTACCCGCTGCCCACGCCCTTGCTGGATCCGGTGACGCAGTTGCCCAACGCGGCAGCCATTCTGGACGCGCTGGCGCGCCAGCTGTCGTTCGCAGACCGGCTCAAGCACCCCGTTACCCTGCTGATTGCAGAGCTGGACCACTACGACGAGTTGCTGGCCCGGCATGGCGAAGCCGCGGTGCAGCAGATACTGCTGGAAGTGGCACGTCGCATGAAATTCCGGGTCCGCACCCATGAGCTGCTGGGACGCTGGGCGCCCAACCACTTTCTGGTGGTGCTGCCCGACGTGGATGTGGGCAACGCACTGGTGCTGGGCGAAGACCTCCGCGAGGCCATATCGGGCCGCCCTGTGGTGCTGGTTGGGCGGGAAGACCCACTTGCAGTTACCATAAGCGTCGGGGTTCACGGGCGCACGCCCAGCCCGTCCAGACCGTTGCGCGACCTCGCTGCCGAAATGGTGGTGGGGGCTGAGCGGGCTCTGGAAGCCACCGTGGCCGATGGTCCCAACAGGCTTGAAATTGAACCCTGACCGCCCCTACTGCCCCAGTTGCCGCAGCTGTCTCCGTCTCCCCGGCCTGCAGCCCACGGCAAGCCGCCGGGCCGGCCGGCTTGCCCCTATCCCGCACTGCCGCGCGCTGTGAACGCGGCTGTACCCATTCAAAGGAAAGGTCTCCCCACCCATGGCACCCCAAACTTCCCCCAACCACACCCCGCGCAAAGTCCGTAAAGCCGTATTCCCGGTGGCCGGCATGGGCACACGCTTCCTGCCCGCCACCAAGGCCATGCCCAAGGAAATGCTGCCCGTGGTGGACAAGCCCCTCATCCAGTACGCGGTGGAGGAGGCCTATGCCGCCGGTATCCGCGAGATGATTTTCGTGACCGGGCGCCACAAGCGCGCCATCGTGGACCACTACGACATGGCCTACGAACTGGAACGCGAACTGGAGGACGCGGGCAAACAGGCGTTGCTCGATGTGGTGCGCTCCGTGAAGCCCGACGACATGGTCTGCGTGGCCATACGCCAGCCCAAGGCGCTGGGCCTGGGGCACGCGGTGCTGTGCGCCGAACCCATGGTGGCCGGCGAGCCCTTTGCCGTGCTGCTGGCCGACGACCTGATGGTGGGCGAGCCGCCCATCATGGCGCAAATGACCGCGCAGTTTGCCGAGCTGGGCGGCTGCATTCTGGCGGTGCAGGAAGTGCCGCGCGAACACACCAAACGCTACGGCATTGTGGCCGGCGAATTCCTGCGCGACGACCTGATGCAGATCAGCCGCTTCGTGGAGAAGCCGGCCCCGGAAGTGGCGCCATCCAACTGGGGCGTGGCGGGCCGCTACGTGCTCACGCCCGAGGTGTTCGACCAGATCCGTGCGCAAGAGCGCGGTGTGGGCGGCGAAATCCAGCTCACCGACGGCATTGCCGGCCTCATGGCCACGCAAAAGGTGTACGCCTTCCGCTATGCCGGCAAGCGCTACGACTGCGGCAGCAAGGAAGGTTTCCTGGAGGCCACGGTAGACCTGGCCATGCAGCGCGCCGACCTGGCCCCTGCCCTCAAGCCGGTGCTGCAGCGCTGGGTCTGAGCCCGCAGCATTATTGGGTCGCTACCCACTGCACCAGCGCATCGAGCGCGGGGCGGGCATCGCGGGCCTGCGGGTGGTTCACCAGTGCCACCAGCACCTTGCGGTCTCCGCCCGGGCTGTGCACGTAGCCGGCGAGGGCCTGCACATCGCGCAGGCTGCCGGTTTTCAGGTGCGCCAGCCCCGCGCCCATGGCACTGCGGCGCAGCGTGCCATCGAGCCCGCTGGCCGGGAAAGACGCCATCAGCTCGGGCATCATGGGCGAGGCGTAGGCCACCTGCAGCAATTGCCCCAGCGCCGCCGCGCTGATGCGCGCGTCGCGGCTGAGCCCGGAGCCGTTGTCCACCGCGGAGCGTGGCGGCCTGCTGGGTCGATGCGTTCCTGCCACCAGCGCAGCAGCACCTGGCGCGCGCGCTCGAAGGTGCACATCGCGCACCACCTCGGCCAGCGTGGGCGATTCCAGCGTAAGGCGGGCCCCCGCCTGCTGCAACGCAGTGGGTACTGGGCCATCACGCACCACACCGTCGAGCTGCCCGCCCAGCGAGGCCCACAGCCCCGCCACCGCCCGGGCTGCAAAGGCGGCGGGCTCCGGGTGGGCCACAGGCCACACTTTCTCGCCACAGGCCGCCGGAAAGGTACCGGTGAAACGGGGTGCCATGGCTGGCGTGAACTGCGCCCCCAGGCCACCACGCCAGTCGCCACAGGCGCGGCTGTTCAGGGGCACTGTGGGGGGCACGTTCTGCGGCATACGGTCTGCGGTCAGGGCAGGCTCGGCCTGCACGCGGGCCACACCGGCCGCCACATCGGGCACAAAGGTGAACAGCTGCGACTTGAAGTTCACCAGCAGGCCATCGGGGCCGGCGTTGTAGGGGCGCAGCGGCTCGCCGTCGAAGGCGCCGGGGTCCTGCTCGGGAACAGCCACAGCACTGCGGTCCAGCACCACGTCGCCGGCAATGCGCCGTATGCCCAGACCCTGCACGCGTTGCAGCAACAGGAGCACACGTTCGGTCACCAGCTTGGGATCACCGCCGCCTTGCAGGTAGAGGTTGCCCGACAGCACGCCGTTGGCCACGGTGCCATCGGTATAGATGCGGGTGCGCCACACATACCCGGGGCCCAGCAGTTCCAGCGCCGCCAGCGTGGTGACCACCTTCATGACCGACGCCGGATTGACCGGCTGCTGCGCCCCATAAGCCAGCAGAACGGGACCGTTCGGCCGGGCATCGGCCACAAAAACGGACAGCGCGTCCGGCGGTAGCTGCGCGCGGGCGAGTGCGGCCAGGACAGAGGGGGGGAGCGCGGTGGGGGGCGCGACCGATTGCGCCGCAACGGGGCCAGCCACCAGCAGGGCTAACGCCAGGGACACGCAACAAGACCCTGCACGGGCAGCGGACACAACCAGAGAATGACGACGCATGCCACCGATTATGGGGCGCGCTGCCACGCGGGATAATTCGGCCATGTCCTCGTCCGCTGCCGCATCCACCGTGTCCCTGACGGGCACCCCCCCCTTGCGCCGCGT
>JALOSG010000261.1 GCA_025458665.1 Serpentinimonas sp.
CTTCATGAAGCACCTTCCCACCCCCATTTCCCGCGCCAAGCCGCGCCGCCAGTGGCTCAAGGCCAGCCTTTCCGTGGCCGTGCTGGGTACGGTAGCGGCGGCATTGGGTAGCTGGCACGGCAGTGCGCAGGCACAAGGGCAGGGCCAGGCCCAGGCATGGCCCAACCGCCCGGTGAAGCTGCTGGTGGGTTTCCCGCCCGGCTCCTCGCCCGACGTCATGGCGCGCACCATTGCAGAACCGCTGGCGCGCGAACTGGGCCAGCCGGTGGTGGTGGAGAACCGCCCCGGTGCGGGCGGCAACATCGCCGCCGATCTGGTGGCCCGCGCCACCGACGGCCACACCCTGGGCCTGATGATCAACGGCAACATGACCATTGCCAAGATCCTGAACCCAGCCACCCCTTACGACCCCCTCACCGATCTGGCTCCTGTGTCCCTGCTGGCCACCGCACCGCTGGTGCTGGCGGCTTCCCCCTCCGTACCCGGAAACGGCGCCGAACTGCTCACCGAAGGCCAGCTGGCAGGCCTGCGCTGGAACTACGGCACCCCGGGTGTGGGCACCGTGGCACACATAGGCATGGAAATGCTGAAGAACGCGGCCGGCATGGAAGCGGTGCACGTGCCCTACCAGGGCAACCCGCAGGTCATCAACGCCATGATGCAGGGCGACATCCAGATCGCCCTGCTGCCCCCGGGCCTGGCCATGCCGCAGGTGAATGCTGGCAAGCTCAAGGCGGTGGGTGTGACTTCTGCCGGGCGCAGCAGCATCGTGCCCAACCTGCCCAGCCTGGCCGAAGTGGGCCTGCAGGGCTTCCAGCTGGAAATCTGGAATGCCGTGGCCGCTCCGCGTGGTATGCCGCAGGCCCATATCGACCGCCTGGCCGGCCTGTTGACCGACATCGTGCGCCGCCCCGATGTGCGCCAGAAAATCTTCCAGCAAGGCTGGCAGGTGGCGGGCACTTCGCCGCAGGGCCTGGCCAACCGCGTGCGCGCTGACACGGAAAAAATGAAGGCCGTGATCGAGACCAACAACATCCGGCCGCAGTAACGCCAGCAACCCGCGCTGCAGGCCATGCCGCCCACCGACGCCGCCAACCCGGACACCGGTGGCCCCTGCCTGAGCCTGCGCCGCGTGGCCATAGACACCTACCGGGAGAACGTGGCCTACCTGCACCGGGATTGCGATGTGTACCGCGCCGAGGGTTTTCAGGCGCTGTCCAAGGTGGAGGTGCGGGCCAACGGCCAGCGCATTCTGGCCACGCTCAATGTGGTGGAAGACCCGCGTATCGTGCAGCCGCACGAGCTGGGCCTGTCCATCGACGCGTTCGAGCACATGGGCGTGGACAACGGCCACCCGGCCAGCATCTGGCAGGCTGAGCCGCCGGAATCCATTGCCGCGCTGCACCGCAAGATCAACGGCGAACGGCTGGGCCGCGAGGACTTCCACGCCATCGTGCGCGACATTGCGGGGCACCGCTATTCCAAGATCGAGCTGTCGGCGTTTGTGGTGGCCACCAACCGTGGCGAGCTGGACCGCGAGGAGGTGTACTTCCTCACCGAGGCCATGATTGCCAGCGGCCGCCGCGTGGACTGGCACGAGCGGCTGGTGGTAGACAAGCACTGCATAGGCGGCATTCCGGGCAACCGCACCTCGATGCTGGTGGTGCCCATGGTGGCGGCGCACGGCATGGTGTGCCCCAAAACATCGTCGCGCGCCATTACCTCGCCGGCAGGCACCGCCGACACCATGGAGGTGCTGGCCGAGGTGGAGTTGCCCTTCGACCGCCTCATGGCCATTGTCCGGGAGCACCGCGCCTGCCTGGCCTGGGGCGGCACCGCGCACCTGTCCCCGGCCGACGATGTGCTCATTGCCGTGGAGCGCCCGCTCTCGCTCGACTCACCCGGGCAGATGGTGGCCTCCATCCTGAGCAAGAAAGTGGCGGCAGGCTCCACCCACCTGGTGCTCGATATTCCCATAGGCCCTTCCGCCAAGGTGCGTTCCATGCCCGAGGCACAGCGCCTGCGCCGCCTGTTCGAGTACGTGGCGGGGCGGCTGGGCCTGTCGCTCGATGTGGTGATTACCGATGGCCGCCAGCCCATAGGGCAGGGCATAGGCCCGGTGCTGGAAGCGCGCGATGTGATGCGTGTGCTGGAGAACCACCCGCAAGCGCCGCAAGACCTGCGCCAGAAGTCTTTGCGCCTGGCCGGGCGCCTGCTGGAATGCGACCCCGATGTGCGCGGTGGCGACGGCTACGCCATTGCGCGCGACATTCTGGACTCCGGCCGCGCGCTGCAGAAAATGCAGGCCATCATGGCCGCGCAGGGCCAGAAACCTTTCGACCACCACCACCCGCCACTGGCCCCGCTGAGCTTCGAGGTGCTGGCCGAGCAAGACGGCGTGGTCACCGGCATAGACAACCTGCAACTGGCCCGCGTGGCCCGCCTGGCGGGTGCCCCCAAAGTGGCCAGCGCCGGCGTGGACCTGGCCTTCAAGCTGGGCGATACCGTGGCCCGCGGCCAGCCGTTGTACCGCGTGTACGCCGCCTACCCCGCCGACCTGGAATTCGCCCGCCAGTGCTGCCAGCGCGCCAGCGGCTACACGTTGGGCGAGGCCCAGGACATGCCGCACGTGTTCGTGGAGTTCTGAATGCAGGGGGCCGGGATGCTGCTGTACTTTGCCGATGAAGCCGCCCCCGCGCTGGCGCTGGCCCGCGAACTGGGCCTGCCTGCGCACGAAGTGCAGCGCCACCTGTTCCCCGATGGCGAGGCCCGCCTGAAGCTGCCCGCCGCCTGCGCAGCGCGCACGGTGGTGTTCCGCAGCCTGAACCAGCCCAACCACAAGCTCATTGATTTGCTGCTCTGTGCCCGCACCGCGCGCACGCTGGGTGCGCAGCACCTCACACTGGTGGCGCCCTACCTGGCCTATATGCGCCAGGACATTGCGTTCTCACCGGGCGAAGCCATCAGCCAGCGACCGTAGACCCGCACCTGCACCGCGTGGCCACGCTGCAGGAGGCGGTGCCCGTGGCGCAACCTGTGGTTCTGAGCGCCACCGCCGCGCTGGCCGACCACGTGGCCCGCCTGCGCCCTGGCGCCTTGCTGCTGGGCCCGGACGAAGAGTCGGGCCAGTGGGTGGCGCAAGCCGCTGCGCGCCACGGCAACCCCTACGCGGTGTGTACCAAGGTGCGCAGCGGAGACCGCCATGTGCAGGTGGCCCTGCCCGAAGGCGAAGCGTGGCAAGGCCGCGCCGTGGTGGTGCTGGACGACATGGTGAGCACGGGCCACACGGTGGCGCAGGCCGCGCAGCAGTTGCGGGCAGCGGGTGTGGCTTCGGTGGACGTGGCCGTGACGCACGCCCTGTTTGCCGAAGGCGCGCTGGAAGTCATGCGCGCCGCCGGCGTGAATGAAATCTGGAG
>JALOSG010000079.1 GCA_025458665.1 Serpentinimonas sp.
GTGCTGGAACAGCTGGTGGCCGACTACACCCGCAAGGGTTTTCTGCGCGGGCGCAGCGTGCGCCTCATGACCGTGAGCGTGCGCCCGGGCCGACCCAACGGCGCAGCCTCGGGTTTCATGAGCGGCCTGATCCGCGAGCCGCTCGCTGGCCAGCGCAGCACCTGCCCGGTCCCACCCGATACGCCTGTGGCCCTGGCCTCACCGGCCCGTAGCATGGAAGGGCTGCTGGCGGCCTTGCAGGCCAGCGAGGCCGCGTGGGGATCGCGCACCGCCATGAACCTGCCGGCACTCACCACCACGCCCTCCGAGATGGTGGCGGCGCTGGAACGCGTCGCCGGCCCGGCGCCGGTGCGGCTCATCGACTGGGTGGTGGACCCGGCGGTGGCGCAGATTGTGCAAAGCTGGCCGGCGCGTTTCGAGTCCCGCCGTGCGCAGGCATTGGGCCTGCACCCCGATCCGGACTTCGACAGCATCGTGCGGGCTTACCTGCAGGAGCTGGGCTCCAATCAAGGCCGCATTCAGGGCTGAGCGCACCGCTCCTGCCCCACCAGACTGCGCAGTTGTTCCGGGGTGGCTGGCCGCTCCAGCGGGCCTAGCAAGATATCGCTTCCCGCAGCGCCACTCAGTTGTAGCGCCAGCCAGTTCTGCCCGGCGTGGCGCTGGTTGCGCGCCTGCACCACGGTGCGCAGCGCGAAGCGGCTGCGGTCGCATTCCAGCACCCCGGCGCGCAGGCGGCTGTGGGCTTGCTCGAAAGTGAGCGGGGTGCGCGGTGCCAGCCCGTGATTGGGTGCCGGCTCGCGGACCTGCGCTAAGCCGAGCAAGGGCCACAGCAGAACCAGCAGCAGCGCAGACCGCCTGGCCTTACATCCCGCCAGTGTTGCCATCACAGCACCGGCACCGCGCGGCCGATGAACTGGATGGGCCCCGTAGGCCGCCCGGTGGGCGAGCCGGTGGCGGGCTCCAGCGTCAGTTCGAACAGCTGGTTGGCCTGCAGCGGGGGCAGGGCGTCCAGCGGTACCTGCAGGCGCTGGCCGGGCGCCACCAGCCCCAGCGATACGGGGGCGGCCCAGTCGTCGGCCTTGGTCCAGAACTCCAGCGCCTTGTCGGGCGGCACCTCGAAGGTGCCCAGAGGAATCAGGTTCACCTGCCGCGTATCGCTGGCCTGGATCACCCAGCCCGGCGCACGGTCGTCCGGGGCCACCAGCACCACCAAGAAACGCGGCGCGGGCAGTTCGGGCTCCTGCAGCGCCACGGCACCCAGCAACGCCGCAGCCACCATGCCAGCGCCCGCCACGCTGCGCCAGAAGGCCAGACTCTGCCAGCCGCGCTGCCACCAGGGCAGTGAGGCCGGCGTGGGCTGCACCGCCTGCGCAGAGGGAAGATTCAGTGTGCGTTCCAGCCTGGCCCACAAGCGCGGCGGTGGCGCCATGGGCTCGGCCAGTGCGGCCAGCGGCAGCAGCTGCTCTTCCCAGCGGCGCACTTCGGCGGCGTAGGCGGGGTCCTGCGCCATGCGCGCTTCCACCGCCCGGCGTTCGTCGGCCGACAGCGTGCCCAGCACGTACTCGGCGGCCTGTGCTTTCCAGTCGGTGTTCATTGCAGGCACTCCCTCAGGGCGGTCAGGCTGCGCCGTATCCAGGCTTTCACGGTGCCCAGCGGCGTGCCCAGGCGCTGCGCAATCTCGGCGTGGGTCAGGCCGTCCACATAGGCATGCAGAATGCACACGCGGCGCTCGGGCTCCAGCTGCTCCAGGCAGCCCGCCATGCGGCCTGTGGAGGTCTGCCAGGCAAAGTCTTGCTCTGCCTCGCGCCAGCCCTGCACCGAGGCGTGTGCGTCCAGCACATCGAGCGTGTCTTCGTCCACCGCGGTTTCGCGGGCGGTTTCTTGCTGCCGGTTGCGCAGCGCGTTCAGGGTCAGGTGGCGCGTCACGGTGTACATCCAGCCGCGCCCAGAGCCTTTGGCCGGGTCGAAGCTGCCACTGCGCTGCCAGATCTGCACAAAGGCGTCGTGCAGCAAATCTTCGGCCCAGGGCAGGTTCCTCACCATGCGCTGCACCACGCCCAGCAGACGTGCGCTTTCCTGCTGGTACAGGCGCTGCAAGGCCGCCGTATCGCCCCGGGCACAGGCCTGCAGGGCGGCTTCGTAGTTGAAGTCATCGGTGGGCGGCATGGGCCGGAGAATAGCAAACCCGCCCAGGCCCCGCGCGGTGGCGCTGCGGCCCTGGCCTGGGCAGGTTCCCAGCCTTACTGCGCGCGCCAGAAGATGTAGTCGGCCTGGTACTTCACCACCTGCTTGCTGCCCAGCTGGGGCTGGCCGCAAGGCGCTGCCGGGGCCACGCCGCCCTGGGTGGCCACGCGCTGGATGTAGCTCACCCCTTGCATGGCGCCCTGGCCCATGGCGGGGTTGGCTTTCACCAACTGCAGCGGGATGTTGCCGGCGCCGCCCGGTGCTACCGCCAGCTGGGTGGCCGTGAGCTTGGAGCCATCGGTGGCTTCCCAGGTGGCGGGCGGGCCGTAGTAGCGGCCCACCTGCTTGCCGGCGCGGTCCATGAGCTTGGCGTCGGGGCCGGCGAACACCCACTCGAACTGGTCGGTGGTGTCTTTCTTGGCGCGGCACTCGTAGGTGATCTCGCCCACGCCCACGGTTTCCAGCATCACCGCGTTGCCAGCGGGCACTTTCACGCCATCGGGCAGGCCGTCCTGCTTGAAGCCGTGGCCGTGGTGCATGGCGGCGGCGCTGCCCGCGGCGGCCAGCAGGGCCAGGGTCAGGGCGGCGGTGGAGAAGTGGGCACGGGTGTGGGCGCGGGTGTGGGTGTGGGTGCTTGCGTTCAGCATGGGAAGGCTCCTTGAAGTAGATGGAATTGCCGCGTTGGCCGCCTCTTGCACCTGCCGGTGCAAACCTTGGGCAACCAACGCCGACACTTCCACTACCCGCCAGAGCCCTGCCTGGATGCAGTGGACGCGAAAAAAATTTCAGGGCCGCAAATTACAGCCTTAGATCACGGCCGTACATAGGCCCAGCCCTGGTGCTGGCGCTGCATGATGTGCACCACGCCCGCCGGCACGTAGCTGATGTTGGGGTTCATCTCGTTCTTGTCGAGCTTCTGCGCGGTCATGGTGTTCTCGCAGGCCACGATCTTCACGCCGCTCTTGATGGCGTCGCTCACGCGGTTGGCGGTGGGCGCGTCGAACTTGAGCATGGCAATACCCGGGCCATAAGCCACGATTTCCACGTCCACGTTGTCCTTGCCCAGGTCGTTCTGCGCGTTGCGCGCGTTGTTCAGGGCCAGGTTCCACTTGGCGGGGTCGGGGTCGCTCACCTGCAGCACCACCTGCGTTTTCTGGCGGGCGGGGGTGAAGGCGCAGCCGGTGGTGAACAGCGTGGTGGCGGCCACAGTCAGTGCCAGGGCGGCCAGGGTGGTTCTGCGTTGCATGGGGGTGTCTCCTGTGGATGAGGGGTATGGGCTGGGGCTCCAACTCAAAAAATCAGTCTATGCTGATGCACCACCATTCTAGGTACTGCGCTACGGATGCCTGTGAGGGTGTACCCCTACCCGTATCAAGCAGTCAAGGCACCACTCAAAACCAGCTGAGTACCTGCTGCCAGCCCAGCACCAGCAGGTGCCACAGGGACAGCGCATAGCCCAGCCCCACGGCGCCCACGGCGGTGGCCAGCACCATGGCCAGGCCGTCGCGGAACAGCCAGCCCAGGCTGAGCAGCAGCAGGCTCAGGGCGGGCAGTATGTTCACCAGCGGCAGGGGCAGCAGGATCATGACCACCATGCCCACCATCCACACCGCCCACCACAGGCGCAACTGGCGGTGCACCAGCAGGTGCCAGCGTGGGCGCAGCCACTGGCCGGCAGTGCTGTAGATCCACACCAGCGCCTTCAGGCAGCGCGGCGCCCAGCGCTGGTTCAGGCTGAAGCTGGCCAGACGCTTCGGCAGACTCACCACCTCGCGCTCCAGCAACACGGCCACTGCCAGTGCCAGCACCGCCAGGCACACCAGGTTGCCTATGCCCACCAGCGGCAGCCCGCTCAGGGTGGCCAGCATGAGCAGCATGCAGGGCCCCGATCCCGGACCCAGCAGGTTTTGCAGCTCAGACAGGGTCATGGACCGCGCGCGCGCCGGCTCCGGATGGTCCGGATCGAAGCGCTGCAGCGCATGGCGCAGGCGGAGTAGGGTGTCTTGGTGGTGCACGCTGGCAGAGTGTGCGCCAAAGCGCATAGCCCGGCCTTTCCTTCAACTTCTGCCGGAGTTTGTCTGGCGCCCATGTGCTTCCCGACGTTGGGCTGTGCTACAACCAGAACTTTCCGATCGCACCGCTGGTCCCATGTTCAACCCATCCAGTCCTGCCTCTGTCGAGGCCCTGGCTCCTGTGCCTGCAGGACCCATGGGGCAGGTGGGGCACAGCGCCCGCCTTGAAGCGCTGCGCGCGCTCGATGTCCTGGACACCACCCGCGAGCCTGAATTCGACCGGTTGGCCGAGTTGGCCGCCAGCATCTGCCAGGTCCCCATGGCCGGTATCACGCTCATCGACGACAGGCGCCAGTGGTTCAAGTCCATCTTCGGCCTGGAGATGGTGGAACTCGATCTGACGCTGTCTTTCTGCACCTACACCATCGAACGTGGAGCTCCGCTGGTGGTGAGCGATGCGCGGGAGGACGCGCGTTTTGCCCGCAGCCCGCTGGTGCTGGGTGAGCCCCACATCCGCTTCTACGCGTGTGTGCCCCTCACGACAAGCGAAGGTTTCCGTGTGGGCACGCTGGTGGTGGTGGACCAGCAGCCCAGAGAACTCACTGCGCAGCAACTCTCCGCTCTGGAGACGCTGGCGGGGCAGGCCGTGCTGCTCATGGAGTTCCGCCGCCAGCGCCGCGAAATGAAGGCCCAGCAGGCCTTGCAGCAGGAGGCCCTGCGGGAGTCCGCTTTGCGTGGGCAGATTCTGGCCATTCAGCAGGAGATATCCACCGCGCAATTGCCCCTGGATGCCGTGTGCAGTCTCATGGCCGAGCGGGCCATGGCGGTGCTGCCCGCCACGGGTGTGGAGATAGAGTTGCTCGAGGGCAACGACCTCGTGAGCCACGGCTACTTCGGCGAAACCCACCGTGCGCTGGGAGCCCGCATGCCTGTGCGCAGCTCCATTGCGGGGCGCGTGGTCACCACCGGTGAACCCCAGTACTGCGCCGACTCCGAAACCGACCCCCGCGTGAACCGCCGTATTTGCAGGGAAGTGGGCGTGCGTTCCATGTTGCTGGTGCCGCTGCGCAATTCGGGCCGTGTGGTGGGCATACTGCGTGCCACCGCCCGCGAGCCTCACGCCTTCTCGCACGACCAGACCACCTCCCTGCTGTTGCTGTCGGAGTCGCTCGGCGCAGTCATCGAGCGCATCCGGTTTTCCGAGGCGCTGCGCCAGTCGGAATTTCAGTACCGGTTGCTGTTCGAGCACAACCCGCACCCCATGTGGGTGTACGAACGCGCTTCGCTGCGCATCGTGGCGGCCAACCGGTCTGCGCAGATCCACTACGGTTATTCGGAAGAGGAGTTCCAGCAACTGGAGGTGCCCGACCTGTGGCCGGCCGAGGCCGCGCGCAACGCCAAGGCGCAATTGCACGCGATCCCGGCAGATGCGCAGACCGTCGGCGCCCTGCGCCAGCACCTCAAGCGCAACGGAGAAATCATCGATGTGGAGGTCTCGGCCGGCCCCATCACTTTCAACGGCCGCCCGGCGCGCCTGGCCCTCATCAACGACGTGACCCAGCGCATGGCGGCCGAGCGCGAACTGGCCCGTGTGAGCCGCGCCCAGCGCATGTTGAGCGATTGCAACGAGCAGATGATCCGCGCCCAGGACGAAGGGGCTCTGCTGCGCGAGGTGTGCCGCATTGCCGTGGAGATTGGCGGGTACAAGCTGGCCTGGGTCAGCTTTGTGCAGCCCGGCCCGCACAAGCAACTGCAGATGGTGGCGCGCTATGGCAGCGGCGGGGAGTTTCTTGACCACACGGTCGTCTCCTACGACCCGGGTAGCCCGACCTCGCGCGGCATCATGGGCCGCACCGTTATGCACGGCGAGACCACCCTGGTGCCCGACATACGCAGCGACGAAGGCTTTGCCTACTGGCGCCGCGATCTGGATGGCAGTGGACTGCGCGCCGCCATCGGCTTGCCACTGCGGCACAAGAGCGAGACATTTGGCGCCATCTGCCTGTACGTCACCGACCCCATGGTGTTCAGCCGCGAAGAAATCACGCTGCTGGAGGAACTGGCCAACGATCTGGCCTTCGGGCTCATGCACCTGCGCTCCGAGGCTGAACGCAAGCAGGCCGATGCCCGTATCCGGCAGCAGGCTTCCCTGCTGGAGAAAGCGCAGGACGCCATCATCGTGCGCAACCTGCAGCACGAAATCCTGTTCTGGAACAGCGCCTGTGCACGCCTGTACGGCTGGACCGCCGAGGAGGCGCTGGGCAGTTCCATCGCCGAGCTGCTCTACCAGGACCAGGCTGACTTCCTGGACTGCACCCGCCAGACCATCGAGCGGGGAGAATGGACCGGCGAACTGGTGCAGTACCACCGCAATGGCAAACCGATCACGGTAGAGGGTCGCTGGACGCTGGTGCGCGACGAGCAGGGAGCACCCAGCGCCATCCTGGCCATCAACACCGACATCACCGCGCGCAAGCAGGCCGAGGCCGCCATTTACCGGCTGGCTTTCTTCGACCCGCTCACTGGCCTGCCGAACCGGCAGCGCTTCAGCCAGACCCTGGCCGACGCGCTGCAGCGCAGCGCGCGCAATGGGCAGTACTGCGCCTTGCTGCTCATCAACCTGGACAGCTTCAAGGCGCTGAACGAAACCATGGGCCACCTCGCTGGCGACGCGTTGCTGCGCCTGGTGGGCGCGCGGCTGAGTGCGGCCACCCAGCCGGCCGACGAGGTGGCGCGGCTGGGTGCCGACGAATTCATTGTGCTGCTGCAAAACCTGGGTACCAGGCCCGAGGTGGCGGCGGTGCGGGCACGTACCCTGGGACAGGTGTTGCTGGATGCACTGGCACAGCCTTTCGAGCTGGACGACTACAGCCACATGACCTCCGCGTGCATAGGGATTGCCACCGGCGTGGGCGCCGAAGTGACAGTGGCTGAGGCACTCAAGCAGGTGGATCTGGCGCTGACCAGCGCCAAACAGTCCGGGCGCAACACCATCAAGATGTTCGAGCAGCAGTTGAAGGAAGCTGTGGCCGCCCGGGTGGAACTGGAAGCCGATTTGCGCCGGGCCCTGCAGCAGGGCGAACTGTTGCTGCATTACCAGCCGCAAGTGGATGCCAGCGGCCGCGCCTGGGGTGCGGAGGCGCTGGTGCGGTGGAACCACCCGGCGCGCGGATTGGTGTCCCCAGCCACCTTCATACCGCTGGCCGAGGACACGGGCCTCATCTTGCCGCTGGGCCAGTGGGTGCTGCAGGCAGCCTGTAGCGTGTTGCAACGCTGGCAGGCCGATGCGGCGCTGGCGCACCTGGTGCTGGCAGTGAATGTGAGCGCGGTGCAGTTCCGCCACCCCGATTTTGTGGCGCAGGTGCAAGACGCGCTCAAGACCAGCGGTGTGAAGGCCTGCGGCCTGAAGCTGGAACTGACCGAGAGCCTGCTGATTTACGACATGGACGCCATTCTGGAGAAGATGAACGCCCTCAAGGCGCTGGGTGTCGGCTTTTCGCTGGATGACTTCGGTACGGGGTATTCCTCGCTGTCGTACTTGCGCCGGCTACCACTGGACCAGCTCAAGATCGACCAGTCTTTCACACGCGGCATTCTCGATTCGGACAAGGACCGATCCATCGCCCGCACCATCATTGCCCTGGGACAAAGCCTGCAACTGCAGGTGATTGCCGAGGGCGTGGAAACCACCGAGCAGCAACTGGTGTTGCAGGAGATGGGCTGCCACGCCTTTCAGGGCTATCTGTTCAGCCGGCCGCTACCGGTGCATGAGGCCGAGCAGGTGCTGCGCCGGCCAGCGCTGCATGCCTGACAACCACGGCCCACTGCCCATTTCCCTGGTGTTGGGAAGCGGCGGCGCGCGCGGGCTGGCCCACATTGGTGTGATCCAGGCGCTGGAGGAGGATGGCCGCTTTGCCATCCGCTCGGTCACGGGGGCCTCCATCGGCGCTGTGGTTGGCGGTCTCTATGCCGCGGGCAAGCTGGCGGTGTATACCGAATGGGTGAGCAGCCTGAGCCAGACCGATGTCTGGCGCTTGCTGGACTTCTCCTTCACACGGCGCGGCCTGATTGAGGGCCATGCGCTCATGAGAAAGCTCGAAGAACTGGTGGGCGATGTGCAGATGGAGGAACTGCCCATTCCGTTCACGGCCGTGGCGGCCGATATCGAGCGCAGGCGGGAAGTGTGGTTGCGCCAGGGCTCCCTGTTCGAGGCCATGCGCGCCTCCATGGCCATACCCGGTCTGTTCACACCAGCCCTGCACAGCGGGCGCTGGCTGGTCGATGGCGGTCTGCTGAGTCCCTTGCCGCTGGCGCCTGCCAAGGGCTTTCGCGCCGAGCAGACGGTGGCGGTGTCGTTGAATGGCGTGGCGCGGCGCGTGGAGGCCGAGGTGGATTTGGAGAGTGGCCGCGCTGGCCGCAACCCCGCGCCATCCAACGCACCGAGCGGTGTTCTGCAGTGGCTGGGGCACCTGCGCAGCCGCTGGAGCCCGGAGGCGGGCGAGGGCTCCAGCGCGGCTTCCGTCACCGCACCGGACAACGCGTTCGAGGTCATGGCCAAGTCGCTCGACGCGATGCAGGACCGCATTGCACGCTTCCAGGTGGCCGCCTACCCGCCCGACCTGCTGGTGGAAATTCCGGTGGATGCCTGTGGCGTGCTCGACTTCCACCGAGCCAAAGACATGATCGCGCTGGGCTATGCCACCACGCGGGATTTGCTCAAGGTGCGGTGATCACAGCGCATTCAGCGGAATCTTCGCGTAGGCAATGCCGTTTTCCTCCTTGGGCGGCATCTCCCCGGCGCGGATGTTGATCTGTACCGCCGGCAGGATGAGCACCGGCATCTCCAGGGTTGCATCGCGCGCGGTGCGCAGGGCCACGAACTCGTCCTCGGTCACGCCGTCGCGCACATGGATGTTGCTGGCACGTTCGGCAGCCACCGTGGTCTCGAAGACCACACTGCGCCCGGCAGGCGGGTAGTCGTGGCACATGAACAGGCGCGTCTCGGGCGGCAGGCTCAGTATCTTGCGGGCCGAGCGGTACAGCGTGCGCGCATCGCCGCCGGGAAAGTCGGCGCGGGCGGTACCCACATCGGGCATGAACAGCGTGTCGCCCACAAACACCGCATCGCCAAACTGGTAGGCCACGCAGGCCGGCGTGTGGCCGGGCACGTACAGCAGGCTGCCCTTCAGGTCGCCCAGCGGGATCTCGTCGCCTTCGGCAAACAGCTGGTCGAACTGCGAGCCGTCGAGGCGGAATTCAGGCTCCAGGTTGAAGATGCCCTTGAACACCTTCTGCACCTGGGTGATGTGGTCGCCAATGCCGATTTTTCCGCCCAGCTGCGCCCTCAGGTAGGGCGCGGCCGAGAGGTGGTCGGCGTGGGCGTGGGTTTCCAGTATCCACTCCACCTTCAGGTCGTGGGCGCGCACGTACTCCACCACGCGGTCGGCCGAGGTGTGGCGGGTACGGCCCGACTTGGGGTCGTAGTCGAGCACGGAGTCGATGATGGCGCAGGCGCTGCCGGGGCCGTTGTGCACCACGTAGGTGACGGTCCAGGTGGCGGGGTCGAACAGGCCGTGGACCTGCGGGCGCGCGGCCGAGGAACTGGTGGAAGAAGGGGTGGTGTGGGCCGTGTTCATGGTGAACTCCTTTCAGGGCAAAGTGCGGGCGGATCGAAAACAATTAAGATGAACATAGTTTATTGACAAATAGATTATCGGTCAATAGAATCATTGCATCCCGGGCATAGCCAGCCACCACCCCGGCCGCGCCTTGCCCCTGTCCCGACCCTGGAGAACCCATGGAAGACGTGCTTGAACTCACCCAGATGCAGACCGCCGCCGCCGAGGCGTGCGGCCTCATGAAGGTGCTGTCCAACCCGGACCGCCTCATGATCCTGTGCCAACTTTCGCAAGGCGAACACCGCGTGGGCGAACTGGAATCCTTGCTGGGCATCGTGCAGCCCACGCTGTCGCAGCAACTCACCGTGCTGCGCGACGAGGCGCTGGTGGCCACCCGGCGCGACGGCAAACACATCTACTACCGCCTGGAGAGCCTGCGCGCGCTGGCCGTGATCCAGGTGCTCTACGACCAATTCTGTGGAAAGACCAAGGAGTAAACCATGACGATCGATTGGGCCAACTTCACGCCCTGGGCCTCGCTGGCCGGTGGCGTTCTGCTGGGTGTCGCCTCGGCACTGTTCGTGCTGTTGAATGGCCGCGTGCTGGGCATCAGCGGCATTCTGGGTGGCCTGCTGCCGCCCAAGCAGGGCGATGCCGGCTGGCGCGTCTCGGTGCTGCTGGGCATGTTCAGCGCGCCGCTGGTGTACGGCCTGCTGGCGCCGGAAGGCTTCATCAAGGCACCACAAATCGATGCCAGCTTTGGCCTCGTGGTGGTGGCCGGTTTGCTGGTGGGGCTGGGCACGCGCTA
The DNA here is from genome assembly GCA_025458665.1 of Serpentinimonas sp. GTDB lineage: Bacteria > Pseudomonadota > Gammaproteobacteria > Burkholderiales > Burkholderiaceae_C > JALOSG01. The sequence goes on from JALOSG010000079.1 coordinate 10,623, forward strand.
CGGCTCGGGCTGCACCAGCGGGCATGGGGTGTGCGGGCTTTCGCGCCTGTCGCCGCGCTCCCTGGTGGCCACGCTGGCCTTCATGGGCGCGGGTTTCGTGACGGTGTATCTGGTCCGCCACGTGTTCGGTATCTGACGGTTTGAACGAGGAGCACACACATGCACCGCATTTCTGAATTCATCGTGGGCCTGCTGTTTGGCCTGGGTTTGCTGCTTTCGGGCATGACCGACCCGGCCAAGGTGCTGGGCTTTCTGGACATCCTGGGCACCTGGGACCCGTCGCTGGCCTTTGTCATGGGTGGCGCCATTGCGGTGGGCTTCTTTGCCTTCGCGCTGGCCAAGAAGCGCACCACCAGCTTCCTGGGCGGCGCGCTGCACCTGCCCAAGGCCACGCAAATAGACAAGCGCCTGGTGCTGGGCGGCCTGACCTTCGGGGCGGGCTGG
>JALOSG010000262.1 GCA_025458665.1 Serpentinimonas sp.
CCACGCCAAAGTCTTTCAGCCACTGGTTGATAAAGCCCGCGTGGCGGCTTTCGTCGCGGGCCATCAGGGCCATGAGTTCCTTGATGTCGGGGTTCTTCACGCGTTTCCTGATCTCGGCGTACAGCACGCAACCCGAAAACTCCGATGTGCACGAACTGATGAGGAAATCCAGAAACTCTTTGTGCAGCTTGGGCGGCAGGTGCGAGTAGTTGCCCACCATTTCGGCAGGGCGCTGGAAGTGGTCGGTGTTGGAGTCGGCGCGGAATTCGTCCATCATCTTGTCCCACTCGGCGCGCACCGGCTCCACGCTGATGCGGTCCATCGCGTCGAAGTCGGTGGTGTAGAAGCGGGGCGTGAGCATGGTGTTGCGCAGGGCCACGCTGGTGGCTTCGTTGGGCGCTTCAATGTCGTGCTGGGCTACGGTCGCGTTCATTTCTGTACTCCTGGGGGAGAGGTCATGAGGCTGGCAAACACCCGTGCGTTGTCGGGCCCGAACGAGTCGAGGTCCACGCGGCGCTGGGTGGCCGGGTCTATCAGGGTCAGGCGGCCGTCGGCGCGGCCTACCAGTTCGAAAGGCACTTCCTGTCCTATGCCGGCGCGCTTGCGCTCGCGGGCCAGGCCGCGCATGGTGCCGCGCAGGAAGCCATTGGTCTCGGGGGCTACGGAATGCACCACTTCGTTGGTGGCTGCACTGATCACGTCGATACCCCCGTCTTTGCGGTCCACGAAGCGGAACTCCCGCACCTCCACGGCAGGCGCATCGGGAATACGCACTGCCCCCTGGCCAGTTACCTGCACGGCGGTCACGCCCAGCAGGGTCAGGGCCAGCATGCCGGCAATGGCCAGCAGGGGCAGGCGCGGCAGGCCACCCAGGGTGCGGCCATCGTGCGCTGCGGCGGGGTGGTTCTGCGGGCTCGGTGTCATGGGGTGGCTCCTGTGAGGTCCGGGCGGTGGGTACGCGGTCAGGCGGTAGCAGTCTGCACGCTGGCCGTAGCCGGCCGCGGGGCCTGCGTGGGCGATACCGTTGGCGCAGACACATGCACCGCCGCCGGCAACGGGCTGTCGGTGGGCAGGTTCATGATGGCCTGTGTGAGCAACTGGCCCACACGTTTGGCGTCGGGCAAAGCGCGCAGCATGGGTTCGGTGCGCTTGAGCTTCCAGGGCCGCGCATGGGGCCACAGGTGGCCGTAGGCAATGCGTTCCGTGGGCAGCAGCGTGAGCGCAATGTCACCGATACCCTGGGCGCCCGGACGCAGGCTGGCCGACTCGATCATGCGGTGCGGGATGTTGAACGTGACGTTCAGCACAATGCCAATGCGCATGACCACACGCCGGTCGGTGATGGTGTAGATGGTGGTGCGTGCCATCAGCCAGGCCACGAGCGTGAGCAGGCCCAGTGCCAGCAGTGCCACCGGGGCCAGCACAGCCACCGACAGGCCGGCCTGTGCCACGCTGCCACCGTCGTACAGCACGTTGCCGGCACGCCAGGCCAGCAGCACCGCAAAGTAGATGCTCAAGGCACGTACGTGCAGGACTTCATTGGCCAGGGTGCGCCAGTTCGGCGCGCCCTGCCAGAGCAGGCGTTCGCCCTGGGGCAGCGCCTCGGGCAGGCCGGGCGCAGCCTCGAACTCGTGTTCGTGTTGCGGGGCCTGGCTCATATCAGCGGCTCCTGGCGGCTGGGCGTGGCGTACAGGGTGCCCGCGCCGTAGTAGGCCATGATCTTTTCTTCTTCCAGGTAGGTCACCACCTCGGCCTGCTTGGTGCCAGGTACCTGCGCAAACTGGCCGCCCAGAATGGACTTCACATTGATCTGCTTGTTGCCCACGCGTGCAAAGTTCATAGGGAGCAACACGCGGCGCTTGCCGCCTTCTGCGTCCACTTCCACTTCGATGTAGCGGAACAGCATTTCAGAGCGGTCTACCCACACGTCCACGGCCACACCACCCACTTTGCCATCCGCGCCCACCACGTTCTTGCCGCGCGGGTCGGGGTCGTGCGGGGAGACACCGAACGCACCGTCGGCGCGCAACGGGACGATACGGGGTGTTCCCTCGTAGGTCATGTCGGGCACATCGGGGCGGTCGGCCCAGGCGCCGGGGCCCACGCCGTCGAGCATGGGGTTGGCGTTGTGCGGTTGCAGCGGTGCGCCTGGCCAGTTGCCAATCGGCGAGGCGTGCAGGGTCTGCGGCGACTTGAAGTCGTTCGGGACTGTGCGCTCACCATAGTGCTGCGTCTTGTACGTCTTCGGGCTGGGCATGGGTGGCCAGCCTTCCACGCGGATGTGCTTGGAGCGGTCCGATTCCAGCGGATACCCCTCGCGTTTGCCCTCCTGGTGGAGGTAGTAGATCAGGCCGGCAAAGAACGCCCAGAAGACGTAGAGCACAACCTGTGCGACATCGATATACCCCGTGATAGCACCTGTTTCCATGACGCTTGCTCCTTCAAAAAAATACGCTTGCTTACCCTGGCATTTCAGCCAAGCCGAACTTCCCACCCGGCTCGGCGCGCGCAGGCAAACCCGTGCGAACCAGCGGACCCACCGCCACCAGCGTGGCGAACAACAACACAATTTCAAGGTGATAGACAAAGCTGTAGCCCACGGCGGGCGACATGAGTGCGCTGCCCAGTGCACCTTGCTCAGCCAGCGCCGACATCACGTCGCGCAGCGCGCCCCCGGCGGCAATGGCCAGGCCGGCGGCAGTGGCCTGCACGGCGCCCCAGGCACCCAGCGCCAGACCATTGCGCGCCTGGCTCTGCAAACCCATCGCCGCAATGAGCGTGGCCACCGAGAAAAGCCCACCGCCAAAGCCCACCAGCACTGCGCCTATGCGGAACAGGAGGGCCGAATGGAGTGGCTCGGCAAAGATGACGCTGGCAAAACCCAGCACACCCACCATGCAGCCCGAAGCGGCCACGCGGTAGGGATTGCCGCCGTGGTGCAGCCAGCGCGAAGCCAG
>JALOSG010000080.1 GCA_025458665.1 Serpentinimonas sp.
TTCCACTTCCCTCCGGTCACAGCCCGCATGAAACTCCAGCCCGACAAGCCCGAAAACTGGTCCATCCATGCTTATGGCGATGGCTGGGTGTCGGTCAACGGAGAGCGCCACAGCCAGAGTCTGGTCATTTCCAGCCACGGCAGCCTGCAACCGTGGGATTGCCAGCGGTTTGAGGATCTGAAGGCGCAGCACTTTGATCTGCTGGCCGCCAGCCAACCCGAAATCGTGCTGTTTGGCAGCGGTAGCCGCCTGCGTTTTGCCCACCCGGGGCTGTTTCGCACCCTGCTGGACCGCCAGATTGGCGTGGAGACCATGGACACGCTGGCCGCTTGCCGCACCTACAACATCCTGGCGGGTGAAGGCCGCCGGGTGGTGGCCGCTCTGCTGGTGGAGCCAGTCTGAGCGCTACCGGCGGGCCGCCTTCCCATGGCGCAGTCCGACCCTGCCAGCCAAAATGAAAATATCCAGCGGTGGCTGGGTTAAAATAGTGGGTTGTTTCCGGAAGCTGCCCCCAGCTGGATTGGGGCCATGACCGCCGCCTGGCCGCGCACGCCCAGGTGATGTAACGCTTTCGGGAAACACTGGCTTTTTATCACCAACTTTCGCAGGGGTCAAAAAATTATGGCAGTTGTCGTCAATAAGCCTATTCCAGAATTCGAAGCAGTAGCGACCAACGGCGTCAAGGTGACCCAACAGAGCCACGCCGGCCAGACCGTGGTGCTTTACTTCTACCCCAAGGACAACACCCCCGGCTGCACCACCGAGGCCATGCAGTTCCGCGACAAGTACAAGGATTTCGTGAAAGCTGGCGCCCAGGTGTTCGGCGTGTCGCGCGACAACATGAAATCGCACGACGATTTCAAGGCCAAGCTGGAACTGCCCTTCGAACTGATTGCCGACACCGAAGAAAAAATGTGCCACATGTTTGGCGTGGTGAAGAACAAGATCATGTACGGGAAAAAAGTGAAGGGCATCGAGCGCAGCACCTTCCTCATTGGCCCCGATGGTGTCCTGAAGCAGGAATGGCGTGGCCTGAAGGTGCCGGGTCATGTGGAGGAAGTCCTCAAGGCCGTGAAGGCACTGAACAAGGTGGCCGCCTGACTCTGAGCCTGAACGGGGTTCTGGCCCAGTTGCCATAGCCAGCCACCGGGGTTTTCCTGCCTGGCGGCAGCGCTCCGGGGCTCGTGCATAATGGTTTCATGCCCGCCTGTTTCCTGGCCCGAAATCCTGCTTCACCCCCAAGCCGCCCGGTTGTCCGCGCGGCTTTTTTGTTTGCCTGACCACCACTTATGCCACTGCCTCCTGCCCCCTCACGCAAAGCGTCACGACTCGATATCCGCAACGCGGCCCTGGCCGGATCCGATGCTGCGCCCGACTTGCTGGAAGACCTGGAGGACGCCGAGACCCCGGAAGCGGTATCGGCGCCCCCGGCTGCTGCGGCAAGCGCCCAGGGTGCAGGGCGCGGAGTTTCCGCCTCCCAACGCGGGGGTGGTCGCTCGCGCGGGGCAGCGCTGTTCAAGGCTACCCCGCCTGAGGCCCTGGTTCAGGTGGAAACCAAGGTGAAAGCCAAGGTGGAACCTGTAGCGTCCCCCGTGGCCGCTCCCATGGCACAGGCTGCAACGCCCTCCCCGGCTCCCCAGCCGCCCAGCGCGCCTTCGGGCAACGCCCGCGCGCCGGCCTCCCGGGGCCGCTCTGCTTCGGTGAAAAAGCCTGGGAACGGGACCAGCCGCCTGTTCGTGCTCGACACCAACGTGCTGATGCACGACCCCATCTCGCTGTTCCGCTTCGAGGAACACGACATTTACCTGCCCATGATCGTGCTGGAGGAACTCGACAGCAACAAGAAGGGCATGAGCGAGGTGGCGCGCAACGCCCGCCAGGCCAGCCGCACGCTGGACACGCTGGCCGGCCAGAAAGGCGCCGACATGACCCAGGGCCTGCCGCTGGCCGCCATGGGTAACCGGGACGCCACCGGCAAACTGTTCTTCCAGACCGAGCCACTGAACGCCCAGCTGCCCACCAGCCTGCCCCAGGGCAAGGCCGACAACCAGATTCTGGGCGTGGTGCAGGCCCTGCGCGACAAGCAGCCTGGCCGCGAAGTGGTGCTGGTGTCCAAAGACATCAACATGCGGGTGAAGGCCCGCGCACTGGGCCTGGCCGCCGAAGACTACGAGAACGACAAGACGCTGGACGACGGCGAACTGCTCTACGCCGGCTCCCTGGCTCTGCCGCAGGATTTCTGGACCCGCCAGAGCAAGACCGTAGAGAGCTGGCAGCAAGGAGGACACACCTTCTACCGCGTGAGTGGCGCCTTCGTGGACCAGTTCGTCATCAACCAGTTTGTGTACTTTGAAGCGCCCGGTGAGCCAGCCCTGTACGCCCGCGTGACCGAGCTGCGGGGTAAGAGCGCGGTGCTGAAAACGCTGAAGGACTACACCCACCTGAAGAACTCGGTGTGGGGCGTGACCAGCCGCAACCGCGAACAGAACTTCGCGCTCAACCTGCTCATGGACCCGGAGATCGACTTCGTGACGCTGGCGGGCACGGCCGGCACCGGCAAGACACTCATGGCCCTGGCCAGCGGCCTGACGCAAGTGCTGGACGAGCGCCGTTACACCGAAATCATCATGACCCGCGCCACCGTGAGCGTGGGCGAAGACATTGGCTTCCTGCCCGGCACGGAAGAGGAAAAGATGGGCCCCTGGATGGGCGCCCTGGACGACAACCTGGAGTTCCTGGCCAAGGGCGACGGCGGCAATGCCGGCGAATGGGGCCGCGCGGCCACCAACGAACTCATCCGCAGCCGCATCAAGGTGAAAAGCATGAACTTCATGCGCGGGCGCACCTTCATGAACAAGTACGTCATCATCGACGAGGCGCAGAACCTCACGCCCAAGCAGATGAAGACGCTCATTACCCGCGCGGGCCCGGGCACCAAGATCATCTGCATGGGTAACCTGGCGCAGATCGACACGCCCTACCTCACCGAAGGCTCTTCGGGCATGACCTACGCGGTGGACCGCTTCAAGGGCTGGCCGCACGGCGGGCACATCACCCTGGCGCGTGGCGAGCGTTCGCGGCTGGCCGATTACGCCAGCGACGTGCTCTGAACGGGCGGCGCTGCGCTGCTCGCTGAACCCGGCGGCTCAGAAGTCGTCGGAGCCAGCGCCCGCCAGGTTCTCGAAGCGGGTGAGTGCATTCAGGAACGCGAGCTTGACGGTCCCGGTGGGGCCGTTGCGCTGCTTGCCGATGATGATTTCCGACACCCCGGGCTCCTTGCAGGCCTCCTTGGTGTAGTACTCGTCGCGGTAGATGAACATGATGATGTCGGCGTCCTGCTCGATGGCGCCGGATTCGCGCAGGTCGCTCATCATGGGGCGCTTGTCGGTGCGGGTTTCCACACCCCGGTTCAACTGCGACAACGCAATCACGGGGCACTGCAATTCCTTGGCCAGGGCCTTGAGGCCGCGCGAAATCTCGCCGAGCTCGGTGGCGCGGTTTTCACCGTCGGAGGTGGAGCCGCTCATGAGCTGCAGGTAGTCCACCACAATCAGGCCCAGCTTGCCGCACTGGCGGGCCAGTCGGCGCGCGTTGGCACGCAATTCGGCCGGCGTGAGGCCGGGGGTTTCGTCGATGTGCAGGGACACATGGCGCAGCTTCTCGATGGCTTCGGTCAGGCGCGGCCACTCGTCGTCAGTCAGCTTGCCGGTGCGCAGGTGGCCCTGGTTGATGCGGCCGATGGAACCCACGATACGCACCGCCAGCTGCGCGGCGCCCATTTCCATGGAGAACACCGCCACCGGAAGGCCTTCGTTCAGGGCCACGTGCTCGGCAATGTTGATGGCAAATGCCGTCTTGCCCATGGACGGGCGCGCGGCCAGCACCACCAAATCGCCGGCCTGCAGGCCTGCGGTCATGCGGTCCAGGTCGTAGAAGCCGGTGGGCACCCCGGTGATGTCGTTCGGGTTGTCCGCCATTTCCTGCACGCGGTCCATGAGCTGCACCACCAGCGTGTCCATGGACTGGAAGCCCTGCTTCAGGCGGGTGCCCTCTTCCCCGATGTTGAAAATCTTCTGCTCGGCCTCGTCGAGGATGCTGGCCACCGCCTTGCCCTGCGGGTTGAAGGCGTGCGTGGCGATCTCGTCGCTGGCGGAAATGAGCTTACGCAGGATGGCGCGCTCGCGCACGATTTCGGCGTAGCGGCGGATGTTGGCCGCGCTGGGCACGTACTGGGCCAGCGAGTTGAGGTAACTCAGGCCCCCCACTTCGTCGGCACGGCCCTGGCTTTCCAGCTGCTCGTGCACCGTGATCACATCGGCCGGCTTGTTGGCATTGATGAGTGCGGCAATGGCCGCATGCACCAGCCGGTGTTCGTGTCGGTAGTAGTCGGAGTCCTGCAGCAGGTCGGCCACGCGGTCCCAGGCCTGGTTGTCCAGCAGCAGGCCGCCCAGCACGCTGGACTCGGCCTCTATGGAGTGCGGCGGCACGCGCAGCTGCGCATACTGGCGGTCGGCCCGGTCGGGAATGTAGAGATCGGCAGCGGGATCGGAAGGATCCAGGGGGAATACGGCAGACATGGCAGGCGGTGTTTTTCTGGCCCTTGATCTTACGACCGCCCACCGGCCAGCGGTGTGGACAAGGCTGTGGACAAGCCTTGTATGAACGGTGAACTTTCAGTGGGCAGTGGCGGGAAAAGTCTCCGCCCAAGAAAAAAGCCGCAGCCCGTTGCCAGGCGGCGGCTTGGTCAGAGCGGGAGAAGAACCTTAAGCGGTCTCGCCCAGCACGGTGACGTTGAGGTCTACCACCACGTCGGTGTGCAGGCCCACGGTCACGGTGTAGTCGCCCACGTTCTTCAGAATGCCGTTGGGCATGCGAACCTGGGACTTGGCCACGGCAAAACCGGCCTTGTTCAGGGCGTCGGAAATGTCGTGGTTGGTCACGGAGCCGAACAGACGGCCATCGACGCCGGCCTTTTGCGACAGCTTCACGGTGTGAGCGGCCAGCTTCTCGCCCAGAGCCTGGGCTTCGGCCAGCTTGGCGGCAGCGGCCTTTTCCAGTTCAGCGCGGCGGGTTTCGAATTCCTTGATGGCGTTCTGGGTGGCGCGGCGGGCGCGGCCCGTGGGGATCAGGAAGTTGCGGGCGTAGCCGTCCTTGACCTTGACGATATCGCCGAGGCCGCCGAGGTTCACCACTTTGTCAAGCAGAATGATTTGCATGGTGTGAACTCCTTAAACGCGGTGCTGGTCGCTGTAGGGCAGCATGGCCAGGAAGCGCGCACGCTTGATGGCGGTGGTGACCTGGCGCTGGTAAATGGCGCGGGTGCCGGTCAGGCGTGCCGGAATGATCTTGCCGTTCTCGGCCACGAAGTCGCGCAGCACGTCGATGTCCTTGTAGTCGACTTCCTCGACCTTGGCCACGGTGAAGCGGCAGAACTTCTTGCGCTTGAACAGCAGCGACTGGGTGTTGCGCTTGGGGCGCTTGTCTTTATTGAAACGCTTGGGTGCAGCCATGATGGTGCTTCCTTAAATCGGTTTGAAATCCTGAATGTGGAACACGGTACCTTTGCCGTTGCGGGTGTTGGTGAGGAAGCCGGTGAACTCAAGTGGCTGGCCCAGTGCCTGGGCTTGCAGCGTTTCGGCCTGTGAGCCAAACGCCAGCGCCTTGATTTCCAGCCGGGTTTTGCGGGGCAGTCCCATTTCCAGTGCTTCGGACTCGTGCAGCAACTGCACGTCGAGAACCGGAATGCCTGCCGGGGTGTAGCGCAGTGCAGCCACCTGGGCCACCACCGCCGCCAGAACCAGCCTGTTGGCGCTTGCGCCACTGGCCAGATTCACCACCGCCAACCCTTTTCCCTGACCGTCCCCCACGGGACTCAGGCCGCGGCCTCCTGCTGCTGGGCCTTGCGGGCCTCTTCACGCTCCACCGAGCGCATCATGGAAGACGGGCCGGTCTCGGCCTTCTTCTTCTGCACGGTGAGGTGGCGCAGCACGGCGTCGTTGAACTTGAAGGCGTGCTCCAGTTCAGCCATCACAGCCTGATCGGCCTCAATGTTCAGGCACAGGTAGTGCGCCTTGGACAGCTTGTTGATCTGGTAAGCCATCTGACGGCGGCCCCAGTCTTCCACACGGTGGATCTGGCCACCGCCGGCGGTGATCATGCCCTTGTAGCGCTCGAGCATGGCAGGAACCTGCTCGCTCTGATCCGGGTGGATCAGCATGATGATTTCGTAATGACGCATGGACTCTCCTTCTGGGTTGAAGCCACCCCCGGCGTCTAGTTCAGGGTGTGGCAAGGTAAGCCCATGATTCTAACAGGGAAACGGCTGCCTCGGCAATTCAGCGTGGTGCCGGGTAGCGCAGGGACTCCACCAGATCCTGCACTTCCTGCGAGGGCTTGGGCGTGACCAGACTCACCAGCACGATGACCGCAAAGCCCACCGGCACCCCGAAGATCCCGGCGGAAATGGGCTCTATGCCCCACCACTGGTAGTCGGTCACCGGGCCGGTGACACCGAACACACTGCGCAGCCAGGGCTGGGTGGTAGCCATGTAGTAGAAGGTGACGCCAGTGCCTGCCAGCATGCCGGCGAGCGCACCCAGGGTGGACGCCCGCTTCCAGAAAATGCCCAGCACGAGCGCGGGGAACAGACCGGCTGCAGCGAGTGAAAACGCCGCCGACACCAGAAACAGGATGTCGGCCACCTTCACCGAGGCCACATAGGCGCCCAGCAGCGCCACGACCAGCAGCAGCACTTTCGATATGGTGACCCGCCGGGTGGTGGAGGCGTCCGGGTCGATCATCTTGTAGTAGAGGTCGTGGCTCAGGGCGTTGGCAATGGTCAGGAGCAGCCCGTCGGCGGTGGACAGCGCAGCCGCCAGGCCTCCGGCGGCCACCATGCCGGAAATCACATAGGGCAGCCCGGCAATCTCTGGCATGGCCAGCACGATGATGTCTCCGCCTATGCTCAGCTCGTTGAGCTGCAGGACCCCGTCCGCATTGATGTCCCGCACGCTGAGCAAAGATGCATCGACCCTGTTCCAGGAGGCCACCCAGGCGGGCAACTGATCGAACGGCGTACCCACCAGGGTGTGGAACACCTCGAACTTCACCAGCACCGCCAGCGCCGGTGCCGTGAAGTACAACAGCACAATGAACAGCAAAGACCACACCACCGACTGACGCGCCTGTCGCACGCTGGGAACCGTGTAGTACCGCATGAGGATGTGCGGCAGGCCGGCAGTACCCAGCATCAGGCAGAAAATGAGCGCAAGGAAATTCCGCCGGGAATGCTCGAACTCGCTCTGCTCTTCCTCGGTACCCTGCGGGTCTCCGGCGAAAGCCTGGGCGTGCGGCGTCATGCCATTCAAGGGCTGCGACTTGGTCTGGGCTTCCACCAGCTCGGCGCTCCAGATGCGCCGCGCCGCCTCGGGATCGCGGGGCAACTGGGCCAGGTGCCGTTCTGCCGCACTGATTTCAGCCTCGCTGGCACGCTGGGCCCGCAAGCGCAGCAGTTGGGCCTCTCCGGCAGCGCGGTCTTGCGCCAGGGCAGCGGAAGGGTCCTTGAGCTTTTCGCTCAAGACCACCGCGCGCTGACGGTACAGTTCGCGCACCTGCAGCTCACCGGGTTCGGAGCTCAGGAACGCCTCCTGTGCGGTGACTTTCTCCAGCTGATAACCATAGACCAGCTGCGGGACAGGTACCCCAGTCTGCTGCACCGACAGCCACACCACGGGAATCATGTAGGCCGATATCAGGATGATGTACTGGGCCACCTGGGTCCAGGTGACCGCGCGCATGCCACCCAGGAAAGAGCACACCAGAATGCCCCCCAGGCCCAGGAACACACCCAGCTCGAACGCCACACCGGTGAGCCGCGCAGTGATGAGACCCACCCCCACGATCTGGGCCACCACGTAGACGAAGGACACCACAATGGCAATGACGATGCCCAGGGTGCGCGCCGCATTGCCCCCGTAACGTTCACCGAGGAAATCGGGGATGGTGTACTGCCCGAAGCGGCGCAGGTAGGGCGCCAGGAACAGTGCAACCAGGCAATACCCGCCAGACCACCCCATCACAAAGGCCAGGCCGCTGTATCCCTGCAGGTACAGCGTGCCGGCCAGGCCAATGAACGACGCGGCCGACATCCAGTCGGCGCCGGTGGCCATGCCGTTGTACACCGCAGGCACACGCCGACCGGCCACGTAGTACTCGTTGGCGTCGGTGGTGCGGCTCATGATGCCTATGGCCGCGTAGAGCCCGATGGTGGCCAGCAGAAAAATCAGCCCGATCCATTCGCGCGTGAGCCCGAGTTGCTCCAGCACCGCGAGGAGCAGCACAAACACCAGGAAGCCGCCCGTGTACCAGGTGTAGACGCGGGTGAGCTGGTGCTTGAAGTGCAACTGGCTGGCGGCGGTAGGGGACGCACTGGCCCAGGATTTGCCCCCGGCCCGGGGGCCTGCGCCAGAACGGGGAGCCGGGCTCATGCGCCGTCCACCGGGTCGCGAAGGCCCTCGGCCTCATCGAGCCGGTTCATGAACCATGCGTAGCAACCCACGATCAGCAGGTACACCACCAGCGAACCCTGTGCCGCCATCCAGAAACCAAATGGCCAGCCGAAAAACGTGAAGTTCAGGTCGCGGGCAAAGTATGCCAGCCCGAATGTGGCCAGAAACCACAGCAGCATGAGCACCGCCGTGAGGCGCAGGTTGTAGCGCCAGTAGCGGCGCGGCGCCAGACTAGGCATCAGGGGGTACCCCCTGGGTGTAGTGTGCCCGGCGGTGTCCTCGGCAGCTCCAGTTGCAGCTCGCGCTGCAACGCCTGGGCGGCGCGCGGCTCGAACTGGCGCAGGTGCTCCAGCGTGTCCCGCGCTGCTTCGGCATCGCCCAGTTGCAGATGGGCGCGCGCACAGCCTGCCCAGCCGTGCGGGCTGTGGGGCTGCAACCGCGTGTTGGCCCGGAAAGCCTCCAGCGCCTCGGCCGGTTGCCCCACTTCCAGCAGGCTCAGGCCCAGGCCATACCAGGCGCGGTCCATGTCAGGCGACAGGACCAGCGCCTGCCGAAACGCTTCCAGGGCCGAGGCGTGCTGCCCACCCTGCTGGTGCAGGTAGCCCAGGTTGAACCAGGACCCTGCCTCCCGGGGTTGCAGCGCGGTGGCACGCTCCAGCCAAAACAGCGCCTCTGCCCGGGCTTCGGGCGTGCACCTCGCCGCAAGCAGGTAGGCCAATGTCCGCATGGCCGCTGCGCGCTGTGCCGCTGTGACCGGACCGTCCAACGCCATCCAGGCCCGGGTGTGGTGCTCGGCGGCGCGCTGGGCGCCCACCATCAAGGCCGCACGTGCTGCCCAGCGGTGCCACCAAGCCCAGGGCTTGGGACGGCCCCGGCCGTGCAGGGCGGACAGGTCGGTCACCGGCACACGGCCACCCCCACAGACAGGCACAGGGATATCTTGGCCAGCACCGCAGCCAGCCAGACCACGCCAAGCAGGCACATGGCCACCAGAGGGTGGTGCTGGGGCAGCACAAAGGAAGGACTCAAGCAACCGGCAGCCCGCACCCAGGGCCTCCCCATCAGGGCCAGCAACTGGTAGAACAGGTTGCGTTCGCGGTGCGCACCGGCCAGCCAGCCCAGCACGGCCTGCCCGAGCAGAGCCAGTAAAGCAAGCTCCGCCACAAGTTTCACGGCGCTGACAAGCAAAAGCATGGGGGGCTGGATACGGCAAAAAGCTGAAGCGTGCACAAAACCAGGTTGCTCCGGCGGACCGCTTCACAACGCGGGGCTGGGGCTCTGGGTGGGGTTTCGCTGCATTCTGATTTGTGAGCTTACCAACTTCTTACAAAGCGCCCAGACCGGGTGTAAACCCCATGATGCTGCGCCAGATCAAACCCAAGTGCGGTGCGCCGATGTAGCATGGTCCCGCACGCTCAGCCCTGCCCGCATGCCCGACTTCCACCCCAGCCTGCTGTCCACGCCGGTGCGCCAACTGTTGCGCCGCGCGGCGCTGGTGTTGCCGCCGCAGAGCACCATACAGGAAGCCGCGCAGCGCATGTGCGAGGAGCGCGCGTCTTCGGTGCTCATCGGGGCCGATGGGGTGTTCTTTGGCCTGGTGACCGACCGCGACCTGCGCAACCGCGTTCTGGCTGTCGGTACCGACCCGCAACGCCCGGTGGTGGACATTGCCACGCTGGCCCCTTTCACGGTGCGGCCGGACCAGACCGCTTTCGATGCCTTGCTGCTCATGGCGCGGCACAACATCCACCACATTCCAGTGACCGATGGTCGGGATGTGCTGGGCGTCATTACCGCCGGAGACCTGGCGGAGCGGCACAGCACTTCGGCGGTGTTCCTGACGAGCGAGATTTGCCAGCAGTCCACGCTGGAGGGCCTGAAGCGCAGCAGTGCCCAGATCAGGCATCTGCAGCAAAACCTGGCAGCGGCGGGCGCATCGGCTTACAGCACGGGGCACATGGTCACCGCTGTGACCGATGCCCTGACCCGCCGCCTGCTGGAACTGGGCGAACAACTGCTGGGCCCGGCCCCTGTGCCTTACGTGTGGGTAGCGGCAGGATCGCAGGCGCGCTGCGAGCAGACGGCCAAGTCCGACCAGGACAACAGCCTCATGCTCGATGCGCGTTTCCAGGAAGCGGAGCACGGCGAATACTTCCGTGCCCTGGCCCGCTGGACCTGCGACGGCCTCAATGCCTGTGGCTACATCTATTGCCCCGGGGACGTCATGGCCACCAACCCGGACTGGCGCCAGCCCATGCCCCGCTGGCGCAGCTACTTTGGCCAGTGGACACAGCAGCCCGACCCGCAGGCCCTCATGCTCACCAGCGTATTTTTTGACCTGCGCGCGGTGCATGGACAGACCAGCTTGCTGGACGGCCTGCGTGCCGAGGTGCTGGAACACACCCGCGGCAACACCATTTTTCTGGCCCACATGGTGGGCAATGCGCTGCACAACCGCCCACCCCTGAGCCTGTTTCAGCGCATAGCACCCATAGGGCGCGGCGAGCA
>JALOSG010000081.1 GCA_025458665.1 Serpentinimonas sp.
AGCGCCGCACCACCCCATCCTCATCCACCAGCGCATCGATGGTGATCTCGGAAAGAAAAATATCGCCGTTCTTGCGCTTGCGCGCCACCTCGCCCTGCCAGCGTCCGCTCTGGGCAATCTCGCGGGCCACCGAGGGGAAGCGGTCGGCGGTGTTGCCTTTCAGACGGCTCCACGGCTGGCCCACCAGTTCTTCGCGGGTGTAGCCGGTGACTTTGCAGTAGGTGGGATTGACGTCCAGCAGCGTGCCGGTGGGACTCAGAATGGCAATGGTGTCGCGGCTGTTCTGAAAAATACTGGCCAGCTGTCGGCTCTCCTGCAAGGACTCGCGCAGCTGGGTCTGCAGCCGCAAGGACTCCTGTTCACGCTGCCGCAGGGCCAGCGTGGCTTCCATCAGCGACCCGGCACCCACCACGGCCAATGGGTACACCAGCGCCAGAGGCAGCACCAGTGCGGGCAACAGAGCGGCACGCAAGCCCGCGGGAAGCAGCGCATGCCCCATGAGCCCCACCAGCGCGGCAACCAGCCCCAGCAGCAGCAGCCACAACCAACTGCCCCAGGCGCGCCCCAGCCAGTGGTCAAAGCGCTGGCGCTGGGAGCGCATGGCCGCAGCCCAGCCCACCGCCATGGTGACCTCGGCCATGGCTGGCCACAAGGCCGCGCCGCCCAATGACCAGCGGTATCCCACCACCATGGCCACGGCGCACGCGGCCGGCCAGGGCGCCAGATAGGCCACTGCGAGCACCAGCACCACCGTCTTCACGTCGAGGTAAACCCCATCGGCCAGCTGAATGGGCATGGCCACCGACGCAATGCCAAAACCGCCGAACAGTATCCCCCCCAGGGCGGCCATGAACGCATTGCGCGACGCCCGGATCTGCGCGTCTGAACTCTGGGAGCGCAGTGTCACCAGCCCGAAGGTCACCGCGAGAAACGCCATCAGCCCGGCGTTCGTGCTCAGGCCACGGACGAGTTCCAGAACAGCGGGTTCCATATCAGGCCATCAGTGCAATGACAACAACAAGGCTGGACGGGTGGAGTGCATGGCTCGTCGCGAATAAATTGATATCTTTACTTTGCCCATTGCATTTTTTAACACGGCGCATAGGAAAACTGCGCTGTAAGCCCTTTGGGGAATACCCCATACTGGGCGCCAGCACCCTTTTGCCCATCTTCACGCCCTGTCCTGCCCTGTGAAAACGCCCCTGCTGCAAGAGAACGACATCCGCGCGCGGATATGGATGGAACTGCAACGCGCTGCGCTGGACAGACACCACGAATGGCGAACGCCGGTGCTGGCCAACGTGGCCCATGACGCTCAGGGCGAGCCTGTGCCGCAGGCCCGCACGGTGGTGCTGCGCCACGCCGACGCCGCGCGGCAGCAACTGCATCTGTTCACAGACCGGCGCAGCCCCAAGGCCTTGCAACTGGCGCGCCACCCGAACGCCAGCCTGGTGTTCTGGAGCAAGCGCCTGAGCTGGCAACTGCGCGTGCAAGCCCGCGTGGAAGTGCTCACCGAAGGGGGCCTGGTGCAGGAAGCCTGGCAAAGGGTGGGCCAGTCTGCGGCCGCTGCAGACTACCTCGCTGCCAACGCACCGGGCGCCTTGCTGCAAGATGCACCTGACGGGCCAGACACCGCAGGCCCACCCGGCGCTGTGCTTTCCGGGGCGCACCACCTGGCCGTGCTGGTGTTGCAAGCGCAGGAGATGGACTGGCTGGAACTGGGCCGCGCTGGGCACCGCCGCGCCAGCTTCGGACCACTTGGCTGGAGCTGGCGGGTACCGTGAGGCGGCGCGGAGGACCTACGGCTGACTTGTATCAACTTCAGCCCCCGCTACACCGCGTAGAGCGCCAGAACTGCAGCCAGCACCAGCACACCGATGAGCACAGTTTCGGCCACAAACAGAAGCAGGGGCCGCCACCCTAGCTGCAGCAACTCTTCCAGGCTGGTCTTGATGCCCACTGCTGCGATGGCCAGCACCAGACAAATGCGCGAGAGGTCGGTCGCTCCCTGAACCAGGTCTGCAGGAATTTGCTGGGTGGAGGACAGGAGCATGAACACCACAAAAGCCACCAGGAACGATGGGACCAGCGGCGGGCGTGTGCGGGCTTCCCCTTGCAATCCGCGGTGGCGGTACAAAAAGGAAATGCCCAGGACCACGGGCAGCAGCAACAGGACACGGAAGAGCTTCACCACCGTCGCGTTGTCCGCCTGTTCAGGGCCCAGCAACATGCCGGCAGCCACCACCTGCGCCACGTCGTGGATCGTGCCCCCGAGGAACACGCCGCTGGCCACAGGTCCCAGCTGTAGCGCATGGATGAGCAGCGGGTACAAAATCATGGCCACGGTAGACAGCACCGTTACGGCCACGACAGCCAGAAGGGTGAAGCGCTCGTTGCTGCGGGTCTGTGGCAACACGGCGGCAATGGCCAGCGCGGCAGAAGCGCCACAAATCGCCACCGAACCGCCGGCCAGCAGCCCCTCCTCCCGGTTGAGCCCCAGCAACCGGCCCCACCACACGCCCGCGGCAATGGTGGCCAGCACCGCTACCAGCACCACCCCACCTACCTCCAGGCCCAGATGGCTCACCTGTTCAAAGGTGATACGCGCTCCCAGCAACGCTACCCCGAGGCGCAGCACGGTGCGGCCGCAGAAGTCCACGCCCTTCCTGGCCTGCGGGTTGCTGTGTATGAAGTGCAGACTCAGGCCCAGCAACAGCGCGTACAGCAGCAGCGGGCCGCCGTAGTGTTCGGAGACGAAAGAGGAGGCCAGCGCAATCACTGCGCAGATCAGAACGCCGGGCAGGAGTTCGCGCGCGAAGTGGTACCAGCCCCAAGGGTGCCATACCGGGTAATCGGTGCGGGCTAGCGGGTGCCCCTGAATATCGGATTTAGGTGGATGCACTGTGAAGTGAGGTGGCAGGACTGCCGCGGTTGGACATGAACTGCGCCATGAGCCGCTGCAGCACCTCGTCACCGCGGCGGGCAAAGTAAGCCACTATGGTCAGTGGCACGGCACTACCCACAAGGTCCAGCTCGCGCAGGGTGCCTTGTTCCAGGTCGTGGGCTATGAGACTGCGGGGAAGCCAGGCGGCCCCCTGGTGTATGAGAGCCATCTCGCGCAGGCCCAGGCTGAACTCGCTCATGTACTGCACAGCCACCAGCCGTGAGTGCATCAATTCGGCCAACGCGTGGGCACGTACCGCCTGCCCGAAGAAGCTGTCGGGGGGGAAGCACAGCAGCGGCAGCGGCCTCTGCGGCTGCATGAATTCTTCCGACGCGCACAACTTGGCGCTGGCTACCAGCACCAGTGCGTCCTCGCCCAGCGTGCAGGAGGTGGCCAGTTGCGGCGGTATGGTGCTGCCGGTTTGGCGGGATTCGTAGGTCAGGAGAATGTCGGCCTGCCCGCGCAGCATGAGGGCGACGCCGTCGTCCCGGTTTTGCGAGCGGATGCGGAAACGCTGCTCGGGCAGGATGGCGCGCAACTCCTCGATGAAGTTGGGCAGGCGCGAGGCGGCCAGGCTGTGCTGGGACGCCAGGACCATGTCCGGGGTGTGCGCTGCATCGGCCCGCAGGGTGGCCTGAAACTCATAGATATGGGTGACCAGGCTGCGAAAGGCCGCTTCGTGCTGCGTGGCCAGCGGGGTGAACTGCAGCGGCTTCCGGGAGCGGTCTATGAGCGTGACGCCCAGCCATTCTTCCAGCTGCTGAATGCGCCGGGAGAACGCAGGCTGCGATACATGGCGCTTTTCGGCCGCTGCAGAGAAAGAGCCCGTTTCAATGAGCGCCAGATAGTCGTCCAACCACTTGAGTTCCATGGGTGTTCCGGTGTGGGATGTTCAGATGCAGGCAGTGTAGGCAGCTTGCCGCCCCGCCTGCGTGTCCGTTCACCGCAGCGGTGGGACCAGAAAGTCCAGCAAGAGGCGGTGGAACACCACCGGGTTTTCCAGGTGCAGCGCGTGGGCACAACGTGGCAACACCGCCAGCGAAGCACTGGGAATCTCGCGCCACAGGCGTTCGATCTGCGCCCACTGGTAGCTGCGGTCCTGGTCGCCCCAGACAATGAGCGTGGGTTGCGCGATGTGCGCCAGGTGCTCGCGGCCATCCCAGCGTTCCATGGCCCACAAACCCGCCTCTGCCGCTTGCGGGCTGGACTGTGCTGCCAGGTCGCCCAGTGCCTGTGCATGCACGGAAGCCTCCCGTTCCAGCAGCCAGGTGGCGCTGATGCGCCGTGCTGTGGCCTCTACGCCATCTTCCTTCAGGCGCTCGCGGGAGCGCTCCATGGTTTCGAAGCGCCCCGGCAGCAGGCCCAGCGCGCCGGTGGCGTAAAGCACCAGACGGTTCACGCGCTCCGGCGCCAGCCGCACCATCTCCTGCACCACCATACCGCCCATGGAATGGCCCAGGAGGTCGAAGCGTTGAACGCCCAGGTTGTCCAGGCAACCCAGCACAGCCTTCGCGTGGCCAACCATCTGGTCGGGGGACTGCAAGTGGCTGCTTTTGCCAAACCCAGGCAGGTCGGGTGCAATCACATCGAAGTGCTGGCCCAGTGTCTGCAACTCTGCAGCCCACTGGCTGGAGCCGCCCAGGTAGCCGTGCACCAGCACTAGCGGCGGCCCGCCACCTGCACGTTCCACATGCAAAGCGGCCGCGGTCATTTCATCACCGAGGGCAGCCACAGTGCCACTTCAGGCGCTGCAATGACCAGCGCAATCAGCACCACCATGCAGACCAGGAAAGGCAGGCAGCCAATGATCACATCGCTGATGGGTATCTTTCCTCTACTGATGCCCTGTATGACATACAGGTTCAGCCCCACCGGTGGCGTGAGCACCGCGATCTCCATGGTGATGGTGAACACGATGCCGAACCAGATGAGGTCAAAACCAGCCGCGTGCATGAGCGGGTAAATGGTGGGCAGGGTGATGAAGGTCATCGACACCGGCTCCAGGAACATACCCAGGATCACGTAGAACGCAATAACGATGGCCAGCACCGCATACGGGCTCAGCTCGTAGGACAGGAACAGTTCCGTGAACTGCTGGGGCACCCGGAAGTAGGTGAGCACAAAGCCAAACAACACACCGGCCGAGAGAAGCAGACCCAGGTAGCCCATGGTGCGCATGGTGGCCATCAAGGACTCCTTGAAGCCCTGCATGGTGAGCCCGCCCACCGCAAAGGCCAGAATGGTGGTGATGAGTGCCGCCACGGCGGCCGCTTCCGTGGGC
Source organism: Serpentinimonas sp. (assembly GCA_025458665.1). Classification (GTDB taxonomy): domain Bacteria; phylum Pseudomonadota; class Gammaproteobacteria; order Burkholderiales; family Burkholderiaceae_C; genus JALOSG01. Next base: position 5,226 of record JALOSG010000081.1, read on the forward strand.
GTGGCAATACCGGTGTAGATGGACACCGTGATGACCAGCCCGATGACAAAGATGGGCCCGACCGCCAGCAGCAAATCGCGCACGCTGGCCCGTGCCGTTTTCTCTGCGTTGGGAATGTGGCTGGGGTACATGCGGCCCCAGATGTACACCGTGAGTGCGAACAGGGTCACCAGCACCAGGCCCGGAATCACCCCGGCAATGAACAGCTCGCCAATCGACTGGTCGGTCACGATGCCGTAGAACAGCAGAATCAGGCTGGGCGGTATGAGCACGCTGAGGGTGCCGCCAGCCGCCAGCACGCCGCTGGAGAGGCGCGGGTTGTAGCCCAGCTTCATCATCTGCGGCAAAGCCACGCCACCAATGGTGAGCGAGCCCACCATGGAGGAGCCACACACGGCGCCAAAACCGGCACAGGCGGCAATACTTCCGTAGGCGGCCGAGCCGCGCACCCGCACACCCTTGTGCATGAACTGGTAGAGGTTGGGGCCTATGTTGGATCGGCCTATGAGTTCCCCCAGAAACACGAACAGCGGCACCGCCAACAGGATGTAATCGATCCACACCCCCCACAGCTTGAGCTGGGTGCTGACTAGCGCGGTAGACCAGCCCTGTATGTGCAGCAGGAAGGGCATGGATGCCAGGGCCAGCGCAAACGGAATGGGCAGCCCGATGCCGATGAACAGCACGAGCAGACCCAACAGGCCGAGGCCAACGTGATACCACTCCATAGTCAACTCCAGCTCAGTGCTTCGAATGTTCTGCGGAGGTGTTGAAAATCACCGCCAACAGACGTACGCCTGCATACAACGTGAAAAGGAACAGGGCCAGCGTGCTGGGCAGCCAGAACAGGTAGCGGGGCCACAGGAGAATTTCGGATGCGGAACCCGAATCGAACGCACGGTAGGTGGCGTTGGCCGCTGCGATGGAGAAAAACACACCCACCACCAGCATGAGCAGCAGGTTGAAGCCCTCCAGCCAGCGGCGCGCAGGCGGTGCCAGCGCGTCCATGAGGAAAGACACCTTGGGGTAGGCGTTCTCTTTCAGGGCAAACGCCAGCCCCAGGAATGCGGCTGGGAACAGCAGCATGGCGGTGGCCTCGGTCACCGTACCATCGGGCTTGCCCAGCACATAACGCACGAAGACGCCGTAGGAAATCCACACCGTCTGCACCAGGATGATGAGCGCACCCAGACCGGCCAGCCCGAGGGCCAGCCGTTCCATGCCGCGCTGGATATCGGCCAGCATGCCCGGCTTACAGTGAGTGCTGGCGGAACAGCGTGCGCACCTTGCCGGCGAGTTCGGGGCCACAGCCGGCGTCCACCTCGGGTGTCCACTTGCCCACCACGCTATCGAGCAGGGCCTTGCGCTTCTCGGCGGAAATCTTGGTCACGGTACCGCCTTGCTTCACGGCATCGGCCATGCTTTCGTCCACCCAGCGCTCGTACTGCGGCTTGAGCCAGACTTCCGATTCGGCTGCGGCAGCCTGCAGGGCTTTCTGGTCGGCCGGCGACAGCGAGTCGAACTTCCTCTTGCTGATCATGTACTGGATGTTGCCGTAGAACAGGTTGGACTGGACCATGTGCGGCATCACGCCCCACAGCTTCCACGCGCTGTAGGTGGCCACGCCCATGTTGATGCCGTCCACCACGCCACGCTCGGCCGACTGGAACACCTCTTTGGGCGCAATGAACACCGGCTTGCCGCCCCAGGTCTCGATCATCATGGAGACCAGCGGGCCAATGGAGCGCACCAGCTTGCCGTCGAGCTTGGCCAGATCGGTGTTGTTGTTCTTGAACCACCACTCCTGGTCGTAGGAGTAGTTGGAGTTGATGAGGGGCACGAGGCCGGCTTTGGCCGCTTCGGGGGCGATGAGCGCGGCGTAGGCAGCATCCAGCTCAATCTGCTTGCTCAGGTTGATGGCCGCCGGGTACAGGGAGGTGACGCGGTAGCAGGGCAGGCGCTTGTCGGCCGAGACCCAGCTGATGTCGGACACGCCGCCCAGCATGGCGTCCACGCCCTCGCTCCAGCCGTGCAGGGTGGAGGACGGGAACACTTCCACCTTCACGCGGCCGCTGGTCTTGGTGTTCACCAACTCGGCAAACTTCTTGAAGCCCTGGTAGCGAATGTCCACCTCGTTCACGTAAGTGGACAAGCGCAGCGTGGTGCTTTGCGCCTGGGCTGCAGTAGCCATGGCCATGGCTGCACAGGCCAGCACCGTGGCACGCAGCAGCAGGGGAGAGGTCGTCTTTCGCATCGTGATTACTCCTGTTGAATGAACCCAAAAAACCAATCTGCTGCGCCTTTTTCAAGGGAGCCGCAAATCAACCCTGCGGGCCTTTCAGGCCAAAGGCCTGTCCGTACCCAAACAACGCCACCGACCCACCGGTGTGCAGGAAGACCACGTTGTCCGTTGCCTTGAAGTGACCCTTGCGGATCAGATCGATCAGGCCTGCCATGCCCTTGCCGGAATACACCGGGTCCAGCAGCAGCCCTTCGGTGCGGGCCAGAAGCTCCACCGCCTCCAGCATGCCGGGTGTGGGCAGACCGTAGCCCGGGCCCACATAGTCGCAATTCGCCGCCACCGCCTCGCGGGGAACGCCGCCACGCAGGCGCATGTGTTCGGCGGTGCGGCAGGCCAGGTCGTACACCATGGTTTCCTGCTTCTCCTTGGGCGCACGCACACCCACGCCCAGCAAACGGATGGGGCTGTTGATGGCGTGCAGCCCGGCCACCAAGCCCGCCTGGGTGCCCGCGCTGCCGGTGGCATGCACCAGGTGGTCGATCCTCAGGCCGCGGGTGGCCGCCTGGCTCACCAGTTCCATGGCTGCGCTCGCGTAGCCCAATGCGCCCACCGGGGTGGAGCCACCACCGGGGATCACATAGGGGCGCAGGCCTTCGCCTTTCAGGCGTTCGGCCACCAGCTCCATTTCCTGCTGCATGTTGGCGCCACCCGGGCGGTGTTCCACCGTCGCGCCATGCAGGCGGTTGAGCAACACGTTGCCGTTGTCGGTGTAGTCGGGGTCTTTGCTGCCGGTGCGGTCCTCCAGCAGGATGTGGCACTTCATGCCCAGCTTGGCTGCGGCGGCCACAGTCTGGCGGGCGTGGTTCGACTGAGTAGCGCCCTGGGTGATCACCACGTCGGCGCGCAGGGCCACGGCTTCGGCCATGAGGAACTCCAACTTCCGTGTCTTGTTGCCCCCGGAGGACAACCCCGTGCAGTCATCGCGCTTGACCCACAGGCGCGGACCACCCAACAAGGCAGTGAGGTTGGCCATGGGCTCCAGGGGGGTAGGAAAGTGGCCCAGCTGGATACGCGGGAAGAGGGAGAGATCCATTTTCAAATTCCAGAATTGGTTACTTGATTTCCATGCTATTCACGCTCTCCCACAGAGTCCAATCGATTTATTGGTGGTTATTTTTCGTTTTCTGCATACATCACGGCTGCCGCAGGATCGGTGAATTCCCATGGCAGGGACAGCCACCCACCATCAGCCAACGCGGAGTTCTACCAACGGGCATGGGGGGACCTGTAGGTGTGCGCGAAGCCGCCTAAGCTGAATGCCGTCTGGCCCGCCAGACACGCAACCACCCACCTTTCAGGGAGAAAAACATGAGAAACACCGCACTTCGCGCGACTGCGGCCATAGGCGTTGCCGCCTTGCTGGCAGGCTGCCTTTCCACCGCCCCCAAAATCGGCGATAGCGGCGCCAAAACCGTGGTCACGGGCGCTGCGGGCGGCGGTGAAGCCGCCAACGCCAACAGCGCCATCCAGCGCTGCGACAAACCCTTTGGCACCGTGGCATTGGTGGAAGACCAGAACTCTGCCTGGTTCCGCACCCTGAGCGAATACAAGCTGGGTTCCACCGTACCGGTCATCCGGCTCATGGTGCAGCAAAGCAACTGCTTCATCGTGGTGGAACGTGGCCGCGCGCTAGACAACATGACGACCGAGCGTGCCCTGCAGCAAAGCGGCGAACTGCGCGGCGGCAGCAGCTTTGGCCAGGGCCAGATGGTGGCCGCCGACTACGCCATCACACCAGAAATCATCTTCGACCAGAAAGGTACGTCGGGGCTCAGCGGCATGCTGGGTGGCTTTGGGGCCGGCGTGGTGGGGGCACTGGCTGGCGGGTTTCGCAAGAATGAGGCTGGCACCGTACTCCTGCTCACCGACAACCGCTCCGGCGTGCAGGTATCGGCGGCCGAAGGCAGCGCCTCCAACACCGACTTTTCCCTGGGCGGTTTTGGCTTTGGGGGCAGTGGCTTTGGAGGCGCGAGGGGCTACACCAACACGCCTCAAGGCAAAGTCATTGTGGCCGCCTTTGCCGACGCCTACAACCAGATGATCACCGCTCTGCGCACCTACACCGCACAGACCATGGGCGGCAGCGGGCTGGGCACGGGCGGCAAACTGCAGGTGGAGGGAACGGTGAAGCCTTGAACGATGGTGTTCAGGGCCAGCGTTAGGCCAGCGTTAGGCCAGCACTAGGCCACACCATCCGCGTCCAGCGCAGGGGGGCGCATCAGGTCTTCGTCTATGCCCATGACGGTGCTGGCACGCTCCACGGCCTGCCATAGTGCGGCAGGCATTTGCAGGATGTCCTCGGGAGAATCGGCCTGCGCAATCCAGGCGCCTATGTCCCGGTGCTGGTCGGGTGTCAGCAACTCCAGGTGCAGCATTTCATCGAGTGTCTTCATGCCCTGAGGGTCCGTTCAGGTGCATAGCGCGGCCCGGACAGGCGGGCAGACAGCTGAGCATAAAGCCAGCCGGCCAGCACCGCACCCGCGGCCATGGCCAGCAGGCCAGGCCAGGTGCGGGTGGCGTCTATGAACACCGGCATGGGCGCGGCCGCGTCCACGGCACGCACCGCCGCCACCATGCCCGCACCGGCAGCCAGCGCCAGCAAGGCGCTGCGGCCAGCCGGCCACCAGCGGGCCAGTCCACTGGCCACCGGCAGGGCAATCAGCCAGCCCGCAGCCAGAATGCCACCGTACACCGGTGCAAAACCCACCAGGTCCTGTGCCATGACCCGGACCCATTCGCTGGCTGGAATACTCACGCCCACATCCACCAGCGCACTCAGGTTCCAGCGCGTCTGCACCACCGAGCCCCAGACCGCGGCCAGCACCCAGGCCAACAGCAACATCCCCGCGCGGCGGGTCCAGAGGAGCCTTCGGGCATCATGTGGGGCATTCGTTTTTGCTTCCATCGGCACCATTATGAAATACCCGATCGCCCTGCTTCTGGGCACGCTGGCCACGCTGGGGACGGCACCGTTGGCCCCAGCTCTAGCTCAGACTGCGGCCCAGACACCGGCCTACCGCATAGAGACGGTAGCCACCGGCCTGGAGCACCCGTGGTCTCTGGCGTTTCTGCCAGGTGGCAGCCTGCTGGTGACTGAGCGGCCTGGCCGGCTGCGCCTCATCGAGCCAGCAGCCGATGGGCGCCTGCAGCTGCGCCCTGAACCCGTGGGCGGCGTTCCACCCGTGCTGGCACGCGGTCAGTCTGGCCTGTTCGACATCCTGCCCGATCCCGACTTCGCCACCAACCAGCGGCTGTGGCTGTCGTTTGCCCACGGCACACTGGCTGCCAACCACCTGCGTGTGGTCAGCGCCCGGCTCGAGGGGCGCCAGCTGCAGGACGTAGAGCCTGTCTTTACCTCGCAGCCCCCCAAAACCGAAACCCAGCACTTTGGCGGCCGCATGGCGTGGCTGCCCGACGG
>JALOSG010000263.1 GCA_025458665.1 Serpentinimonas sp.
AAGCGGGCGCCGCCGGGTACAGCGGCGGCTTCATACAGCACTGGGTGCACCGGGTGCTGTTCTACGACGCACCCGCCTGGGTGTTCACGCTGGCCTACACCCTGTTCGGCGCGGCGGTGGCTGCCACCTGGTGGCGGTTTCCACCGCGCTACACCCGCCGGGAACAGTCTAGCTAGAAACGAGCCTGTCCGAATCTGAGCCTGGCGGGTTTAGCTTGCCAGCGCTTTCACCACGGCATCGCCCATGGCCGCGGTGCCCACCTTGGTGGTGCCTTCGCTGTAGATGTCGGGCGTGCGCAGGCCCTGAGCCAGCACCTTCTGTACGGCGGCTTCTATGCGGTCGGCGGCCGCGGGCTGGCCCAGGCTGAAGCGCAGCATCATGGCCGCACTCAGGATGGTGGCCAGCGGGTTGGCTATGCCTTTGCCTGCAATGTCCGGGGCACTGCCATGGCTGGGTTCGTACAGCCCCTGGCCTTTGGCATTCAGGCTGGCCGAAGGCAGCATGCCGATGGAGCCGGTGAGCATGGAGGCCTCATCGCTCAGGATGTCGCCGAACATGTTGCCGGTCACCACCACGTCGAAGGCCTTGGGGGCTTTCACCAGCTGCATGGCCGCGTTGTCCACGTACATGTGCTGCAGTTCCACGTCGGGGTACTGCGCGTGCACCTCGGTCACCACGTCTTTCCAGAACTGGAAGGTTTCCAGCACGTTGGCTTTGTCCACGCTGGTGACTTTCTTGTTGCGCTTCTGCGCCGCCTGGAAAGCCACGTGGGCAATGCGCTCGATCTCGGGCTTGCTGTAGCGCATGGTGTCGAAGGCTTCCTCGGCACCGGGGAAGTGGCCGTCGGTGGCGGTGCGGCGGCCGCGCGGCTGGCCAAAGTAAATGTCGCCGGTCAGTTCGCGGATGATGAGGATGTCCAGCCCCGCGATGAGTTCGGGCTTCAGGCTGGATGCACCCACCAGCTGCTCGTAGCAAATGGCCGGGCGGAAGTTGGCGAACAGGCCCATGTGCTTGCGCAGGCCCAGAATGGCTTGCTCGGGGCGCAGCGGACGGTCGAGCTTGTCGTACTTCCAGTCACCCACGGCGCCAAACAGCACCGCATCGCTGGCCATGGCCAGTTCCAGCGTGGCCGGCGGCAGCGGGTGGCCGTGCAGCTCGTAAGCGGCACCGCCTACGGGCGCTTCCTGCATCTCCAGCGGGAGTTTCAGTGCGTGGAGAACTTTGACGGCCTCGGCCACGATTTCGGTGCCGATGCCGTCACCAGGAAGAACTGCGATTTTCATGAGGGCGTGGGTGTGGGTGGGGAATCAGCCGGGCAGGGTGGAGGCCAGCCAGGGCTTGGTGGCCAGGCGGTTGGCTTCGAACGCCTGGATCTTGTCCTTGTAGCGCAGCGTCAGGCCAATGTCGTCCAGCCCGTTGAGCAGGCAATACTTGCGGAAGGCCTGCACCTCGAACGGAATCTCTTCCCCCTGCGGCAGCACCACCACCTGGCGCTCCAGGTCGATGGTGAGCTGGTAGCCGGGGAAGGCCGCCACCTCGTCGAACAACCGGCCTACCGTGGCTTCGGGCAGCTGTATGGGCAGCAGGCCGTTCTTGAAGCAGTTGTTGAAGAAGATGTCGGCAAAGCTGGGCGCAATGATGGCTCGGAAGCCGTACTGGTCGATGGCCCAAGGGGCGTGTTCGCGGCTGGAGCCGCAGCCAAAGTTCTTGCGCGCCAGCAGGATGGAGGCACCCTGGTAGCGCGGCTGGTTCAGCACAAAGTCCGGGTTGGGCTTGCGGCTGGCCGGGTCCTGGCCCGGGTAGCCCGGGTCCAGGTAGCGCCACTCGTCGAACAGGTTCTCGCCGAAGCCGGTCTTGCGGATGGACTTGAGGAACTGCTTGGGGATGATCGCGTCGGTATCGACGTTCTCGCGGTCCATGGGGGCCACCAGGCCCTGGTGCACGGTGAATTTCTGCATGCTGCTTATCGCTTGGAGGCGTCTTGCAACACCTCGCCGGCCTTCTGGACATCCTGGCCCACACCGCGCACGGTGTTGCAGCCGGCCAGAGCGAGGGTCAGGGTCAGTGCGAACAGGGTAGCAATGGTTTTCATGGTGTTTCCTTTCAGGCCGTCAGGTGAAGGCACGGATGTCAACGAAATGACCATGAACCGCTGCGGCAGCGGCCATGGCCGGCGAAACCAGGTGCGTGCGGCCGCCAGCGCCCTGGCGGCCCTCGAAGTTGCGGTTGCTGGTGGAGGCGCAGCGCTCGCCCGGCTCCAGCCGGTCGGCGTTCATGGCCAGGCACATGGAGCAGCCCGGCTCGCGCCATTCAAAGCCGGCAGCCCGGAAGATCTCGTGCAGGCCTTCGCGTTCGGCCTGTTCCTTCACCTGCCCGGAGCCCGGCACCACCATGGCCAGCTTCACGTTGCGGGCCACCTTCTGGCCCAGCTTTTTCACCACGGCGGCGGCTTCGCGCATGTCCTCGATGCGGCTGTTGGTGCAGGAGCCAATGAACACCTTGTCCACCGTGATGTCCTGGATGGATTTCCCCGGTTGCAGGCCCATGTAGGTGAGCGCCCGCTCGATGGCGCCGCGCTTGCTGGCGTCCTTTTCCTGGTCGGGGTCGGGGATGGTGGCGGTGACCGGCAACACCATTTCGGGGGAGGTGCCCCAGGTCACCTGCGGCAGGATCTGGCTGGCGTCCAGTTCCACCACGGTATCGAACGCGGCGTCGGGGTCGGAGCGCAGGGTCTGCCAGTAGGCCACGGCTTGGTCCCACTCCGGGCCGCCCACGAAGCGGCCCGTGACGCGGTCTACGCCGGGGGCCAGCGGACGCCCTTTCACGTACTCGATAGTCTTCTCGTCCACCGCCACCAGGCCCGCACGCGCGCCCGCCTCGATGGCCATGTTGCACACGGTCATGCGGCCTTCCATGCTCA
>JALOSG010000264.1 GCA_025458665.1 Serpentinimonas sp.
GTTCAGGCAGTGCTCGCACAGGCGCGGCAGGTACATCATGAAGGTGTTCTCGAACTGACCCATCATGTCTTTCTGGGTCTGCTCGAAACCGTCCAGGTTGGCGTCCTTGCTGCGTTTGCTGAACTCGCCACCGAGGATTTCTTCCCAGTTCGGCCCCCACTCGATCTTCTCCATGCGTTTGCCGGTGATCAGCGAACGCGGGCGCGCGGTGGGGGCGTGTTTCATCTCCGGCGCCGACTGCAGGTGGTCGTAGTCGAAGGTGAAGGGCTCGTAGTAGTCGTCGATTTGTGGCAGGTTGGGGTTGCTGAAGATTTTCATCAGCAGCGACCACTTGCCACCCTGCTTGGGCTGAAGGGAGCCGTCGGCTTTGCGAACCCAGCCACCGTTCCACTTGTCCTGGTTTTCCCAGTCCTTGGGGTAGCCGATGCCGGGCTTGCTCTCGACGTTGTTGAACCAGGCGTATTCCACGCCGGGGCGGCTGGTCCAGACCTGTTTGCAGGTGACCGAACAGGTGTGACAGCCGATGCACTTGTCCAGGTTGAGCACCATACCGATTTGTGCGCGCACTCTCATGGGGTTTCTCCAGAATGACTAGACGGATTCGCGTGCGTGCCGATCAAGGTCAGCAACGCGGAGCTGTTTGCAAGCGCATGAACAGCGTGTATTTCTTCGGGCGGCAGGTGACACAAATCGCCTGGGTTCAGGGTCAGTCGGCGACCCATGGTTTCAAAGACCAGCTGACCTTCGCGGCACTGGATGATCAGTTGCTGGTGGACCCGATGTGGCTTGAGCAGATGCCCAACGGGGAGGACCAGGCGAGAAATCTGGAGATCTCGCTCGTTGACCAAGGTGAGCGAATGGCCGTTGGACCAATCGCCTCCCAGTGGTCCAGCGGCGATGACTTCGCCGGCGGTGGCATGAGGTTGTGCCATGGTGCAGATCTCACGCGTCAGGGGTTTTCGCCCTGCGACTGGTAGGCGCGAACGAGGTGGTCGTCCGCCGGCGTGTCGAGCCAGTCAACCTTGTCCATCTTGCGCACCACCACGAACTCGTCGCGGTTGGTGCCGATGGTTCCGTAGTAGTTGAAGCCGTAGCTCAGCTGCGCGTACCCGCCGATCATGTGGGTGGGCTTGAGCACGATTCGGGTCACCGAGTTGTGGATGCCGCCGCGCACGCCGGTGATCTCAGACCCGGGGGTGTTGATGATCTTTTCCTGCGAGTGGTACATCATCACCATCCCGTTGTTCACGCGCTGGCTCACCACCGCCCGGGCCGCCACGGCGCCGTTGATGTTGAACAGCTCGACCCAGTCGTTGTCCTCAATGCCAGCCGACTTCGCATCGTCTTCGCTGAGCCACACCACGGTGCCGCCGCGGTTGAGCGTGAGCATCATCAGGTTGTCGCTGTAGGTGGAGTGGATGCCCCACTTCTGGTGCGGCGTGATGAAGTTCAGCTGGATCTCTTTGTGGCCGTTGGGCTTGATGTTGTGGATGCCATTGGTGGTCTTCAGATCCACCGGCGGGCGGTAGCTGCCAAAGCCTTCCCCGAAAGCGATCATCCAGGGGTGGTCCTGGTAGAACTGCTGGCGGCCGGTGAGGGTACGCCAGGGGATGTATTCGTGCACATTGGTGTAGCCGGCGTTGTAGCTCACCGTCTCGCTCTCGATACCGCTCCAGGTGGGCGAGCTGATGATCTTGCGCGGCTGCGCCTGGATGTCGCGGAAGCGGATCTTTTCGTCTTCTCGGTAGAGCGCCAGGTGGGTGTGGTCACGCCCGGTCTGCTTGCCCAGCGCTTCCCAGGCCTTCACGGCCACGTGGCCGTTGGTCTCGGGCGCCAGTTGCATGATGACTTCGCAGGCGTCGATGTCGGTCACGATGCGCGGCATGCCCTGTGACACGCCCTCGTCCAACGTCTTGCCGTTGAGCTGGCCGAGCTGCTCGACCTCGGTGCCGGTCTTCCAGCCGATGCCCTTGCCACCGTTGCCCAACTTGTCCAGCAGCGGCCCCAGCGCCGTGAAGCGCTTGAAGGTGTTGGGGTAGTCGCGCTCGACCACGGTGATCTGCGGCGCGGTCTTGCCGGGGATCAGGTCGCAGTGGCCCTTCTTCCATTCCTTGACCTCGAACGCTTGCGCCATCTCGCCGGGGGTGTCGTGCATGATGGGCGAGAGCACCACCTCTTTTTCCACACCCAGGTGGCCCACGCAGACCTCGCTGAAGGTCTTGGCAAAGCCCTTGTAGATCTCCCAGTCCGAACGCGCCTGCCACACCGGGTCCACCGCCGCACTCAGCGGGTGGATGAAGGGGTGCATGTCGCTGGTGTTGAGGTCGTTCTTTTCGTACCAGCTCGCGGTGGGCAGCACGACGTCGGAGTACAGGCAGGTCGTGCTCATGCGGAAGTCCAGCGTGACCAGCAGGTCCAGCTTGCCTTGCGGCGCGTCCCGGTGCCACTTCACCTCTGAAGGCTTGGCCTCGTCCTTGCCCAGGTCCTTGCCCTGCACACCGTTTTCAGTGCCCAGCAGGTGCTTGCAGAAGTACTCGTGGCCCTTGCCGCTGGAACCCAGCAGGTTGGAGCGCCAGACGAACATGTTGCGCGGCCAGTTCTGCGGCGCGTCCGGGTCTTCGCAGCTCATCTCCAGCGTGCCGTCCTTGAGCGCCTTGACGACATAGTCCTTGGCGTCCAGGCCGGCGGCCTGTGCGTCTTTGACCACCTGCATCGGGTTCGTCTTGATCTGTGGAGCGCTGGGCAACCAGCCCATGCGCTCGGCGCGCACGTTGAAGTCGATCATGCTGCCGCTGAAGGCGGCCTTGTCGGCACTGCTGAGCGTCGGTGAAACGATCTCGTCCATGCCCAGCTTCTCGTAGCGCCACTGGTCGGTGTGGGCGTAGAAGAAGCTGGTGCTGTTC
>JALOSG010000082.1 GCA_025458665.1 Serpentinimonas sp.
CCTGCACCGTGGGGTGGAACTTGAAGCCCCGTATGCCTTCCTCCTTGATGAGCCGCTCGGCCTCGCGCGCACCCATCTTGCCTTTGTGCGGGTCTATGCTGCCAAAGGCGATCATCATGTCGCTGTTGTCGCGGGCGGCTTGGGCAATCTCCTCGTTCGGAATGCGGCGGCGGCCCAGCTTGCTCTCGCTGTCCACCGTGAACATCACCAGCCCGATTTTTCTTTCGCGGTAGTAGGCAATGGTCTCGGCGATGGTGGGGCGGCGGTTGCTGCCGAAGTACTTGTCGGCGGCGCGGTCGTACTCCTCACCGTAGTTGTCGAACGGGTTCCAGCAGCTCACCTCGGCGTGGGTGTGGATGTCGATGGCAATGAGGTTCTTGTGGTCCACAGCGTGTCTCCGTACTAGGGTTTGTGCTAGGCATTCAGCGTTCGCAAGGGCTTGTTATAGTTATTATTTATAACCATAATCGTGACAAAGAGCAAGCCCGAAAGCGCCACCATGAATCCCAACCACCCCGACCTGCACGTCAGCCTGACGGGCCAGCACCAGGAGATAGCCCTGGTACGACTGAGCCGCCCCGGCAAGCGCAACGCCCTGAACGATGGTCTCATCCTTGCCCTGCGGGATGCTTTCCAGAACCTGCCACCCACCGTGCGCGCGGCGGTGGTTCACGGCGAAGGCGAGCACTTCTGCGCCGGGCTTGATCTGTCGGAACTGCAGGAGCGCGATGCCAGCGCCGGCGTGCACCACTCGCGCATGTGGCACACCGCGCTGGACTGTGTGGAAAAAGGTGCGGTGCCGGTGGTGGCCGCGCTGCACGGTGCGGTGGTGGGCGGAGGACTGGAACTGGCCAGCGCCTGCCACATACGGGTGGCCGACGAAACCACCTTCTACGCATTGCCCGAAGGCACGCGCGGTATTTTTGTGGGCGGCGGAGGCTCGGTGCGGGTCCCCAAGCTGATCGGTGCAGCCCGCATGGCCGACATGATGTTCACCGGGCGCGTGTACAACGCCGCCGACGGGGAGCGCGTGGGCCTGGCGCAGTACCTGGTGCCGGCGGGAACGGCGCTGGATAAGGCCCTGGAGTTGGCCGCACGCATAGCCAGCAACGCCCCAATGACCAACTACGCCCTCATGCACGCCCTGCCGCGCATTGCCGAGCAAACCGCCGACCATGGCCTGTTCACCGAGTCGCTCATGGCTTCGGTGGCGCAGTCGGCGCCGGAAGCCAAAGCCCGGGTACGCGCCTTCCTGGAGGGCAAGGCGGCCAAGGTGCGCAAGGACTGAGCCGTGGCCCGCTACCGCCCACTCCGTTTTGGCGTCACCAGCGCCACCCTGCGCGACGGTGCCCCGGGCGTGCATTACCTGCAGGCCGATGCGCCCTTGTCGCCCTACCCGGCGCGCATCACCGACCGGCTGGTGCATTGGGCGCACGAGCGCCCCGACCACACCCTATTCGCGCGCCGCGAACGCCTGCCAGACAGCAGCACTGGCGCTTGGCGACGCATCAGTTTTGCGCAGGCGCTGCAGGCTGCGCGCCGCATCGGGCAGGCCTTGCTCGACCGCGGCCTGTCGGCCGAGCGGCCCGTGCTGATACTCAGTGAGAACGACCTGGAGCACGCCCTGCTGGCGCTGGGCTGCCTGTACGCAGGAGTGGCCTACTGCCCCACCTCGCCAGCCTACTCCCTGGTCAGCCAGGACTTCGACAAACTCCACCACGTGGTGCGCACCCTCACACCGGGCCTGGTGTTTGCCAGCAGCGCCACCCGCTACGCACGCGCACTGAGCGCGGCGGTGCCCGACGCCACAGAAATTGTGTGCACGGAAGGTACGCTGGAAGGACGCGCCACCACCCCGTTTGCGCAACTGCTGGCCACCGAAGCCACGCCCGGTGTGGACGCCGCCATGCGCGCCACCGGGCCCGACACCATCGCCAAGTTTCTCTTCACTTCGGGCTCTACCAAGATGCCCAAGGCGGTCATCAATACCCAACGCATGTGGTGTGCCAACCAGCAGCAGATGGTGGCCTCCATGCCCGTGCTGGCCGAAACCCCGCTGGTGCTGGTGGACTGGCTGCCCTGGAACCACACCTTTGGCGGCAACCACAACTTCGGTATGGTGCTGTTCCACGGCGGCACACTCTACATAGACGACGGCAAACCCACCCCCGCGCTGATGCCCGAGACGCTGCGCAACCTGCGCGAGATTGCGCCCACGGTGTATTTCAACGTGCCCACGGGTTTCGAGGCCATTGCGCACGCCATGCAAGCCGACGCGGTGCTGCGCAAGACCTTGCTGTCGCGGGTGCGCATGTTCTTCTACGCCGGTGCGGCGCTGGCCCAACCGGTCTGGGACAGCCTGTTTGCCAGCGCGGAGCAGGAAGTGGGCGAGCGCATCGTCATGGCCACTGGGCTGGGCATGACCGAGTCCGGGCCGTTCGGTATTTTCATCACCAGCCCCAACGTGCAGGCAGGCGACCTGGGTCTGCCCACCGCGGGGCTGGAACTCAAGCTGGTGGACACCGAAGGCAAGACCGAGGTGCGTTACCGTGGCCCCAACATCACGCCGGGCTACTGGCGCATGCCCCAAGAGACCGCCGAGGCCTTCGACGAAGAGGGCTTCCTCAAAACCGGCGACGCGGTGAAGTGGATCGATGAGACCGATATCCACCAGGGCCTGAAGTTCGACGGCCGGATTGCCGAGGACTTCAAGCTGGCCACGGGCACCTTCGTGAGTGTGGGGCCCCTGCGCGCCAGGATCATTGCCGCTGGCGCACCGTACATACAGGACGTGGTGGTGACTGGCCTGAACCGCAACGAAGTGGGCGCCATGGTCTTCCCTACCCAGGCGGTACGCGCCCTGAGTGGCCTGCCACCTGAAGCTTCCCTGCACGACGTGCTGGCCAGCCCACCGGTACTGGCCCACTTCCAGCAGGTGCTCAACCGCCTGGCCGCTACCGCCACCGGCAGTGCCAACCGGGTGGCACGCCTGTGCCTGCTGGCCGATCCGCCCACCATAGACCGTGGCGAGGTGACCGACAAAGGCTCCATCAACCAGCGCGCGGTGCTGACCCACCGCGCCGATACCGTGGCCGCGCTGCACGAAGACCGGCTGCACGGCATCCTGAAACCGCAAGGAGACACGCATGCGCATTGAAGGACAGGCTGCCCTGGTGACCGGAGGCGGCTCCGGGCTGGGTGAGGCCACCGCCCGCGAACTGGCCCGCCTGGGCGCCCGCGTGGCCGTGCTCGACCTGAACGCCGACAACGCCCAGCGCGTGGCGCAGGACATTGGCGGCGTGGCGGTACCCTGCGATGTGTCCGACCCCACCAGCATGCAGGCCGCGGTGGACGCCGCTGCAGCCGCGCACGGCCCGGCGCGCATTCTCATGCAGATTGCGGGCATAGGCAGCGCCAAACGCATCGTGGGCAAAGACGGCAACCCTGCCCCGCTGGAAGACTTTGCCCGCGTGGTGCGGGTGAACCTGCTGGGCACCTACAACGCGGCCCGGCTGTTCGCGGCGGCCTGCGCCCGGCTGGAGCCCTTGCAGGACGGGGAGCGCGGCGTCATGGTGTTCACCGCCAGCGTGGCGGCCTTCGACGGGCAGGTGGGCCAGCAGGCCTACAGCGCCTCCAAGGCGGGCGTGGTGGGCATGACGCTGCCCATGGCGCGGGACCTGGCGCAGCACGGCATCCGCGTGTGCACCATTGCACCTGGCCTGTTCGCCACCCCGCTGCTGAAGGAACTGCCCGAAGCGGTGCAGGAATCCCTGGCCAAGAGCATTCCTTTCCCGCAGCGCCTCGGCCAGCCCGAGGAGTTTGCGCAGCTGGCGGCGCACGTCGTGAGCAACGGGCACCTGAATGGCGAAGTGATACGCCTGGACGGCGCGCTGCGCATGGCACCGCGCTGATGCGCTGACGGGGCGGCATGAATGGCCCTGCATGGGTCGCGCTACATAGGTGGCGCTGCATGGGTGGCGCTCCATAGGTGGCGCTGGTGGCAACTGCGGGGCGGCCGGGTGATATGCTTTCGGCCATGCCCCGCCCCGCCCGAACCGAAGACCGCACTGCAGCGGCGCTCCCGGCAGAACACTCGCCGCCCGAGTCCGTAGACACCTCCTACCTGGAAACCCTGCTGGGCTACAACGCTCGCCGTACGGCACTGGCCGTGATTGCCGTGTTCCTGCAACGCATGGCTCCCTACGGCCTGCGGCCTGTGGATTTCTCCGTACTCAGTGTGGTGGCGCACAACCCAGGGGTCACCTCGCGACAAGTCTGCGCCGCTCTCGACATCCAGCCCCCCAACCTGGTGGGCATGGTCAAAACCTTCGAGCAGCGCGGCCTCATCGAGCGGCGCCCCCACCCTTCCGACCGGCGCGCCCACGGGCTGCACCTGACACCGCAGGGCCTAGCCTTGCAGCGTCAGGCCGAAGCCACCGCTTCTGCGCTGGAATCCGACGTGGCGGCACGCCTGAGCGCTGCCGAGCAGAAGACCCTGATCAGCCTGTTGCGCAGGGTCTACCTGCCGGGCTGAGGCCAGGGGCGGGACGTGCCCCGCTCGGGGTGGGGTTCGGGGCGGCCGTGAAGGGCCATAGAATGGGCAGATCCTTCGGCGTGGCTTGCGCGCAAGCGGTTTTTTTTGATACCCGCATACCCGGCCTCTTGAACTGGGGCGGAGTGTCCCCACATGCGCAGTAGCGCAACATTCTGAGCCACCCTGAGCCATACGGAGCAAAGACTGCGCCAGCCAGCGGAAGCAGTTGTCCGCCTGTCTGGCTCCCCGGCTCAGCCTCACACCCCAAACAGCCCCATGAGTTCGCATTCCCCCGACCACCGCACCGACAGTACCCCCAACGCCAGCCACGAGCCCATGAGCCCCGAGGAACTCGAAGCGGCGGCCGCCGCCAACGCCCACGATGCCGAGACGCAGCTGGAACAGCTGGCTACCGAGCTGGCAGCGCTCAAGGCACAGAACACCGAACTTTCCGACCAGTTTCTGCGCGCCAAGGCCGAGGTGGAGAACATCCGCCGCCGTTCCGAGGACGAAGTGAGCAAGGCGCGCAAATTCGCCATCGACAGCTTTGCCGAAAGCCTGCTGCCGGTGGCCGACAGCCTGGAAGCCGGCCTGGCCATACAGGAAGCCACCGTGCAGCAGATCCGCGAAGGCGCCGAAGCCACGCTCAAGCAGTTGCACAGCGCTCTGGCCCGCCACAAGGTCATGCCCATTGCGCCGGCTGCCGGGGAGAAATTCGACCCGCACCAGCACCAGGCCATCAGCGTGGTGCCGGCCGATCAGGAGCCCAACACCGTAGTCAGCGTGCTGCAAAAAGGCTATTCCATGGCCGAACGGGTGCTGCGCCCTGCCCTGGTGACGGTCACGGCGCCGAAGTAACGGCCTGCGGCTTCGTGGGGGCTTGAAATGGCCGCCAGCGGCCCTACCTTCACACCAACAGATTTTTCAGTTTTTCCAGAATACTAGGAGTAACACATGGGCAAGATCATCGGTATCGACCTGGGCACGACCAACTCGTGCGTGGCGGTCATGGAGGGGAACACCACCCGCGTGATCGAGAACAGCGAGGGCGCGCGCACCACGCCGTCCATCATTGCGTACCAGGAGGATGGTGAGATTCTGGTGGGCGCCTCGGCCAAGCGCCAGGCCGTCACCAACCCCAAGAACACGCTGTACGCGGTGAAGCGCCTGATTGGCCGCAAGTTCGAGGAAAAAGAAGTCCAGAAGGACATCGACCTCATGCCCTACAGCATTGCCAAGGCCGACAACGGCGACGCCTGGGTGGAAGTGCGCGGCAAGAAGCTGGCCCCGCCGCAGGTGAGCGCCGAGGTGCTGCGCAAGATGAAGAAAACCGCCGAGGACTACCTCGGTGAGCCGGTCACGGAAGCCGTGATCACGGTGCCCGCCTACTTCAACGACGCCCAGCGCCAGGCCACCAAAGACGCTGGCCGCATTGCCGGCCTCGATGTGAAGCGCATCATCAACGAGCCCACCGCGGCCGCGCTGGCCTTCGGCCTGGACAAGGCCGGCAAGGGCGACCGCAAGATTGCCGTGTACGACCTGGGCGGCGGCACCTTCGACGTCTCCATCATCGAGATTGCCGATGTGGACGGCGAGAAGCAGTTCGAGGTGCTCTCCACCAACGGCGACACCTTCCTGGGCGGCGAGGACTTCGACCAGCGCATCATCGACTACATCATTGCCGAGTTCAAGAAGGACCAGGGCGTGGACCTCACCAAGGACGTGCTGGCCCTGCAGCGCCTGAAGGAAGCCGCCGAGAAAGCCAAGATCGAGCTGTCCAACAGCGCCCAGACCGATGTGAACCTGCCCTACATCACCGCCGATGCCTCGGGCCCCAAGCACCTCAACATCAAGCTCACCCGCGCCAAGCTCGAAAGCCTGGTGGACGAGCTGATCGAGCGCACGATCGCGCCCTGCCGCACCGCCATCAAGGACGCAGGCGTGAGCGTGAGCGACATCGACGATGTGATCCTGGTGGGCGGCATGAGCCGCATGCCCAAGGTGCAGGAAAAGGTGAAAGAGTTCTTTGGCAAAGAGCCGCGCCGCGACGTGAACCCCGACGAGGCCGTGGCCGTGGGCGCTGCCATCCAGGGCCAGGTGCTGGGCGGTGACCGCAAGGACGTGCTGCTGCTCGACGTGACCCCGCTGAGCCTGGGCATCGAGACCATGGGCGGTGTGATGACCAAGATGATCACCAAGAACACCACCATTCCCACCAAGTTCAGCCAGACCTTCTCTACCGCCGACGACAACCAGCCGGCCGTGACCATCAAGGTGTTCCAGGGCGAGCGCGAAATTGCCTCGGGCAACAAGCTGCTGGGCGAGTTCAACCTGGAGGGCATTCCGCCCGCGCCGCGCGGCTTGCCGCAGATCGAGGTGACCTTCGACATCGACGCCAACGGCATTCTGCACGTGAGCGCCAAGGACAAGGGCACCGGCAAGGAAAACAAGATCACCATCAAGGCGAACTCCGGCCTCACCGAGGACGAGATCCAGAAGATGGTGAAAGATGCCGAGTTGAACGCGGCCGAGGACAAGAAAAAGGTCGAGGTGGTGCAGGCGCGCAACCAGGCCGAGTCGCTCATCAGTTCCGTGCGCAAGAGCCTGACCGAGTACGGCGACAAGCTCGATGCCGGTGAGAAGGAAAAGATCGAGTCGGCTATCAAGGCGGTGGAAGATGCGGTCAAGACCGAGGACAAGGAAGCCATGGAGGCCCGAACCAGCGAGCTGATGGCCGCCAGCCAGAAGCTGGGCGAGAAAATGTACGCCGACATGCAGGCCGCCGGTGGCGCCGATGCGGCAGCCGCCGCAGCTGCTGGTGCCGCACAGGGCGCCGCCGAAGGCAACGCCAGCAGCCGCCCGGCCGACGACAACGTGGTCGATGCCGAAGTGAAGGAAGTCAAGCGAGACTGAACTTGCCCGAGGTGCCGCCCCGGCGGCACCGTACCCGCCAACCGCCGCGCCGGGCCACATGAAAGTGACCGGCGCGGCGTTCGCGCTAGCAGCGCAACCTGGACGCTCCCATGGCCAAAAGAGACTATTACGAAGTTCTGGGTGTACCCAAGAACGCCACCGACGAAGAGATCAAGAAGGCGTACCGCAAGCTCGCCATGAAGCACCACCCTGACCGCAACCAGGGCGATGCGGCCAAGGCGGCCGAAGAGAAGTTCAAGGAAGGCAAGGAAGCCTACGAGATGCTGAGCGACCCGCAAAAGCGGGCCGCCTACGACCAGTACGGCCATGCGGGCGTGGACCCCAACATGCGCGGCGGCCCGGGCGCCGGCGGCGAGAACTACGGCGGCTTTGCCGACGCGTTTGGCGACATTTTTGGCGACATTTTTGGCGGCCAGCGCGGCGGCGCCCGTGGCGGGCGGCAGGTTTACCGGGGCAACGACCTGTCCTACGCCATGGAGATTTCGCTGGAAGAAGCGGCCAATGGCAAGGACGCGCAAATCCGCATTCCTTCGTGGGACGACTGCAACGTGTGCAGCGGCACCGGCGCCAAGCCTGGCACCAGCGTGAAAACCTGCCCCACCTGCAACGGCGCCGGCGTGGTGCAGATGCGCCAGGGCTTTTTCAGCGTGCAGCAGACCTGCCCGCACTGCCACGGCAGCGGCAAGATCATTCCCGAGCCCTGCACCACCTGCAATGGCCAGGGCAAGATCAAGAAGCACAAGACGCTGGAAATCAAGATTCCCACCGGCATCGACGACGGCATGCGCATCCGCTCGGCCGGCAATGGCGAGCCTGGGCGCAACGGCGGCCCGGCCGGCGATCTGTTCATTGAAATCCGCATACGCAAGCACGATATCTTCGAGCGCGATGGCGACGACCTGCACTGCCAGGTGCCAGTGAGCATTGCGGTGGCAGCGCTCGGCGGCGAGGTGGATGTGCCCACCCTGGGCGGCAAGGCCACCATCGACATTCCGGAAGGCACGCAACACGGCAAGACCTTCCGCTTGCGCGGGCGCGGTATCAAGGGGGTACGCTCCAGCTACCCCGGCGACCTGTACTGCCACATTGCGGTGGAAACGCCGGTGAAGCTCACCGAACACCAGCGCAAGCTGCTCAAGGAACTGGACGAATCGTTCAAGAAAAGCGGCCACCGCCACAGCCCGAACGACAAAGGCTGGTTCGAGAAAGCGAAGTCTTTCTTCTCCTGAAGAAACCCGCGGCATGCCGCCCCCGGTATGGTGAAATGAAGGCATGAGCGTTCAGATCACCTTCCTGGGGGGTGCCGGCACCGTGACCGGCTCCAAGTTTCTGGTGCAGCATGCGGGCCACAGCCTGCTGGTGGATTGCGGGCTGTTTCAGGGCTACAAGCAGTTGCGGCTGCGCAACCGGCAACCCCTGCCGGTCATGCCCAACCACATTGGCGCGGTGGTCCTGACGCACGCGCACCTGGACCACAGCGGCTACCTGCCACTGCTGGTGAAGGAAGGCTTCCGGGGCAAGGTGTGGGCCAGCGCCGGCACCCGCGATCTGTGCGAAATCCTGCTGCCGGACAGCGGCCACATTCAGGAAGAGGACGCGGCCTACGCCAACCGCAAAGGCTTCTCCAGGCACGCGCCAGCGCTGCCGCTGTACACGGAAGAAGACGCCCGCATCAGCTTGAAGCAGATCCGCACCGCGCCCATGCGCGAGGTCTTCGAGCCCCTGCCCGGCTGGCGCGCACGCTTCATGTCGGCCGGCCACATTCTGGGCGCCTGCAGCCTGCTGCTGGAAGTGGGTGGAAGGCGGCTGCTGTTTTCGGGCGATGTGGGCCGGCCAGACGACCTGCTCATGCTGGCGCCCGAAAGCCCTGCCGACGTGGGCGAACACGGCCGCGTGGATGCGGTGGTGGTGGAGTCTACCTACGGGGACCGCAGCCACCCGCCCGATGAGCTGATGGAGGAACTGGCCCCCGCGCTGGAGCGCGTGGCTGCGCGCGGCGGCACTGCCGTGGTCCCGGTGTTTGCGGTGGGCAGAGCACAGGCGCTGCTGCACGCCATAGGCCTGCTGAAAGCGCAGGGGCGCATTCCACGGGCCTTGCCGGTGTACCTGGACAGTCCCATGGCCATACACAGCACCGAACTGCTGGCCCACCACCTGGGCGAACACCGTCTGAGCGCGGGTGAATGCCGCGACATGGCCCGTGTGGCCACCATGACGCGCACCCCCGACGAGTCCAAAGCCATCGCCCAGCAACACGGCCCCAAGATCGTGCTGTCGGCCAGCGGCATGGCCACGGGCGGGCGGGTGCTGCACCACCTCATGCAGTACCTGAGCGACCACCGGCACATGGTCATCCTGACCGGCTACCAGGCACCAGGCACGCGCGGCGCCACACTCGCCCAGCTGGCCGATGCGGCCGCGGCCCAGAACAGCGGCGGCAGCGCCGGGCGGCACATGGGCAACCCCACGCTGCGCATACATGGGCAGGATGTGCTGGTGCGCGCCGAGGTGGTGCAACTGCATTCGGCCTCGGCCCATGCCGACGGCAGCCAGCTGATGGAGTGGCTGCGCCAGTTGCCGCTGCCCCCGCGCCAGGTGTTCGTGGTGCATGGCGACCAGGCCGCCTCCGACACGCTGCGCCAGCGCATAGAGCACGAACTGAAGTGGCCTGCCATGGTGCCCGAGCACGGTGCCACTTGGCCGGTTTGAACGCAGCCCAATTGGCCCCCTGACCGCTCACCCGAAATGCGGTTCCGGTTTACCATGTGCGTTTGGTTCGCACCCGGATTTTTGGCCCCACAAAAGAGACAGCCATGGACATGAAGACCTCCCCCCTCGCGCTCCTGAACGACCCCAGCCTGCTGAAAACCGACGGCCTCATCAACGGCCAGTGGGTGAAGGGCGCCAGCCGATTCGATGTGCACGACCCCGCCACCGGTATGAAGCTGGCCGATGTGGCCAACCTGGGGCCGGCGGATGCCGAAGCCGCCATTGCCGCTGCCAACGCCGCCTGGCCTGCCTGGAAAAACAAGACCGCCAAGGAGCGCAGCAGCATTCTGCGCAAGTGGTACGACCTGCTCATGGCCAACCAGGAAGACCTGGGCCGCCTCATGACCGCCGAGCAAGGCAAACCCCTGCCCGAAGCCAAGGGGGAAGTGGCCTACGGCGCCAGCTTCGTGGAGTGGTTTGCCGAAGAGGCCAAGCGCGTGAACGGCGAAACGCTGCCCCACTTCGACAACAACCGCCGCCTGCTGGTGTTGAAGCAGCCTATCGGCGTGTGCGCGGCCATCACGCCCTGGAACTTCCCGCTGGCCATGATCACCCGCAAGGTGGCGCCCGCGCTGGCGGCCGGCTGCCCGGTGGTCATCAAACCGGCCGA
>JALOSG010000265.1 GCA_025458665.1 Serpentinimonas sp.
GCGCCTGACCGAATGGCAGCGCGGCGGTGACGATGTGGCGCTGGTCATTGGTGGCCCCGACGGGCTCGACCCCGCCTTCAAGGCGCAAGCCCACGAGACGCTGCGCCTGTCCGACTTCACCTTGCCACACGCCATGGCGCGCGTACTGCTGGTGGAGCAGTTGTACCGCGCCTGGTCGGTGAACGCCAACCACCCCTACCACCGCGAGTGAACGCGGCAGGAACACCCGCATGGCGCAACCTCCCAAGCTTTACCTGGCTTCGCAAAGCCCACGCCGGCGCGAATTGCTCCAGCAATGGGGCCTGGCTTGCGAACTGCTGCTGCCCGAGCCCGGTGAAGACGCCGAGGCTCTGGAAGCCCTGCGCGCGAACGAATCGCCGGCCCGCTATGTGCAGCGCGTTACGGGCCTGAAGCTGCAGGCTGCCGTGGCGCGGCTGGAGCGCCAGAGCCTTCCACCGGGAGCCATTCTGTGCGCCGATACCACCGTGGCATTGGGCCGGCAGATCCTGGGCAAGCCCGCCTCCCGCGCGGAAGCCGCCCGCATGCTGGCCAGCTTGTCCGGGCAAATGCACCAGGTGTTCACCGCCGTGGCGCTGGCGTTTCCCACGCGCCAGGGCTGGCAGTTTCGGCAGGCTCTCAGCCGTTCACGGGTGACTTTCGGGCCACTCACAGCCGCAGACATACGCCGCTACGTAGCCACTGGTGAACCCATGGGCAAGGCCGGCGCCTACGCCATCCAGGGCGTAGCGGCCATCTGGGTGCAGCGCATCAGTGGTAGCTACACCGGCATCGTGGGGTTGCCTGCCCATGAGACCGCGCAACTGCTGCAGGAGGCTGGCTTTGTGCTGCCTGCAGCTGGGCAGTGAGGGTGGCGCCTCTCTGACTCTCTGATCTAATCACCGCCATGGGACAAGACATACTGATCAACTGGGCGCCCCAGGAAACGCGGGTGGCCGTGGTGGAGCAGGGCGCCGTGCAGGAGGTGCACCTGGAGCGCGCGCTGGAGCGCGGGCTGGTGGGCAACATCTACCTGGGCAAGGTGTCGCGGGTGTTGCCGGGCATGCAGTCCGCGTTCATCGATATCGGTCTGGACCGGGCGGCCTTTCTGCACGTGGCCGACCTGCTGCCCAACATCACCGCGCGGCATGCGCAGCACAGCAGCCAGAAGGCCAAGGACGCCAACAAGGACGCCAGCAAAGATGCCAACAAAGATGCATTACCCGATGGTGTACCCGCCATTGCGGCAGCCCCGGCCGTGGAAGCCGCCCTGCCCATAGAACGGCAGATTTTCGAGGGGCAAGCCCTCATGGTGCAGGTGCTCAAGGACCCGATTGGCACCAAAGGCGCCCGCCTGACAGCGCAGATCAGCATTGCGGGGCGCCTGCTGGTGTTCCTGCCGCAGGACCGCCACATCGGCGTATCGCAGAAGATTCCCCCGGCGCAACGCGACGCCCTGCGCCAGCGCCTGACCGCGCTCACCGCCGAAGGTGGCGGCGGGTTCATACTCCGCACCAACGCCGAAGACGCCACCGACGAAGAGCTGGCCGAGGACATTGCCTACCTGCGCAAGACCTGGCAGCACATCAAGACCGGCGCCTCCACCCGGCCACCGGCCAGCCTGCTGCACCAGGACCTCACGCTCATGCAGCGCGTGCTGCGCGATCTGGTGGGTGCCGAGACGCAGAGCATCCGCATAGATTCCCGCGAACAGCATGGCTTGCTGCTGGACTTTGCGCGCGAGTACATGCCCAGCACCGTGGCGCGCATTTCGCACTACAGCGGCGAGCGGCCCATCTTCGACCTGTTCAACATCGACGAGGAACTGGTGCGTGCCTTGTCGCGCCGGGTGGACTTGAAGTCGGGCGGCTACCTGGTCATGGACCAGACCGAAGCCCTGACCACGGTGGATGTGAACACCGGCGGTTTCGTGGGTGCGCGCAATTTTGACGACACGGTGTTCCGCACCAATCTGGAAGCCGCTCAGGCCATCGCGCGCCAGCTGCGCCTGCGTAACCTGGGCGGTATCGTCATCATCGATTTCATCGACATGGTGCGCGAGGACCACCGCGATGCGGTACTGGCCGAGCTGAAGAAGCAGTTGTCCCGCGACCGCGTGAAGACCATGGTGGGCGGGTTCTCGCAGCTGGGGCTGGTGGAGATGACGCGCAAGCGCACCCGCGAATCTCTGGCGCACATGCTCAGCGAAACCTGCCCGGTGTGCGACGGCAAAGGCCAGTTGAAAACACCGCGCAGCGTGTGTTACGACATCCTGCGGGAAATCCTGCGCGAGGCGCGCGCCTTCAACCCGCGCGAGTTCCGGGTGGTAGCGTCCCCCATGGTGGTGGAGCTGTTCCTGGACGAGGAGAGCCAGCACCTCGCGGGCCTGAGCGACTTCATTGGCAAGCCCATTTCGCTGCAGAGCGAAAGCTCCATGACGCAGGAGCAGTACGACATCGTATTGCTGTAGCCCGTCATCTCCGCTGGCTTACTCTGGCACCAGCCCGGTGCTTTCCCCTTGCTGGTGCAGCCTTGCGTACAGGCCTTGCAGCGCCAGCAATTCGGCGTGGGTACCTTGCTCGCGCACGCTGCCTTCGGCCAGCACGATCACCCGGTCCGCGTGCTCGATGGTGGAGAGCCGGTGCGCAATCACCAGCGTGGTACGGCCCTGCATGAGGCGCGAGAGCGCGTCCTGCACCAGCCGCTCGGATTCGTTGTCCAGTGCCGACGTGGCCTCGTCCAGAATGAGCACCGGCGCGTTCTTGTAAATGGCCCGCGCTATGGCCAGCCGTTGCCGCTGCCCGCCCGAGAGTTCCGTGGCGTTGTGGCCCACGCGGGTGTGCATGCCCTGGGGCAGGCGGGCCACGGTCTCGGTCAGGTTGGCCGACGCCAG
>JALOSG010000083.1 GCA_025458665.1 Serpentinimonas sp.
TGGCCGCGGGTTCCGGGGCTTTGAAATGCTCGCTGTGCACGGTACCCGCCGGCCAGTGCGCGGTGGCCGCTTCGCAGGCTTTCATGAAACCTGCCGGGCCGCAGAAGTACACGTGGGTGCCGGGTGCAGGGCTGCGCAGCAGCGCCGCGATGTCGAGCCCCTGCTCCGGGTTGCCTTGGTCGTGGTGGAAGTGCAGCTGGCCCGCAGGCACCACGGCGCGCAGATCCTGCGCGAAGGCGGTATGGGCCGGCGTGCGGGCGCAGTAATGCAACTCGAACGAGGCGCCCTGCTGCTGCAAGGTGTGCGCCATGGCCTTGAGCGGCGTGATACCAATGCCGCCGGCCAGCAAGATGCTGTGGCCACCACCCTGCGCCTGGCTCTTCAGGGAATCGGGGTGCAGCGCGAAGGCGTTGCGCGGCAGACCCACCGTGAGCAGTTCGCCCACGCGCACCTGTTCGTGCATGGCCCGCGATCCGCCCCGGCCCTGCTTTTCCCGCAGCACGCCCAGCAGCCAGTGGCTGCGCTCGGCCGGGTTGCCGGCCAGCGAGTAGGAGCGCACCCGGCCAGCGCCCAGGTGCACATCCACATGGGCGCCGGCTTGCACCGCGGGCAGCGGTGCACCAGCGGGGTCGCGCAGCTCGAAGGCATGGATATCTTCGGCCTCCCAGCGTATGGCGTGCACGCGCAACTTCAGCAACCCGGTTTCGGCCAGTTCCTGCGGCCCCAGCGCGCCTTGTGGCAGCGCCGCGTTCACGCGTGCCTCCGGGCCAGCACCTCCTGCTGCAGCGCTTCCATTTTGTCCTTCACGAAGCGCTGGCGCTCCTCGCCCTTCAGGCTGTCGGACTCGCTCAATATGGCCACCACCTGCCGCGCCAGATGGCGGCGCAGCGTCACTTCTTCTTCGGTGGTGCGGCCCACTGGCAGCTCGAACACGTTGCCCGAGCAGTAGCTGTTCGGCGATCCGCCGCACTCGCGCAGCCATTGCGCAAACTGCTCCGGGGTGGCCTTGGGGTTGGTACCGCGCACGGCATCGCGCAGCAGTTTCCTGAACATGTACAGGCCCGCGTCGAACTTGGTGGGGTTCTCCAGGGCGTGCACGGCAATCGGGCGCTGGCTGATGATGGCCTCGTAGTCGCCGGGGGCGTACTGCGCGTCCTTGTAGTTGGCGCGGGCGCGGTGGTCGGACGGAATGGGCGGCATGTCTTCGAGCTTGTATTGGCCAAAGCGCTCGGGGCGGCGCATGGCCACCTGCCCTTCCAGAAAGTCGATGGTCTCGTAGCCCACCAGGCTCTTGTCGCCCACACCCCGCGTATCGATGCCGGGGCCCATGACCCGCCAGCCCAGCATCTTGCTGTTGTGGTCGTCCACCGGCACGGTCCAGCGGATCATGTGGAAGCGGCCAAACAGCTTCTTCTGGTGCCCGTCTTCCGAGGTGTAGGCGTGCAGGCTCAGGTTGGGCAGCACCTGGTGCTGCACGCGGATGTACATATGCCCGTCGTCCGAGCGGCGCGCACCCGAACAGGCCAGGCTGCGCCCGCCGTGCACCGGCACGAAGTGCATGTCGGGCGGCACCTCCATGGAGGCCGCGCCCACCTCATCGAAGGTGGTGCCCTGGTAGTGTTCGCCGGTCACCTGCCGTTTGGCGTGCAGCGCCATGGTGTGGTAGTTGTCGGCGGCGTTGTCCTGCACCTGCAGCCAGTTGCAGTGCTGGAAGTTGCTGTAGGGCACCAGTTCGTCGGTATCGGCCACGGTGAAATTGCCTTCCCATTCGGGGAAAGGCGGTTCTTCCTGGGGCGGGCCCATGTAGGCAAACACCAGGCCGTGGCGCTCGAAGGCTTTGTAGGCACCCTGGCGGATGGAGCAGCGGTAGCGCTCGCCCTCTTCTTCCTCGCCGGCCGGGAAGGGCACGCGCAGGCAGGTGCCGTCCACATCGAACTGCATGCCGTGGTAGCAGCAGGAAATGCCGCGCTCCATGATCTTGCCGTACTCCAGCGAAGCGCCGCGGTGAACGCAGTGGGCATGCAACAGACCAATGCGGCCGCTGCCATCGCGGAAGCACACCAGTTCCTCGCCCAGGATTTTCAGGAAGCGCGGCGTGTCGGTCAGTTCCATGGACATGCACACCGGGTGCCAGAAGCGGCGCATGTATTCGCCGGTGGGCGTGCCCGGGCCCACCTCGGTGAGTTCGGGGTCGTGGCCCGGCACCTTGTTGCTGAAGTAGCCGCCGTAGGGAATGAGTTTGTTCTCGGTGGCGGTGTCGGGGAAGCTGTCTTTGTCTCGGGTGTTCATGGGGGCGGCCTCTTCGGAATGAAAGAATCGGCAACGCCACAAATTGGCTACCGTATTCTGTATACAGAGAATACGGCCCAGCCTGAGCATGGTCATCCGGGTAAACCCGGGGCAGAGAACTTCAGCAAGCCAGCGGAGCGGCCCAGCCCGTGAACGCTTTCGGCAGCGGCGGAGCATAGTCGCCGTGCTTGCTGGTGTGCAAGCCCAAGGCGTGCAGAGCCTCGGCGAACTTCACCGCCACCGCCACGCCGTCCACCACCGGCACGCCCAGGCGCTGGCTCAGGGTGGCGCACAGCGGGGCCATGCCGGCGCACCCCAGCACGATGGCGCCGCTGCGGTCCTGCGCCAGCGCGGTGCGGGCGGCGTCTTCTATCTGCTGCAGCGTGGCGGCGTCGCAGCACTCCAGCGCCAGCACCGGAATGTCGGTGCCATGCACGCCGCGGCACTGGTGCAGCATGCCGTAACGCTGCACCAGTCGCTCGGCCATGATGCAGGTGCGGGTCATGGTGGTGACCACCGAAAAGCCGGTGGCCAGCATGGAAGCCGCATGGAAGGCGGCCTCGGCAATGCCCAGCACCGGGGCGCGGGTCAGTTCGCGGGCGGCCTCCAGCCCCGGGTCGCCAAAGCAGGCCACCACCACCGCATCGGGCGGACCATCGGGGTGCGCTTCGGCCAGGCGCACCTGCTCGGCCACACCGGCGGCGGCAAAGGCCTCGTCGTAATGGCTTTCGATAGACAAGGGCCCGAAGCTGGGCTGCACGGCCTGCACATGGGTGCCGCTGGCTGCCACGGCCCGGGCTGCCGCGGCAATGCCCTCGGTCATGCCGGCGGAGGTGTTGGGATTGATGAGCAAGAGTTTCATGGGAGCACTCGCAGGTTCACGGTCGGGACAGCCCCAAATCGGGGAGTTTTGCATACAAAGTAAAAAATTCGCTGCATCGTTTTGATGCGCAGCCATCCGGGTCAACGCCCCAAAAAGTGGCGCCAACATCGAGTTGACCGCCGAAAAACGCAAAGAAACCCAGATAAATCATCGATCTACCGCAGAGAACGTCAAAAGCGAACTTCCGGCATGGCACGCTGATTGCATACAAAAAGCCTGCCAACTCAGTTGCGGGCGCTCCGAACGGGAAGCCACGCAGTCCGAGCGCACACCCTTTTGCCCTTGCCAACCCCCGCCATCCGTTCTGGAGGAGTCACGATGAACCGGTCTACCCGCCTGCCCCGTCTCGCACCCCAATTCATGGGCCTCGCCCTCACCATCGGCCTGTCCGCCGCGCTGGTATCTCCCACTGTGCTGGCACAGGAAAAAGTGCTGCGCATTGCCATGACCGCCGCCGACATCCCGCGCACGCTCGGCCAGCCCGACCAGGGCTTCGAGGGCAACCGTTTCACCGGCATTCCCATGTACGACGCGCTCACGCAGTGGGATCTCTCCAAGGCCGATGCCCCCAGCGTCCTCATCCCCGGCCTGGCCACCTCCTGGGCCGTGACCGAGCAGGACAAGACCAAGTGGGTCTTCAAGCTGCGCCCCGGTGTGAAGTTCCACGACGGCTCCGACTTCAACGCCGACGCCGTGGTGTGGAACGTGCAGAAGGTGCTGGACAAGGACGCCGTGCATTTCGATGCCAGCCAGGTGGGCGTGACCGCCTCACGCATGCCCACGCTGCGCAGCGCCCGCAAGATAGACAACCTCACGGTGGAACTCACCACCAGCGAGCCCGACGCCTTCCTGCCGCTGAACCTGACCAACCTGTTCATGGCTTCCCCGGCCCACTGGCAGAAGAAGTTCGAGGCCGCTGCGGGCGCCACCCCGGCCGACAAGGCCAAGAACGCCTGGACCGCCTTCGCCGCCGACGCCTCCGGTTCCGGCCCCTTCAAGATGGCCCGCTTCGTGCCGCGCGAGCGCCTGGAACTGGTGGCCAACAAGGCCTACTGGGACCCCAAGCGCACCCCCAAGCTGGACCGCGTGGTGCTCATTCCCATGCCCGAAGCCAATGCCCGCACCGCCGCGCTGCTGTCCGGTCAGGTGGACTGGATCGAGGCGCCCGCGCCCGATGCCATGCCCCAGATCCGCCAGCGCGGCTTCAAGATCGAGAGCAACGCCCAGCCGCACGTGTGGCCGTGGCAGCTGTCCTTTGCCGAAGGCTCGCCGTGGCTGGACAAGCGCGTGCGCCACGCCGCCAACCTGTGCGTGGACCGCGAGGGCATGAAAACCCTGCTGGGCGGCATGATGGCCGTGCCCAAAGGCACCGTGCCCCCCGGCCACCCGTGGTGGGGCAACCCCAAGTTCGACATCAGGTACGACGTGGCCGCCGCCCGCAAGCTGATGACCGAGGCCGGCCACAGCGCTGCCAAGCCGCTGAAGGTGAAGGTGCAAATTTCTGCCTCGGGCTCCGGCCAGATGCAGCCGCTGCCCATGAACGAGTTCGTGCAGCAGTCCCTGAAGCAGTGCTACTTCGATGTGGAGTTCGACGTCATCGAATGGAACACGCTGTTCACCAACTGGCGCCGTGGTGCCAAGGACCCCACCGCCAACGGCGCGCACGCCATCAACGTGAGCTTTGCGGCCATGGACCCGTTCTTTGCCATGGTGCGCTTCACCAGCACCAAGACCTTCCCGCCGGTGTCCAACAACTGGGGCCACTTTGGCAATGAAGAGTTCGACAAGCTCATTGCCGATGCGCGCACCACCTTCGACGATGCCAAGCGCGACGAGGCCCTGGCCAAGCTGCACGCCCGCATTGTGGAAGAAGCGCCCTTCATCTGGATTG
This sequence comes from Serpentinimonas sp., assembly GCA_025458665.1. GTDB lineage: Bacteria > Pseudomonadota > Gammaproteobacteria > Burkholderiales > Burkholderiaceae_C > JALOSG01. Next base: position 5,064 of record JALOSG010000083.1, read on the forward strand.
CGCACGACGTGGGCCCGCGTGCCATGAGCGCCAAGGTGAAAGGCTTCGTGCAGCCACGCAGCTGGTTCGTGGACCTGGCACCCGTGTCCATGGAGTAAGCCTGCCAATCCGGGGCGCGTGCCGTGTGGCGCGCGCCCCGGCTGCCTGTGTGTTGAGTTGTTTTCCTTAGCCTGAAGGATCCGCCCATGCTCGGCTTCCTGTTCCGCCGCGTCGTGTACACGCTGCCCATCATGCTGGGCGTGGCCCTGGTGTGCTTTGCCCTGGTGCACCTGTCCCCCGGCGACCCGCTGGTCTCCATCCTGCCGCCCGATGCGTCGCAGGAACTGCAGGAACAACTGATCGAGCTGTACGGCTTCAACCGCTCCTACCCGGAACAGTTCTTCAGCTGGGTGTGGCGCGCGTTGCAAGGCGATCTGGGCACCTCCATCGCCTCGGGCCGCTCGGTCACCGAGGAAGTCATGCGCGCAGTGGTAAACACGCTGCGCCTGGCGCTGCTCGCCACGGCCATAGGTTTTGTATTTGGCTGCCTGTTCGGTTTTGTGGCTGGCTACTTTCAGGGCTCCTGGCTGGACAAGGCCGCCTCCCTCACCTCGGTGCTGGGCGTGAGCGTGCCGCACTACTGGCTGGGTATGGTGCTGGTCATCGTGTTCTCCTCTATCCTCATGTGGCTGCCTCCGGGCGGCGCGGGCCCGGGCGGCTCGGGCGACTGGGTCTGGGACTGGGAGCACGTGAAGCACATGATCCTGCCCGCCATCACCATGAGCGTCATTCCCATGGGCATCATCGCGCGCACGGTACGCGCCCTGGTGGCCGAAATCCTGGCGCAGGAATTCATTGTGGGCCTGCGCGCCAAGGGCCTGGGAGACCTGGGCGTGTTCCTGCACGTGGTGAAGAACGCCGCGCCCACCGCACTGGCCGTCATGGGCCTGCAGCTGGGCTACCTGCTGGGCGGCTCGATCCTCATCGAGACCGTGTTTTCCTGGCCGGGCACCGGCTTCCTGCTCAACTCGGCCATCTTCCAGCGCGACCTGCCACTGCTGCAGGGAACCATTCTGGTGCTGGCCATGTTCTTCGTGGTGCTCAACCTCGTGGTCGATGTGATCCAGACGCTGCTGGACCCGCGCATTGCAAGGTCTTGAAACACAGCCTGAAACCCGACACACGCACAGGACGCTCCCATGATGCAAATCGCCATCGACCCCGCCAAAGTCCCGGCCCTGGTGTACGAACGCTCCCCGGGTTACTGGCAAACCGTGTTCCGCCGTTTCCTGCGCGACAAGGTCGCGCTGGGTGCGGCGGGCGTGGTGCTGCTGCTGTTGCTGCTGGCCATCTTCGGGCCCTGGCTCACGCCAGTAGACCCGTACGAGTCCTCCATGCTCAAGCGCCTCAAGCCCATCGGCTTTGAAGGGCACCCGCTGGGCACCGACGAGCTGGGCCGCGACATGCTCTCGCGCCTCATGGTGGGTGCGCGCCTGTCGCTGTTCATGGGCATCACGCCGGTGATCTTTGCCTTCGTGCTGGGCTCGCTCATCGGCATCACGGCGGGATATGCCGGCGGCTACACCAACACGCTCATGATGCGCACCATCGACGTGTTCTACGCCTTCCCCTCGGTACTGCTGGCCATTGCGCTGTCGGGCGCGCTGGGTGCGGGCATCACCAACTCGCTCATCTCGCTCACCATCGTGTTCATTCCGCCCATAGCGCGCGTGGCCGAAAGCGTGACCACACAAATCCGCAACCGCGACTTCGTGGATGCCGCGCGCGCCTCCGGGGCCAACGCCTTCACCATCGTGCGGGTGCATGTGCTGGGCAACGTGCTGGGGCCCATTTTTGTGTACGCCACCAGCCTCATTGCGGTGAGCATGATCCTGGCCTCCGGCCTGAGCTTTCTGGGCCTGGGCGTGAAGCCGCCCGAGCCCGAGTGGGGCCTGATGCTCAACACGCTGCGCACCGCGATTTACGTGCAGCCCTGGATTGCCGCCCTGCCCGGCGTGATGATCTTCATCACCTCCATCGCCTTCAACCTCCTGGCCGACGGCTTGCGCTCGGCCATGGAAATCAAGCAGTGAGCCCCGCCATGCCTATGCAGAACCCCGACATTGGAGGACCGGCCCAGCCGCTGCTGAGCGTGCGCGGCCTGGTGAAACACTTCCCCCTGAAAAAAGACGTGCTGGGCCGTGGCGGCGGCGTGGTGCGCGCGGTCGATGGCATCGACTTCGACGTCTTCAAGGGCGAGACCTTGGGCGTGGTAGGCGAGTCGGGCTGCGGCAAGTCCACCACTGCGCGGCTGCTCATGCACCTCATCAACCCCGACCGTGGCGAAATCGTTTTCGATGGGCAGCCGGTCTCCGACATGTCGCTGCCATTGAAGGAGTTCCGCCGCCAGACGCAGATGGTGTTCCAGGACAGCTACGCCTCCCTGAACCCGCGCCTGACCATGGAGGACTCCATTGCCTTTGGCCCGCAGGTGCATGGCCTCCCGCGACAGCAGGCGGTGGAGCGCGCACGCGACCTGCTGGCCCGCGTGGGCCTGGAGCCGCGCCGCTTTGCCGAACGCTACCCGCACGAACTATCGGGCGGGCAGCGCCAGCGCGTCAACATTGCGCGCGCGCTGGCCCTGCAGTCGCGCCTCATCATCCTCGATGAAGCGGTGTCGGCCCTGGACAAATCCGTGGAGGCGCAGGTGCTCAACCTGCTGCTCGACCTGAAGGAAGAGTTCGGGCTGACGTATGTATTCATCAGCCACGACCTGAACGTGGTGCGCTACATGAGCGACCGCGTCATGGTCATGTACCTGGGGCAGGTGGCCGAGATTGGCGACAGCGAAACGCTGTTCGAGCAGCCCGCCCACCCCTACACCCGCGCGCTGCTGTCCTCCATCCCGTCCATGGACCCGGACCACCGCACCGAGACGCCTCCGCTGGCCGGCGACCCGCCCAACCCCATCAACCCGCCCTCGGGCTGCCGCTTCCACACGCGCTGCGTGCACGCGCAGCCGGTGTGTTCCGAACGCCAGCCCGCGCTGGCCCCGGCGGCCGGCGGGCAGGTGGCCGCCTGCTGGATGCATGTGGAAGGCAGCGGCCACAGCGCCGCACCCCAACTGAAGGAGGCGGCATGAACACCGAAGAATTCTTCGTCGATGTGAAGAACCTGCGCGTCACCTTCACCGGTGGCAAGAAGCCGGTGGAAGCGGTGAACGGCGTGGACCTGCAGGTGCGCCGGGGCGAAGTGGTGGCCCTGATTGGCGAGTCGGGCTCGGGCAAGAGCGTGACGCTGCGCAGCCTGTTGCGCCTGTACCCGGAAGCCCGCTCGCGCATAGAAGGCCAGATGAAAGTGGGCGGCACCGACGTGCTGGGCCTGTCGGCCAAAGCGCTGTCGCAGTACCGCGGCAAGGTGGCTTCGATGATTTTCCAGGAGCCCCTGCTGGCCCTGGACCCGGTGTATTCCGTGGGCGCGCAGATCATGGAGGCCATACGCCGCCACGAACCCGTGAGCCAGGCCGAAGCGCACCAGCGCGCCCTGCAGCTGTTCGAGCGGGTGCGCATTCCCAGCCCCGAGCGGCGCCTGCAGGCCTACCCGCACGAAATGTCGGGCGGTATGCGCCAGCGCGCCATGATTGCGCTGGCCCTGGCCTGCCGCCCGCAACTGCTGCTGGCCGATGAACCCACCACGGCGCTGGACGCCACCGTACAGATCCAGATTCTGCTGCTGCTGCGCGAGCTGCAGCGCGAGCTGGGTCTGTCCGTGGTGTTCGTGACGCACGACATTGGCGCTGCCGTGGAAGTGGCCGACCGCATTGCCGTCATGTACGCCGGGCGCATTGTGGAAGAAGGCCCCGCCGCCACGCTGCTGCGCGCGCCGCGCCACCCCTACACCCTGGCGTTGTTGCGCAGCCGCGCCCACGGCGCCATGGCCAAAGGCACGCGGCTGGAAACCATTTCCGGCTCCCCGCCCGACCTCACCGCGCTGCCCCCGGGCTGCGCGTTTGCCGACCGCTGCCGCATGGCCGAAGACGCCTGCCGCCAGACCCGCCCCGAAATCACCTGGCTGGAAGCCGGGCACAGCGTGCGCTGCCTGCGTGTGGCCGATACCATCGCCCCTGCCGAGCCCGAAACGCTGCCGTGACCCAGCGCACCGCACTGCACACCTTCACCACAGCCCCATGCACACCAACGCCCTGCACGACCCCGCCCACGCCTTCATGCCCTACCCGGCCGTACCGGTGCCGCATGCGCCCACCGGGCCGCTGGCCGGCCTGAGTTTTGCGGCCAAAGATCTGTTCCACATTGCCGGCTACCCCACCAGCGGCGGCCAGCCCCTGCTGCTGGCTCTGCTGGGGGTGCAAAGCCGCACCGCGCCCACGGTGCAGCGCCTGCTGGATGCCGGAGCGCGCTTTGCCGGCAAAACCATCACCGACGAGCTGGCCTTCTCCATGAACGGGCAGAACGCCCACTTCGGTTCGCCCATCAACGGGGCGGTGCCCGAGCGCATTACCGGCGGGTCTTCTTCGGGCTCTGCATCGGCGGTATCGAACCAGCTGTGCGACTTTGCACTGGGCACCGACACCGGGGGCTCCGTGCGCGCACCGGCCAGCCATTGCGGCCTGTACGGGCTGCGCCCCACGCACGGCCGCGTGAGCCTGCACGACACCCTGGACCTGGCACCCAGCCTGGACACCTGCGGCTGGTTTGCCCGCGACGCCGCCACCTTTGCCCGCGTGGCCGATGTGCTGCTGGGCCCCGACACCACGCCGCTGGGCACCGAAGCCGGTGGCGTGCGCCTGCTGCTGCCCACCGACCTCTGGGAGCTGGCCACACCCGCCGCGCGCAAGGCACTGGCCCCGGCGCGCGCGCAGGTGGAACAGGTGCTGGGCAAGGCGCGCAACACCCGTGTGGTGCTGGACGGCCTGGACGATATGTACTGGCATTTCCGCCACATCCAGGGCGCTGAGGCCTGGCAGGTGGATGGTGGCTTCATCCAGCGCTTTGCGCCGCCGCTGGGCCCGGGCGTGTCCCAGCGCTTCGCCTGGAGCGCGCAGGTGAGCGATGCGCAGGCCGCCAGTGCCCGCGCTTTCCGCGACCGCTTCCGTGCGCACATGGCCCAGCTGCTGGGCAGCAACGGCGTGCTGCTGCTGCCCACCATGCCCGATGTGGCCCCGCTGGTGAGCGAGCCCGAAGCCGGCCTGGAGGACTACCGCAACCGCTCCATCCGCCTGCTGTGCGCCGCGGGGCTGGCGGGCCTGCCGCAGCTGAGCCTGCCGCTGGCGCAGCGTGCCGGCGCGCCGCTCGGCATTTCCCTGCTCGGGCCGGCTGGCAGCGACCGCAGCCTGATTGCGCTGGCCGAACAGATCGCGCAACATACGGCAGCCTGAACCACCGGCCTGAAGTCCCTGCGAGCCCGACCAGCCATCCACCTGCCATCGGCCAGCCCCCGCCACCAGCCCCATGACCACCGCCACCAACCGCGTCTACGAGGCCATCTACCGAGCGGTGTTTGAACACCGCCTGGAGCCCGGCCAGCGCCTGCGCGAAGAGGAGCTGGCGGCGGAGTTCGGCGTGTCGCGCACGGTGGTGCGCCAGGC
>JALOSG010000084.1 GCA_025458665.1 Serpentinimonas sp.
GCCGACGTGGCGGATGTGTTCTTTGCCCCGGCCGATGCCACCTCCTATGTGCGCCTGGACGGCCGCACCGTGGTGAGCCTGGGGATCGTGCGGCAGGCGCAGTCCAACAGCGTGGACATTTCCGACGGCGTGCAGCGGGTGGTGCAGACCATCAACGCGCAGGGCAGCGAGTTCGAGGTGAAGGTCGTGGCCGACGATGCGGTCTTCATCCGTGGCGCCATCCGCGAGGTGCTGGGCAGCCTGGTGTTGTCGGTGGTGATTGTGATTGCGGTGGTGGGCGTGTTCCTGGGCCGCTGGCGGCCTACGCTGGTGCCAGCGCTGGCCATTCCCATCTCGCTCATCGGTACGCTGGCCGCCATCTGGTTGCTGGGGTTTTCCGTCAACCTGCTCACGCTGCTGGCGCTGGTGCTGGCCAGCGGGCTGGTGGTGGACGACACCATCGTGGTGCTGGAAAACATACAGCGCCGCCGCAGCGCTGCCGGTGGTGGGCTGGGGCCACGGGCGGCTGCCGTGCTGGGCACGCGCGAGGTGTTCTTTGCCATCGTGGCCACCACGGCCACGCTGGTGTCGGTGTTCCTGCCCATTTCTTTTTTGCCGTCGTCGGCCGGACGGCTGTTTGCCGAGTTCGGCTTCGTGATGGCCGCGGCGGTGGCGTTGTCGTCGTTCGTGGCCTTGTCCCTGGGGCCGATGATTGCTTCGCGCCTGCCGCAAGACACGGCGCCCAGCCACCTGCAGCGTCGCCTGAGCCGTTTTGGTGAGCGTTGTCTGCGGGTGTACCAGCGTGCGCTGGGCGCGGTGCTGCGCCGTCCCTGGTGGCTGGTGGCGCTGTCGGTGTTGCTGGCTGCTCTGGCGGTGCTGGGTTCCCAGCGGCTGGTGCAGGAAATCACGCCAGTGGAAGACCGCGGCGTGCTGCAGATACGCCTGGACGGGCCCGATGGCACCGGGCTGTCCTACATCGACCGCCAGCTGGAGCAGGCGCTGCTGGCGGTGGAGCCGTTGCGGGCCGAAGGCCTGGTGGCGCAGGTTTACACCATCACTGGCCGTTGGGACCCCAACCGTGCGGAAATTGTGGCGCCCCTGAGCGACTGGGCGGCACGTGAGGAGACCCAGCAGCAGATTGCGCAGCGCGTCATGGCGCAGTTACGGGGGCTGCCCGGTGCGCAGGTGCGCGTGATTGGCGGCAACAGCCTGGGCCTGCGTGGCGCCGATGGCGGGCTGAGCATGGCCATCACGGGGGACCAGCACACCGCCATTGCCGATGCCGCCTTCGCCTTTGCGGCGAAGATAGAAGAGCGCCTTCCCCGGGTGCAGGACGTGCGCGTGGACTGGCAGGCTACGCAGCCGCAACTGACCCTGCGCATAGACCGTGACCGTGCCAGCCAGCTGGGCGTGCCGCCCGATGGGCTGGACGCCTTGCTGCGCGCCATGGTGGACGGCTACGAGGTGACCCAGATGGAGGCGGGCGACCGCCGCTTGCCGGTGTTTCTGGAGTCCAGCCAGCGCGGCGCCACCGACCCGCAGGACCTGCTCATGGTGAATGTGCGCAGCACCAGTGGCGCGCTGGTGCCACTGTCGCAGTTTGTGGTGCTGGAGGAAACCGCCATTGCCGCCGAACTGAACCGGCTGGGCCAGCGCCGTGCCGTGGAAATGAGCGCCGTGCCTGCCGAAGGTTACCCGCTCCCCGAAGCGGTGGAGGAACTGCGTGCTCTGGCCAGCGCCGAGCTGCCGCCGGGCATGACGCTGTTGTTCCAGGGCGATGCAGCGCTGCTGGAGGAAACCTCCCGCGACATGATGATCACTTTCGGCATTGCGCTGCTGGTGGTATTCCTGGTTCTGGTGGCGCAGTTCGAAAGCGTGACCAGCGCTTCGGTGGTGATGCTGACCGTGCCCTTTGGCCTGGCTGCGGCGGTGTTTGCCATGCTGATGGCCGGTGTGACGCTGAACATTTACAGCCAGATTGGCCTGCTGCTGCTGGTGGGTGTGATGGCCAAGAACAGCATTCTCATGGTGGAGTTTGCCGACCAGTTGCGCGATGCTGGGCGCAGTGTGGCCGAGGCCGCGTTCGAGGCGGCATGCACCCGCCTGCGCCCCATCATGATGACCATGAGTTCCACCGTACTCGGTGCGCTGCCGCTGGTGCTGGGGACCGGTCCGGGTTCGGAGTCGCGGGCGGCCATTGGTGCCGTGATTTTTGGCGGGTTGTCGCTGGCGGCTCTGTTCACGCTGTTCCTCACGCCGGTGCTGTACCTGGGCGTGGCGCGCTTTGCCAAGCCGCGCGCCCACCACGCGGAGTTGCTGGAGGCCGAACTGACGGCCCAGAACCCCGGCCAGTGAACGCGCTCAGCCCGCCTGCAGCATGCCGCGCTGCTCGATGAAGCGCACCACCTCGTCCACGCCGGCCAGCGTTTTCAGGTTGGTCATGACCCAGGGGCGGCGTGCCGTGTCCGGGCGCATGCGGGCGGTGTCGGCCTTCATCACTTCCAGGTCGGCGCCCACGTGGGGGGCCAGGTCGGTCTTGTTGATGACGAACAGGTCGCTCTTGGTGATGCCGGGGCCGCCCTTGCGCGGAATTTTCTCGCCGGCCGCCACGTCGATCACATAAATGGTGAGGTCGGAGAGTTCGGGGCTGAAGGTGGCCGCGAGGTTGTCGCCGCCCGACTCGATGAACACCACATCGGCATTGGGGAACTGGGCCAGCATGCGGTCGATGGCTTCGAGGTTGATGGATGCGTCTTCGCGGATGGCGGTGTGCGGGCAGCCGCCGGTTTCGACGCCCATGATGCGCTCGGCCGGCAAGGCACCGCTCACGGTGAGGATGCGCTGGTCTTCCTTGGTGTAGATGTCGTTGGTGATGGCCACCAGGTCGTAGCGCTGGCGCATGGCCTTGCAGAGCATTTCCAGCAGCGTGGTTTTGCCGGAACCCACCGGGCCGCCTATGCCCACGCGCAGTGGGGGCAGGTGTTTGGTGCGGCCGGGAATCTGGTGCATGGCAGGTGCGTTCATGATCGGAACAGGCGTGAGTACTGGGTTTCGTGGCGCGCCGACAGTATGGCGAGCATGGGGCTGAAGGCCTGGCGGTCTTCGTCGGGCAGCGCGGCGGCATGGGCCACCGCCTGCGGGATCTCGTGGTGCAGGCGCAGCAGGATGCGCTGGCCGCTGCTCTGGCCCAGCGGCACGCCTTTGAGGGCGGCCTGCACCATGTTCTCGGCCCAGCCAAAGGCGTAGGCGGCCAGGGCTTGTTCCAGCGGCTGGCTGGGGGATGTGTGCAGGCTTAAGCCCAGGGCAAACGCCACCGGGTAGGTAGGTGTTTGCAGCGGCACCGGAAGCGCCGCCAGCGCTGCGGGAGGGAACTGCGGCAGTTGCAGCGTCTTGAGCCATTCCACCAGGGAGCGGCCCATCTGTTCGCTCTGCAGGCGCAGCTCGGCGGTTTCGCGGGTATGGCGCGACCACGCATCGAGTTCCTGCAGGCGTGGGTAGTCTTTCTGGTGCCATGCGGGTACCGCCCGCGCCAGCACGGCCAGGTCGGCACGCGCCAGGCTCAGGTGCAGCTGGTCGGTGATCCACTGGCTGGCGCTGGCTTCGTCGTGCACCAGCCCGGCGTCTATGGCGGCCTCCAGCCCTTCCGAATAGGAAAACCCGCCGACAGGGAGCGCGGGCGATGCCAGCCACAACAGCGTGAGCAAGGCGGGCAGGCCGCCCTGCGGTGCTTCAGCCGTGGCTGTGGTCATGGTCGTGGCCGTGATGGTGTTCGTGGTCGTGGGCGTGCCCGTGCCCATGCCCGTGATGCCCGCCATAGGCTCCGGCCTCGGGCTCGAACGGCTCCTCCACCTCGCGCACGATCAGGTGCATCTGGCGCAGCATGTCGGCCAGCACATGGTCGGGCTCTATCTTCAGGTGGTCGGGCTGCAGTTCTATGGGCACATGGCGGTTGCCCAGGTGGTAGGCCGCGCGGGTCAGGTCGAAGGGGCTGCCGTGGGCCTGGCAGGCGGTGATGCGCAACACCTGCTGCGGGGCGGCCACCACGCGCAAAAAGCTGCCGTCCTGCGCCAGCAGCACATCGCCGCCACGCACCACGGTGCCCCGCGGCAGGAACACACCCACGTGGCGGCCCTGGCTGTCGGTGGCATCGAAGCGGCTTTTCTGGCGCTGGTCCCAGTCCAGCGTGAGGGTGGCGGCGCGGTTCACCAGCGCGCGCGCCAGTCCCTGCCCCTGGGGAATTCGTTTGGAAACTTGCAGCATGGGAGAACTGTACAGCCCTGAAGGCACGCCGGAGCGCGTGCCGGTTCAGAACAGGAAATAGCGCTGCGCCATGGGCAGCACGTGGGCGGGCTCGCACACCAGCAGTTGCCCGTCGGCGCGCACGGCGTAGGTTTGCGCATCGATCTCCATGACCGGGGTGTAGTCGTTCAGCACCATGTTGGCCTTGAACGCGGTGCGGCAGCCTTTGGCGGCCACCAGGCGCTTCTGCAGGCCAAAGCGTTCCTGTATGCCACCGGCCAGCCCGGCTTGCGACACGAAGGTGATCGAGGTTTTTGCCACCGCGCCGCCGTAGGAGGCGAACATGGGCCGGTAGTGCACCGGCTGCGGCGTGGGAATGGAGGCGTTGGGGTCGCCCATGGCGGCCGCGGCAATCATGCCGCCCTTCAGGATGAGCGCGGGCTTCACGCCGAAGAACGCGGGCTTCCACAGCACGATGTCGGCCCACTTGCCCACTTCCAGCGAACCGATCTCGTGGCTCAGGCCGTGCGCAATGGCGGGGTTGATGGTGTATTTGGCGATGTAGCGCTTGGCACGGAAGTTGTCGTTGCGGCTGTTCTGGTCGGCCGGGTGGCTGGGCCACAGCGACGCGCCCGTCGGCGGGGCCAGCCAGCCGCGCTGCACCTTCATCTTGTGGGCGGTCTGCCAGCAGCGGGAAATGGTCTCGCCCACGCGGCCCATGGCCTGGCTGTCGGAGGCAAAAATGCTGATGGCGCCCAGGTCGTGCAGGATGTCCTCGGCCGCGATGGTTTCTTTCCTGATGCGGCTTTCGGCAAACGCCAGGTCCTCGGGGATGGAGGCATCGAGGTGGTGGCACACCATGAGCATGTCCACATGCTCGTCGAGCGTGTTGGCGGTGTAGGGCCGTGTGGGGTTGGTGGAGGAGGGCAGCACGTTGGCTTCGCCCACCACCTTCATGATGTCGGGGGCGTGGCCGCCACCCGCGCCTTCGCAGTGGAAGGAGTGGATGCTGCGGCCCTTGAAGGCGGCAATGGAATCCTCCACAAAGCCGGACTCGTTGAGCGTGTCGGTGTGTATGGCCACCTGCGTGTCGGTGGCTTCGGCCACATTCAGGCAGTTGTCTATGGCCGCTGGCGTGGTGCCCCAGTCTTCGTGCAGTTTCATGCCCAGCGCGCCGGCTTCAATCTGCTCCATCAGGCCCTGCGGCTCACTGGCGTTGCCTTTGCCCAGGAAACCCAGGTTCATGGGGAAGGCGTCGGCGGCCTGCAGCATGCGCTCCATGTTCCACGCGCCCGGCGTGCAGGTGGTGGCATTGGTGCCCGTGGCCGGCCCGGTACCGCCGCCGGTCATGGTGGTGATGCCCGACATGAGGGCTTCCTCGATCTGCTGCGGGCAGATGAAGTGGATGTGGCTGTCGTAGCCGCCTGCGGTCACGATCATGCCTTCGCCCGCCAGCGCTTCGGTGGACGGACCAATGACGATGTCCACGCCAGGCTGGGTGTCGGGGTTGCCGGCCTTGCCTATGCCCACAATGCGGCCGTCTTTCACGCCGATGTCGGCCTTGACGATGCCCCAGTGGTCCAGGATGAGGGCATTGGTGATGACCAGGTCCACCGCACCCTGTGCCCGGTTGCGCTGGCTCTGGCCCATGCCGTCGCGGATGGTCTTGCCACCGCCGAACTTCACTTCCTCGCCGTAGCCACCGGCGCGCAGGGTGAGGTCTTGTTCCACCTCGATGAAGAGGTCGGTATCGGCCAGGCGGACACGGTCCCCGACGGTGGGGCCGAACATGTCGGCGTAGGCGCTGCGAGAGATGCTGGCCATGCGTGCTCCGGGTTCAGGGTTTGCCGCCAGGGCGCCCGTCCAGGCGCCCATTGACCAGGCCACGGAAGCCTATGGCCACGCGCTCGCCGGCGTAGTCCACCAGTTCCACGGTGCGCTGCTGCCCGGGCTCGAAGCGCACCGCGGTGCCCGACGCGATGTTGAGCCGCATGCCACGCGCCGCATCGCGGTCGAACGACAGAGCGGCGTTGGTCTCGGCAAAGTGGTAGTGCGAGCCCACCTGAATGGGCCGTTCGGCGGTGTTCTTCACCACCAGCGTGGCGGTGCGCCGGCCGGGGTTGAGCGGGTGCTCGCCAAAGTCGATGAGGTACTGGCCGGGGATCATGTGGTCTGTTTCCTCAACCTGAAATCAGGGCCCAGCCCATGTTCAAACCCAGCAGGGCTACGGCACCACCAGTCAATCGGGGCAGCCACACGTGCGCCCGCTCGAGTCCCCGCCCGGCCAGTATGCCGACCGCGTGCAGGCAGGCAGTGCCCACCACCATGCCAGCCAGAGCCAGCCCGCCGTTCAATTCCTGTCCGTGGGCCGCGCCATGGAACACCGCGAACGTGCCCACGATGCCCGCAATCCAAGGCTCGGCAAGGCGAACCTTGACCGCCAGCAGCAAGCCGACGACCAACATCGACGCTGCGATCATGGGCTCTATGGCCGGCAAAGCCAGCCCGGCGCTGGCCAGCAAAGCTCCCGACAGCAGTAGCACGGCGAACGTCAGTGGCGCCAACCAGATGCGCCGGGTGCTGACTGCGCTCCAGATACCCACAGCCACCATGGCGGCCAGGTGGTCAAGACCCGTCACAGGGTGCAGGAAGCCACTTAGAAACCCGTGGTGTCCGCCAGTGTGTTCGCCCACATGGGCCCACACCGCCGGGCTGGCGACGGCGAGCAGACACAGGGCCCCCCACTGCGCTGCGCGGTAGGGGTTGCGGGTGGGGGTGGCATTCATAGGGTGTCCTTGGTCGGGTGAGGCCATCGGTGCGGCGGCAATTCAGACAATGGGCTGGTGCACGGTGACCAGCTTGGTGCCATCGGGGAAGGTGGCTTCCACCTGGATGTCGTGGATCATTTCGGGCACACCCTCCATCACATCGTCGCGGGTGAGCACGTGGCGCCCGGCGCCCATGAGTTCGGCCACGGTGCGGCCATCGCGGGCGCCTTCCATGACGGCGGCGGTGATCAGGGCCACGGCTTCGGGGTAGTTGAGTTTGAGCCCGCGGGCCTTGCGCCGCTCGGCCAGCAGGGCGGCGGTGAAGATGAGCAGCTTGTCTTTTTCGCGGGGCGTCAGTTCCATGGTGCAAAGGATAGCAAGTACCGTACCGCCCCGCCACGCCCGCGTAGACGCCTTAGTGGCATGAAAGCTGCACCTTGCAGCCGGTGAACCACGAAGCCGCCAATCCAGACCGCCTCGCAGACCGCATCGGCCCGGCGGCAGCGCAGGCCGAAGCTGCCCACGCGGAGCCAGTGCAGCGCATTGTGAAGGTACGGCGCGACTACAACAGCTGGGTGGCCAGCGAGACCATGGAAGACTACGCGCTGCGCTACACGCCGCAGCGCTTTCGCAAGTGGTCGGAATGGCGGGTGGCCAACACCGCGTTTGGCGTGGCTTCCTTCCTCATTCTGGAGGCGGTGGGCGCCACCCTGCTGGTGCAGTACGGCTTTGCCAACGCCTTCTGGGCCATTCTGGCCACCGGGCTGATCATTTTTCTGGCGGGCTGGCCCATCAGCGTGTATGCGGCCCGCTACGGGCTCGACATGGACCTGCTCACCCGGGGCGCGGGCTTTGGCTACATCGGCTCCACCATCACCTCACTCATTTACGCCACCTTCACCTTCATCTTTTTTGCGCTGGAGGCCGCCGTCATGGCCTACGCGCTGGAGCTGGCGCTGGGCATACCGCCGGCCTGGGGGTATTTCATCTGTGCGGTGGTGGTGATACCGCTGGTCACCCACGGGGTGTCGGTCATCAGCCGCTTTCAGGTGTGGACGCAGCCTTTGTGGCTGGTGATGATGGTGGTGCCGTATGTGGCTGTTTTGGTGCTCGATCCGGGGGTGATGGAGGGTTTGGTGCACTACGGTGGTGAATCTGGCCAGGGCGAAAGCTTCCAGTGGCCCCTTTTTGGTGCGGCGCTCACGGTCGGGATTGCGCTCATCACGCAGATGGGGGAACAGGCGGACTACCTGCGCTTCATGCCTGAACCCCGTGCTGGCCAGCGCTGGAAGTGGTGGGCCGGGGTGCTGGCCGGCGGGCCGGGCTGGGTGGTCATGGGGGTGCTGAAAATGCTGGGTGGCGCCATGCTGGCGTGGCTGGCGCTGTCGCACATGGTGCCGCCCGAGCGCGCGGTGGACCCCAACCAGATGTACCTGGCGGCCTACGAGTACATCCTGCCCTACGGCTGGGCGGTGGCGGCCACCGCCATTTTCGTGGTGGTCTCACAAATGAAGATCAATGTGACCAATGCCTACGCGGGTTCGCTGGCCTGGAGCAACTTCTTTGCGCGGCTCACGCACAGCCACCCGGGGCGCATTGTGTGGGTGGTGTTCAACATCTTCATTGCGTTCATGCTCATGGAGATGAACGTGTTCCAGGCGCTGGGGCAGGTGCTGGGGCTGTACGCCAACCTGGCCATTGCGTGGATCATGGCGGTGGTGGCCGACCTCGTCATCAACAAGCCCATGGGCTGGTCGCCCAAAGGCATCGAGTTCAAGCGCGCGCACCTGTACGACATCAACCCGGTGGGCGTGGGCGCCATGGTGCTGGCTTCCGCGCTGGGCATTGCCGCGCACATCGGCCTCTTCGGGCCGCTGCTGCAGGCGTTTTCCGCCATGGTGGCGCTGGTCACGGCTTTTGTCACATCGCCGCTCATAGCCTGGGCCACGAAGGGGCGCTACTACCTGGCGCGCCAGCCGGAGGGGGGTACAGTGGGCGCCGATGGCTGGCAGCCGCCCGCCGGGGCAGCGCAAGACCCCGGCAGCTATCAGCGCCTGCGCGCGCAACGCTGCGTGATTTGCGAGGGCGAGTACGAGGCGCCCGACATGGCGCACTGCCCAGCCTACCAGGGCCGCATCTGCTCGCTGTGCTGTTCGCTCGATGCGCGCTGTGGCGACCTGTGCAAACCGCAGGCGCGCCTCTCGGTGCAGTGGAACAGCGCATTGCGCCGCATCACGCCGCGCAGCGCCTGGCCTTACCTCGATGCCGGGCTGGCGCATTTTGCGCTGCTCATGCTGGTGATTGCGCCGGTGTTGGCCGCCGTGCTCGGCCTGCTGTACCAGCAGGAGCTGGGGCAGCTGGGCAAGGCGGGTGTGTCCGATGTGGCGCGCACGTTGGGGCTCGATACCGTGTTGCGCTCGGGCTTCACCAAGGTCTATGCGGTGCTGCTCATGGTGGCGGCGGTGGTGGCCTGGTGGCTGGTGCTGGCGCACCGCAGCCGCGAGGTGGCGCAAGAAGAATCGAACCGGCAGACGCGCCTGCTTATGCAGGAAATCGAATCGCACCGCAAGACCGACGAGCAGTTGCAAACGGCCCGCCTGATTGCCGAGCAGGCCCGCGGGCAGGCCGATCTGGCCAACCAGGCCAAGACGCGCTACATCAGCAACATCAGCCACGAGCTGCGCACGCCGCTCAACAGCATTCTGGGTTACGCGCAACTGCTGCGCGAGGACGACAGCGTGCCACCGCACCGCGCGCACGCGGTGGAGGTGATCCACCGGGGCGGCGAGCACCTGCTCTCGCTCATTGAGGGCACGCTCGACATTGCCCGCATAGAGTCGGGCCGCCTGACGCTGGAGCCGCGCACCGTGTTCCTGCGCGACACCGTGCACGACGTGGCCAGCATGTTCGACCTGCAGGCCCAGGCCAAGGGCTTGCGCTTTGTGTTCGACGAGCCCGCCGACTGGCCGCGTGCCGTGCGCGCCGACGAAAAGCGGCTGCGCCAGATTCTCATCAACCTGCTGGGCAACGCGGTGAAGTTCACCCAGCGCGGCGAGGTGCGCCTGTACGTGCGCCATGCGCGTGAAATGGCGCTGTTCGAGATTTCCGATACCGGCCCCGGCTTCGACCCCGGCGAAGTGGCCCGGCTGTTCGAGCCCTTTGCCCGCGCCCACGGCCAGCCCAACGAGCCCGGCGTGAACGGCGGCTCCGGGCTGGGCCTGACCATCGCCAAGATGCTGACCGACCTCATGGGCGGTGAGCTCACGGCCCACAGCGTTCCGGGGCAGGGCGCCACGTTCCGGCTGCGCCTGTTCCTGCCCGAGGTGCACGCCGCGCCCGAGCCAGGGGGCAGTGCGCCAGCGCCCACTGCCCAGCCCCAACCCCAGCCCCAACCCCAGCGCAGCGTGCGCAGCGGCTACGAAGGCCCGCGCCGCCGCATTCTGGTGGTGGACAACGAAGACACCGACCGCCAGTTGCTGGTGCGTTGGCTGGAGCCGCTGGGCTTCGAGGTGCTGCTGGCCACCCACGGCGAGCACGCGCTGCAGTTGCTCGCCCAGCGCCAGCAGGAAGGCGCCCCCGCCCCCGATGTGGTGCTCATGGACCTGGCCATGCCCGGCATAGACGGCTGGGAAACCCTGCGCCGCCTGCAGG
>JALOSG010000266.1 GCA_025458665.1 Serpentinimonas sp.
TCGTGCAGCAGCTCGGCGTCCAGGTGGTACTCGCGCACCTCCTGCCCGGCGCGGATCATGGCCGCGCTGCGCTGCATGGCGCGGATGTGCGCCTGGGCGCTGATCTGTGCGGCGCGCCGCATCACGTCAATCTCGTGCGCGTCTTTGAACAGGCGCATTTCATCGAGCAGGGTGCACACATCGCGTTGCTGGCTGGGGCACAGGGCGCCGTAGCGCACGCGGGCGCGCACCTTCTGCAGCCAGCCGTCTATGCGGCTTTCCAGCCCCGTGTGGATGGCGAACGGGTACCACACGGCCTGGCGGTTCTCCAGCAGTCTGGGGAGCAGCTGGTCGAGCTCGTCCACCGAATGCGCGGCGTCCACGCCGAGTGCGCCGGGGGCCGCCTCGGGGCCTAAGCGGTAGCCGTCCCAGATTTCGCGTTCCAGGTCTTTGGGCTGGCAGAACAGCGTGCTGCTGCCTTCGGCGGTGAGCACCAGCCAGGCGCGCGGCTCGGTGAAGCCGGTCAGGTAGTAGAAGTAGCTGTCGAAGCGGAACAGGTACTCGCTGTCGCGGTTGCGGGTGCGCTCGGGCGCAGTGGGCACGATGGCAATGCCGCCCGGACCCAGCTGGGCGGCGAGGCGGGCGCGGCGCTCGGCGTAGATGGCTTGGTGTTCGATGGGGCTCATGGCTTCATTGGGGGCGGTTGAGTTCTTGCAGACGCTCGGGCGTGCCGACATCGGTCCAGGGGCCGTGGTACAGCTCGGCGGTGATGTGGCCATTGTCCATGGCGTGGCGCAACAGCGGGGCCAATGGGGCTTTCACGCCGTGCGGGTTGCCCGGGGGAATGTGGCACCAGGGCGGCTGGAACAGCGCACGCCGGAACAACCCGATGGTGGAATAGGTGTAGCGCGGGCCGGGGTGGTCCGGCGGCAGGTTCAGGGCGCGGCCGTCGGGTGCCAGGCCAAAGTCGCCGCGCGGATTGTGGGGTGGGTTGGGCACCAGCCACAGGTGGGCCAGGGCGGTGCTGGCGGCAAAGCGGGCGGCCGACTCGGGCGAAAACTCGAAGCCAGGCACATAGACATCACCTGCGGCCAGCCAGAACACATCGGCCAAGGCGCCTTTCCCGTCAGGCAGCAGGCGCAGGGCACGGGCCACACCCCCTGCGGTTTCCAGGGCGTCGCCAAAGTCCAGCCCTTCCATGGAGTACAGCAGAGGCAGTGGGGCAGTGGGGCTGGTACCGGGCTGCCGCACGGGCGCGGGCCCAGGGGCGGGCATGATGCTCGCGCCAAAGTGTTTGGGAACCAGCTCGCCCAGCCAGGCGGTGTTGATGCACACCAGCGGCACGCCGCCCCGCGCCAGCGCCTCCAGGTGCCACTGGAGCAGAGGCTTGCCCTGCACCGCCAGCATGGGCTTGGGCGTGGTGTCGGTAAGGGGCCGCATGCGCTCGCCCCGACCTGCCGCCAGCACAATGGCCGGGGCGTTCTGTGGGGCTGGTGCCGAAGCCGGGCTGGCGGCGGAAGCGGCGGTGGACGCGGCTGCAGAAGCGGAGGCGGAGGCGGAATCGGGAACCATTCAAAATTGTATGCCGGAGCCACCTGCTTTCTGGCGCCACTTCCCATACAGTGAGCCACGTCACGTCACGCTGCTTTCCCCCGCCTGCGCCATGTACCTCCCGCAAAACCGCGCCGACCTTTTGTTCCACTGGGTGGTGCACGCGCTGGTGGCGCTGCTGGGTGCACTCATGCTGGCTTTTCCTGCGCCTCGGGTCCCCACGAATCTGGCTGCCTATGTGGCCGTAGAAGGCACGCTGGCTTCCCTGCACGACCGCAGCGGGCGCCGCCACCACCTGATCGAGTTCCAGTTGCAGGGCGACCCGCGGGTCTTCCAGATCCGGCGGATACCGTTCCAGGATGCCGCCCGCGACTGGGCTGTCGGGCACAGCCGCCTGGGCTTCCGGGTCTTGCCAGGGGCCTCGGACGCGCGCGGGGCTGCAAGTTCTGTGGCGGTTCCCGGCACGGTTCCCACTCCCATATTCGGGCTTTCGGTGGATGGGCGCGCCGTGCGCAGCCCCGAGGAAGATGTGAGCGAGGCCAACCACATGGCCTCGCCATTCATGGGTCTGTTTGCGCTGGGTCTGGGTGTGTTGGGCTTGCTGGTGAGCGGCTGGCGCTGGCGCCGGCGCGTGGACAGCCCGCCGCCTGAAACGGGCAGCTTTATGCTGGCCGCTGGCACGCTGAGCCTGCTGGGGGCTGCAGGGCTGGGCCTGGTGTATGGACTGGTGTACTGGCCCTCCCGGGGGCGCTTCAACGAAGAAGGGCGCGACTTCGACGCCCTGGCGGGCGTGGTGATTCAGGACCAGGGCGGGGTGCTGGCCGCTGGGGCGTTGCTCTGCGCGGTGCTGGGTGTTCTGTTGCTGCGCTGGGGCCGGGTCCGCAGGCGCCGCCACAGTGCCAAGCAGGAGCGCCCGCCAGCGCGTAATATGCGTCACCTCATTTCTGGAGCACACCATGGCCAAAGGCGATCAGCGAAGCGAAAAGATGACCAAGAAGCCCAAGAAGGACAGCAGCCCGCCCAAGGAAAGCAGCGGTGAGTCCACCCGCCCGGTGCCACCCACCACGGCCGTGCTGCCCAAGGGCAAGCTGAAGAACAAGTGATGCGCTGCGGGGCCCGATGACCCAGGACCTGGTGGTGGCCCGCCCCGAGGGCCTGTACTGCCCGCCGGGGGATTTCTACATCGACCCCTGGCGGCCGGTGGAGCGCGCCATCATCACCCACGGGCATTCCGACCACGCGCGCCCGGGCCACGCGCACTACCTGTGCCACACCGACAGCGCGGGCATTCTGCGTGTGCCACACCGACAGCGCGGGCATTCTGCGTGCGCGCCTGGGTGCCGGCATTGCGCTGCAGACACTGCCCTACGGCGAAGCGCTGGAACACCACGGGGTGCGTGTGTCCCTGCACCCGGCCGGGCACGTGCTGGGCTCGGCGCAGGTGCGGCTGGAGCACGCCGGGCGGGTGTGGGTGGCTTCGGGCGACTACAAGACCGAGGCCGATGGCACCTGCCCCGCCTTCGAGCCGGTGCGCTGCGACACCTTCATCACCGAGTCCACG
>JALOSG010000085.1 GCA_025458665.1 Serpentinimonas sp.
ACGGCGTTGCTCAGCAGGTTGCCGTGGGTGAGCATGGCGCCCTTGCTGCGGCCGGTGGTGCCACTGGTGTAGAGAATGGCGGCCAGATCGTCGGCACCACTGGTGGCAATGCGGTGCTGGTCGCTGTGGTGCGCGGCGCGCTCCAGCAACGTGCCGGTTCTGTCGTCGTTCAGGGTGAATACGTGGCGGGTGCCAGCCTTGAAAGCGATCTTGCTGACCCAGCCAAAGTTGGCCCCGCTACACACAACCACTGCAGGCTCTGCGTTGCCCACGAAGTATTCGATCTCGCCCTTCTGGTAGGCCGTGTTCAGTGGCAGAAACACCAGACCGCAACGCAGCGTGGCCAGATACAGCACCATGGCCTCTACCGACTTCTCCACCTGCACCGCCACACGTGAGCCCGCAGGCAGTTCCAGAGACTCCAGCAGGTTGGCCACCATGGCTGTGGCGCGGTCCAGGTCGCGCCATGAGTACACGAGGCCAGAGTCGGTCTCTACCGCAGGCAGGTCCAGGTTGGCAGGGAAGGAAGCGCGCAGCGCAGCAAACAGGTTCTGATTCATGGGAGTGGACTGCCGAGGCAAGACAAAAAGCAGGGGGAATTCCATGGCGCAGCGCGCCGGTGCCGATGGCGCATTGCGCCAGTTCCCACAGACACCGCCCGCCCGGGAGCGGGGGTGTCCGTGGGGTGTTCATTCAGTCCAGCTTGGCACCCGACGCCTTCACGACGTTGGCCCACTTGTCCAGCTCGGACTTGATGAAAGCACCAAACTGTTCGCCGCTGAGGTTGGGGAAAGAGGCGCCCTGCTTGGTCCACACCTCACGGGCCTCAGGGGTTTCGCAGGCGCGGCGGAATTCCTCCACCGCACGCCCCATGGCGTCGGCCGGTGTACCGCGCGGCGCCCACACGCCGTACCACGTGGTGACCTGGTAGTCGTTGAGGCCCAGTTCGGAGGAGCACGGCACATCGGGGAAAGCCGGGTTGCGCTGGGTGCCCGATACCATCAGCGCCTTGATACGCCCACCAGCAATGTGGCCGGCCGAGGAGCCCAGGCCGTCGAACATCATGTCCACGTTGCCCGCAATCAGGTCCTGCAGGGCCGGGCCTGCGCCGCGGTAGGGAATGTGGGTGATGAAGGTGCGCGTCTGCAGCTTGAACAGTTCACCAGCCAGATGGTGGGAGGTACCGCTGCCGGCCGAGCCATAGTTGTACTTGCCCGGGTTGCTGCGCACCAGCCTGAGAAACTCCTGGAAATTGGCGGCAGGCACCTTCTGCGGGTTCACCACCAGCACCTGGGGCACGCTGGCCACTTGCAGCACTGGCACCAGGTCGCGCTGCAGGTCGTAGTCCAGGCGCGGGTACATGCTGGGCGCAATAGTGTGGTGCACCGCGCCCATGAAGTAGTTGTAGCCGTCGGGCGTGGCCTTGGCGGCCGCGCTGGCGCCCACGGTACCGCCGGCGCCGCCCTTGTTGTCGATCACCAGTGTGCGGCCGGTCAGGCGGGTGAACTGCGCCGCCATGGGGCGGGCGAAGGCGTCGGTGCCACCACCGGCCGGGAAGGGCACGATCATGTTCACCGGACGGCTGGGCCAGGTGCTCTGCGCATGGCTACCGGTGGCGTACAACAACGAGCCAGCCAGCGCGGTGCCCAGCACTTCGCGGCGGTTGAAGGATTTCTGCATGTTTGTCTCCTGTGGGGTTTTTAACTTCGTTGCTTCACTCTGCATCAAAGGTACAGGTCCTTGACGGCAGAGGCCATGGGAATTTTTCCCTGTGCCAGTTGTGAGCGGTTGTGGTCCAACCGCTTCAGATCATAAAGATAGTTCACCATCAGCCCATAGGACTGCTTCATGCCCTTGGAGGACGGGTCGGCCCACCAGTTCAGCCGCTCGATGCGCGCGCCATTGCCCAGATGAAAACGGGCCACGGGGTCCAGGGGGCGGCCGTCTTTCATCTCGCTGCCCAGGTAGCGCGCCGCCCAGCCCAGCAACTGCCGCCGCAGCGGCGCAGATTCGGGCAAGGCTTGCAACGGCCCAGCGTCGTCCCAGCTTTTCAACAACTCGGCGGGAGCGTGCCTGGCCAGCCACGTGCGCAGGCCCGGAATGGGCGACAGGGTGGCGAAGGTACGCAGACGCGGGAATTCGCGCTGCAGTGTTTCCACCACGTTCTTGATGAGCGAGTCGCCAAAGCTCACACCACGCAGGCCCGGCTGCGTGTTGCTGATGGAGTAAAAGATGGCGGTAGTGGCACGCTCCAGATCGGCCGGAGCTGCAGCTTCGTCCAAGAGCGGCGTGATGCTGGATGCAATCTCGCGGATCAGGGCCACCTCCACAAAGATCAGTGGCTCCTCAGGCAGGCGCGGGTGGAAGAAACCGTAGCAACGGCGGTCGCTGTCCAGACGGTTTTTCACATCGGCCCAGCTGCGTATGTCGTGCACCGCTTCGTACTGGATGAGTTTTTCCACCAGCGAGGCCGGGGAATCCCAACTGATGCGGCGCAGCTCCAGAAAGCCCACATCGAACCAGGTGGCGAACATGTACTCCATTTCGATGTCCAGGGCCAGCAGCCGGCGGTCGGTGCGCAGCGCAGGCTGGAACTCGGCGCGCATGTCCACCATGAAGCGCACGCCCTGCGGGTTGGCGCTGAAGCGCTGTAGCAGGCGCCGGCGCGGTGACACCGTGTTGCGCCGATAGATGACTTCGGCGGCAGCCGCGTGCTCGGTACCCGCAGCGGCCGCCAGTTCGGCCTGGGCGGCTGCAGTCTGGACTGGGTCGGCCATGAAGCGCTCGCTCATGAGCAGCCACAGGTCGCGGCGGTGGCCGGCAGGGGCCTGCGCGTACCAGTCGATCACAACCTGCGCACGCCGCCCACCCTCCACCTCGCTCACCAGCGGGTCCACAATGGCCTGCAAGTCAGCGAGCAGTTGCCGCAACATCCGCGGCGACAGGCCCTCGGCATCGCGCCGCAGGCTGCCCTTGAGGCGCTCTTGCGTGGACCGGGGCTCTGCGTCCTCGCGACCGCTGCGCCGTGCGCGCGAGGTGAACAGCGCCACGCTCTGGCTCAACCAGTTCTGTGCGCTCATGCCAGTACCTTGGTACTGCGCTGCCGCGCCAGTTCGCGCAGTGCCGTACGCTGGCGCGTCAGGTGGGTGCGCATGGCCGCTTCGGCCCCTTCGGCGTCGCGCGCCTTGAGCGCAGCAAACACCGCCAGATGCTCCGACAGGCTTTGCTCCAGCCGCCCCGGCGCATGCAATTGCTGCAGTCGGGCCAGCTTCAGTATCTTGCGCAAATCGGCAATCGCCTGGGCCAGCCAGCGGTTGTCGGCCAGGCGGATGATGGCCTCGTGGATGGCGAAGTTGGCTTCGTAGTAGGCCGCGATCTGCCCGGCCTTGGCGTGCCTTGTCAGGCGCTCGTGGAGCACCTCCAGCGCCGCCAGATCAGCGTGGCTGGCGTTGGACGCTGCCTCGAAGGCGCAGCGGCCTTCCAGCAAGGCGATCACGGGAAAAATCTCGTCCAGATCGCGCTCGGTGATCTCGGTCACAAAGCAACCGCGCCGTGGCTCGTGGCGCAGCAGCCCTTCCGCAGTGAGCACTTTCAGCGCTTCGCGCAGCGGTGTGCGAGAAATCTTCCATTCCTCGCACAAGGCGGGCTCGTCCACATAGCCGCCGGGCGGCAGCGCCCCGGAGAAGATGCGCTCGCGCAGCTTGGCGGCGACTTCGTCATGGAGGGAATTGAGGACCAGGCGCACCGGTGATTTCCTGTAATTACAGGTAATTCTCACCAACACCGCCCTCCCGTCTCAGAGGGATAACCCCAGCCCCACGGTACGGAAACTGCTTACCGGCTGCGGTGTGCCCAACCCCACAGGGCTGCACCGGCCAGCACCATGGGCACGCAGAGCCATTGGCCCATACTCAGGCCCAGACCCAGCAGACCCAGGTGCGCGTCGGGCTCGCGGAAGAATTCAGCCACAAAGCGCATCACGCCGTAGCCCACCAGAAATGCCGCCGACACCTCGCCCAGCCGGCGGGGGCCGCGCGCATACAGCCACAGCAACACAAACAGCAGCACCCCCTCGAGCAGAAACTGGTAGATCTGTGACGGGTGGCGCGGCAAGTCGCCGGCACCACGGAACACCATGCCCCAGGGCAAAGACGGATCGGCCACACGCCCCCACAACTCACCGTTGATGAAGTTGCCCAGCCGGCCCGCCGCGAGCCCGGTGGGCACGCAGGGGGCAATGAAATCCATCACCTGCAACCAGGGGCGCTGGCGGGTGCGCGCAAACCACACCATGGCCAGCAACACGCCCAGCAGCCCCCCGTGGAAGCTCATGCCGCCTTCCCAGAGCGCAAAAATGCCCAGCGGGTTGGCCAGGTAGTCCATGGGTTTGTAGAAAAGCACATACCCCAGGCGGCCGCCCGCAATCACGCCAATCACGCCAAAAAACAGGATGTCCTCTATGTCCCGGGTACGCCACACCCGTGGGCCGTCCCGCCCCGCGCCAGACTCACGCAGGGAAGCGTAGGGCTCGTGTTGCAGGCGCAGCGTGGCCAACAGAAAGAACAGACCGAAGGCGGCCAGGTAAGTCAGGCCGTACCAGTGAATGGCCAGCGGGCCCAGTTGCAAGGCGACGGGGTTGATTTCGGGGTGTTGCAGCATGGGACAGGATTGTGCACCGGTGCACCTAAAATGAGCGCCTGTCCCTGTACCAACCCCACCCATCCGTCATGAGCGATCAAAAAGTCATCCCCATCCAGCCGATCAACCGCCGCAGTGCCAACATCACGCAAGGCAAGTCGCGCGCTCCCAACCGCTCCATGTTCTACGGCATGGGCTACCAGGAGGAGGACTTTGTCAAGCCCATGGTGGGCGTGGCCAACGGGCACAGCACCATCACGCCCTGCAACTCAGGCCTGCAAAAGCTGGCCGATGCGGCCGTGGAAGGCATCGAGGCTGCTGGCGGCAACGCACAGATTTTCGGCACCCCCACCATCTCCGACGGCATGGCCATGGGCACCGAGGGCATGAAGTATTCGCTGGTGTCGCGCGAGGTGATTTCCGACTGTATTGAAACCTGCGTGCAGGGCCAGTGGATGGACGGCGTGCTGGTGGTAGGCGGCTGCGACAAGAACATGCCGGGCGGCCTCATGGGCATGCTGCGCGCCAACGTG
Organism: Serpentinimonas sp.; assembly: GCA_025458665.1. Lineage (GTDB taxonomy): Bacteria > Pseudomonadota > Gammaproteobacteria > Burkholderiales > Burkholderiaceae_C > JALOSG01. The sequence continues at coordinate 5,172 of JALOSG010000085.1, forward strand.
CCAGCCATTTATGTGTATGGCGGCACCATCCTGCCCGGCCACTACAAGGGCCAAGACCTCAACATCGTGAGCGTGTTTGAAGCGGTGGGCGAGAACGCCGCCGGCAAGCTCAGCGACGAAGACCTGAAGCAGATCGAGCAGCGCGCCATTCCCGGCACTGGTTCCTGCGGCGGTATGTACACGGCCAACACCATGTCCTCGGCCTTTGAGGCGCTGGGCATTTCCCTGCCCTACTCTTCCACCATGGCCAACGTGGAAGGCGAGAAAGTCGAGTCGGCGCGCGAGTCGGCCCGCGTGCTCATTGAAGCCATCAAGAAAGACATCAAGCCGCGCGACATCGTGACGCGCAAGGCCATAGAGAACGCGGTGGCCGTCATCATGGCCACCGGCGGCTCCACCAACGCGGTGCTGCACTTCCTGGCCATTGCACACTGCGCCGGGGTGGAATGGACCATCGACGATTTCGAGCGCGTGCGCCAGCGTACCCCGGTGCTGTGCGACCTCAAGCCCAGCGGCCGCTACCTCGCCATCGACCTGCACCGCGCCGGCGGCATTCCGCAAGTCATGAAGATTCTGCTCAACGCTGGCCTGCTGCACGGCGACTGCCTGACCATCACCGGCCAGACGCTGGCCGAGGTGCTGAAAGACGTGCCCGATGAGCCGCGCGCCGACCAGGACGTGATCCGCCCCATCAGCAAGCCCATGTACGCGCAGGGCCACCTGGCCATACTGAAGGGCAACCTGAGCCCCGAGGGCGCAGTGGCCAAGATCACTGGCCTGAAGAACCCGGTCATCACCGGCCCGGCCCGCGTGTTCGACGATGAGCAGTCCGCCCTGAAAGCCATTCTGGACGGCAAGATCCAGGCGGGCGATGTGATGGTGTTGCGCTACCTGGGGCCCAAGGGCGGCCCGGGCATGCCGGAAATGTTGGCCCCCACCGGCGCGCTGATTGGCGCTGGCCTGGGCGAAAGCGTGGGCCTGATCACCGATGGCCGCTTCAGCGGCGGCACCTGGGGCATGGTGGTGGGCCACGTGGCGCCCGAAGCTGCTGCGGGCGGCAACATTGCCCTGGTACAGGAAGGCGACACCATCACCATCGATGCGCACAAACTGCTGCTGGAGGTGGCCGTGAGCGACGAGGAACTGAGCCGGCGCCGTGCCCAGTGGAAGGCGCCTGCCCCGCGCTACACCCGCGGCGTACAGGCCAAGTTTGCGTTCAACGCTTCCAGCGCCAGCAAGGGCGCCGTGCTGGACAACTACTGATCAGCGCTTCTTCAACGGGGGCAGGCCCATGCGGGCACGCCCCTTGTTGATGCGGGTTTCCTTGCGCTCGTCTTCCCGTTCTGCCGCTTTGCGCCGGGTGTAGCCCGACCAGTCGGCCCACGACCACCAGAGCACGGCCAGACCGAATGGCGCAAGCACCACCCACCAAGGCCACTCGGCCACCGCAGTCAGGGCGAAGTACTTCAACAGCAGCAAAACCACCCCAAGAATCAGAAACAGCATGGTGTTCTCTTTGAGTCAGACTGCCTCATTGTGAACCAGGGACCCACCCACAGGCAACCACCCTTCGGGTATTGCAACAACTGGTAAAGCCAACCGGTTGCAGGGCACTATGCCGATAGAATCCGCGCAAACGCACGACAACTGCTCTTCCGAAGGAACCTGCCATGAAACGCGCTCTCTTGATGTTTGCCGCCTGCACCGCCGTCACTCTGCCGGCCTGGGCCGACATGAACCTGGCCCGCTCCAAGAACTGCATGGCCTGCCACGCAGTCGACAAAAAGCTGGTGGGCCCTTCCTACAAAGACATTGCCGCCCGTTATGCAGGCAATGCCACGGCAGCCGACACACTGGCCACGAAAATCATGCGTGGCGGCTCCGGCGTCTGGGGGGCTATCCCCATGCCTGCAAACCCCCAGGTCAGCGCCGCCGAGGCCAAAACCCTGGCAACCTGGATCCTGAGCACCAAATAAGGCTCCGGGCGCCTCCAGGCCAGCATTCCGCCCTGCAGCATAAAAAAAACCGCTCCCTGAGGAGCGGTTTTTTTATGCCTGGGTAGCCCGTCAGACGCTGCGCGCGAGTTGCTCCAGAATCGCCGGATTCTCCAGGGTGGAGGTGTCCTGGGTGATGGTCTCGCCCTTGGCCAGCGAGCGCAACAGGCGGCGCATGATCTTGCCGGAGCGGGTCTTGGGCAAGTTCTCGCCAAAGCGGATTTCCTTGGGCTTGGCAATCGGCCCAATTTCCTTGCCCACCCAGTTGCGCAGTTCGTTGGCCAGCGCCTTGGCTTCGTCGCCGGTGGGAATGGGACGCTTGAGGACCACGAAAGCCACAATCGCCTCGCCGGTCACATCGTCCGGGCGGCCCACCACAGCGGCCTCGGCCACCAGGTCGGACTTGGCCACCAGCGCCGACTCAATCTCCATGGTGCCCATGCGGTGCCCCGATACGTTGAGCACGTCGTCGATACGGCCGGTGATGCGGAAATAACCCCGGTCGGCGCTGCGCACCGCACCGTCGCCGGCCAGGTAGTAGCCCTTGAGCTCTTCGGGGAAGTAGCTCTTCTTGAAACGCTCCGGGTCGCCCCAGATGGTGCGGATCATGCTGGGCCACGGCTTCTTCACCACCAGAATGCCACCCGAACCGTGGGGTACGTCGGCACCCGATTCGTCCACGATGGCAGCGGCAATGCCTGGCAGCGGCAGCGTGCAGGAACCCGGCACCAGCGGCGTGGCGCCCGGCAGAGGCGTGATCATGTGGCCGCCGGTCTCGGTCTGCCAGAAGGTGTCCACAATGGGGCAACGCTCGCCGCCCACGTTCTTGTGGTACCAGATCCAGGCTTCGGGGTTGATGGGTTCACCCACCGAACCCAGAATGCGCAGCGAACCCAGGTTCCAGTTCTTCGGGTGCACTTTCTCGTCGGTGTCGCAGGCCTTGATGAGCGAGCGGATGGCTGTGGGCGCGGTGTAGAAGATAGTGCACTGGTGCTTCTCGATCATCTGCCAGAAGCGGCCAGCGTTCGGGTAGGTGGGCACACCTTCGAACACGATCTGGGTGGCACCGGCGGCCAGCGGCCCGTAGGCCACATAGCTGTGGCCGGTGATCCAGCCAATGTCGGCGGTGCACCAGAACACGTCGGTGGGCTGCAGGTCGAAGGTCCAGTTCATGGTGAGGTTGGCCCACAGCACATAGCCACCCGTGCTGTGCTGCACACCCTTGGGTTTGCCGGTGGAGCCGGAGGTGTAGAGCACGAACAGCGGGTGTTCGGCGCTCACCATTTCGGCCGGGCAGTCCTTGGACTGGGCGGCCATTTCCTCGTGCATGAAGCTGTCGCGGCCTGCCACCATGTTCACCGGCGTCTGGGTGCGCTGGTACACCAGCACGCTCTTCACCGACTCGCAACCGCCCTGGGCAATCGCTTCGTCCACGATGGACTTGAGGGGCAGTTCCTTGCCACCACGCATCTGGTAGTTGGCTGTGACCACCGCCACGGCGCCGGCATCGTGAATGCGCTCGTGCAGCGCCTTGGAAGAGAAGCCGCCAAACACCACGCTGTGGGTGGCACCAATGCGCGCGCAGGCCTGCATGGCCACCACACCCTCGATGGTCATGGGCATGTAGAGCACCACGCGGTCGCCCTTCTTCACCCCTTTGGACTTCAGCACGTTGGCGAACTGGGACACCATGCCCAGCAGCTCGCGGTAGGTCACCTTGGTCACGGTGCCGTCATCGGCCTCGAAAATGATGGCGGTCTTGTGCTCCACCGGGGTGCCCATGTGGCGGTCCAGGCAGTTGTAGGAGGCGTTGAGCTCGCCGTCCTCGAACCACTTGTAGAAGGGTGCGTTCGACTCGTCCAGCACTTTCGTGAAGGGTTTGTGCCACGTCAGGGTCTCGCGGGCCAGGCGCGCCCAGAAGCCCTGGAAATCTCGCTCTGCCTCGGCGCACAGGGCGTTGTAGGCATCCATTCCGCCAATGCGGGCCGCCTTGACGAAAGCAGCGCTGGGCTCGAAAACGCGGTTCTCCACCAGAGTGGATTCAATAGCTGACGACGGTGCGGACATTGTTGGAGTCTCCTCAGGGTAGATCACGGATAACCCGTGGAACTGTGAGCGTACGCTCTTACGAGCCACTTACACCCGCACGGCAGGCTTGGCCGCTCAGCGGGTCAGCCTGTCGCTAGAATGTCGCACCGCAGGGGAAACAGGCGGCGAAAACAGCCTCTTCCCCGGCGCCCCCCACCCCGCTCGCACCCATGTCTGGCTCTGCAAACATGAACCCTTCTGCCCTGCCTTTCAGCCCCAGCCTGCGCGAACGTGTGGCCCAGTGGCTGGCACAACGCTGGTTCCAGAACGCCATTCTGGTGCTCATTGTGGTGAATGCGGTGGTGCTGGGGCTGGAGACTTCCAGCACGCTCATGGCCCAGTACGGAACGTGGCTGCGGACTCTGGACCTGGCCATTCTGGCGGTGTTCGTGGTGGAGATCTCCATGCGCCTGTTCGTGCACCGGCTGGCCTTCTTCAAGGACCCCTGGAGTGTGTTCGACTTTGCGGTGGTGGCCATTGCGCTGGTGCCCGCCAGTGGGCCGTTTGCGGTGCTGCGCGCATTGCGGGTGCTGCGGGTGCTGCGCCTGCTCACGGCCGTGCCTTCCATGCGCCGCGTGGTGGGCGCGCTGCTGGCGGCCATACCGGGGCTGTCCTCCATTGCCATGGTGCTGCTATTGGTTTTCTACGTGTTTGGCGTTATTGCCACCCACCTGTTTGGCAGCCACTTCCCGGAATGGTTCGGGCATCTGGGGCGTTCGCTGTACACGCTGTTCCAGGTCATGACCCTGGAGAGTTGGTCCATGGGCATATCGCGCCCGGTCATGGAGAAGGTGCCCTACGCCTGGGCCTTCTTCATCCTGTTCATTCTGTTTGCCACTTTCACGATGCTCAACCTGTTCATCGCCATCATCGTGAACGCCATGCAGACCTTCACCGAACAGGAGCACAACCTCACCCAGCAAACCACCGTGGGCGCGGTGGAGAAGGTGGGCGAGTCCATAGAACACCAGTTGCACGCCGAAGTGCAGTCCCTGCGCCAGGAAATTGGCGAACTCAAGGCCCTGCTGCAAAGCCAGCCCAGAGGGTAAAGGCCTGCCAGCATCCACACACTAAGATCGAGCCATGACTACTTCCACCACATCCCCCAGCACTGCCCGCGACCCCAACGCCCCGGTGGCCATTCGCCAGGAAGACCTGATCGAATCCGTGGCTGCCGCGCTGCAGTACATCAGCTACTACCACCCAGCCGACTACATCAGCCACCTGGCCCGCGCCTACGAGCGCGAACAGGGCCCCGCCGCCAAAGACGCCATTGCGCAAATCCTCACCAACAGCAAGATGAGCGCGCTGGGCCACCGGCCCATCTGCCAGGACACCGG
>JALOSG010000267.1 GCA_025458665.1 Serpentinimonas sp.
CGGGTCTTGATGATCTTGCGCAGCTGGCTGTGCAGACTCTCGATGGCATTGGTGGTGTAGATCAGCCGGCGCACCGCTGGCGGGAAGGCAAAGAACGGGTGTTGGCGCCGATTCAAATCTGACCAGGCGTGCCGATTGAATTTTGACCAGGGGCCTGCATCGGGTGTTTGATGCCCGACTGTGGATAACTATACGGTCATCGCTGTTTCTTGAATCTCCTTCTCGCTTCCGTTGTGGATGGCCGCCAGCAAGCCGCGAAGGGCGCAGCCCGCAGCGGATTGCTGGCGGCCGGCCCCTCAGAACGGCTCGGGCTCTGTAGCCTGCAGGGCCGACTTCCCTTTGTCTCGTGCCTGCTCACGTGCTTTGCCTTTGGCCTTGACCTGGGCTGAGCTGTGGCGGAACCGATAGGACTCGTTGCCCGTCTCCACGATATGGCAGTGGTGCGTCAGCCGGTCCAGCAGTGCCGTGGTCATCTTTGCATCGCCGAACACGCTGGACCACTCGGCAAACGCCAGGTTGGTCGTGATCATCACGCTGGTGTGCTCGTACAGCCGGCTGAGCAGGTGGAACAGCAGCGCCCCGCCGGCCTGGCTGAACGGCAGATAGCCCAGCTCATCGAGGATGAGCAGGTCCACATGCAGCAAGCTGGCAGCGATGCGCCCCGCACGCCCCTGGGCTTTCTCCTGCTCCAGCGCATTGACCAGATCGACCGTGGAGTAGAAGCGCACCCGTTTGCCGTGCTGGGTGATGGCCGCAATGCCCAGCGCGCTGGCCAGGTGGGTCTTGCCCGTGCCGGGGCCACCGATCAGCACCACGTTGTGGGCTTGGTCGGTGAACGCCAGGCTGGCCAGCTGACTGACCAGCACCCGCTCCACCGCCGAGGCCTCGAAGTCGAAGCCGGCCAGGTCCCGGTGCATGGGGAACCGGGCCGCCTTCATCTGGTAGGACACCGAGCGCATCGCCCGGTCCACCCCTTCGGCCTGCAGCAGGTGCTCCAGCAGCCAGCGTGCACTTTGCAGCGCCGCCGTCTCCCCTTGCCCCAGCAGATCATCCCAGGCGCTGGCCATACCGTACAGCCGCAGGCTCTTGAGTTCGCTGGCAATCTCAGTTCGCATGGCCTGCCTCCTGGGCGTCGGCGGCGCGCAGCCGGTCGTAGCGCTGGGTGTCGGCACGTGGCGCCTCGCGCAGCGCCAGGGCCGTGTCCGCCGGTGGCGGACGCTGCGGATCACTCAGGCGTGCCAGCACGTTGCGCACGTGCTCCACGCTGATGTGTCCGCTGGGTGTGGCGTGTTCCAGCACCAGTTCCACCGCCACCAGCAGCGCATCCAGCCCGGCCGTTGGCACCAGGGCCAGCACTTCGGAGAGCACCCGGTCGCCACCGGCGTGGCGCATCAGGGCATGACGCAGTTGCGCCAGCGGCCGGGGCATGTCGGTAAACGGTGCGCCGTTCCTCAACGCCCCGGGCTTGCGCTGCACCAGTTCGATGTAGTGCTGCCAATCGAACACCGTCTGCCCCCGGTTGAGCACACGCTCGTGGCTGGCCACCAGCGCGTCCCCAGCGACCACGTCCACGCGCCCGGGATACAGCCGCGTGCTCACCATGTGCCCGGCCCACTCGCAGGGCACCGAGTAGCGGTTGCGCGCCACCGTCACCAGGCAAGTGCTGCTGACCCGCGCAGGGCGCTCCACGTAGCCGTCAAACGGCGCCGGCATGCCCATGAGGTGCTCGCGCTCGAGCTGCAGCACCTCGGCGATGCTCAGCTCCCGGTGCTGCGGGTGCGGCGTGTCCGCCCACACCGCCTTGCAGCGCTCGGCCAGCCAGGCGTTGAGTTCGGCAAAGTTGCTGAACTTGCGCTCTCGCGCCTCCAGCCACACCCGCCGCCGGCTGTCCTGCACGTTCTTCTCCACCACTCCCTTCTCCCAGCCCGAGGCCACGTTGCAGAAGTCCGCATCAAACAGGTAGTGGCTGCACATGGCCGCAAACCGGGCGTTGACCACCCGGCCCTTGCCCTTCTTGACCTTGTCCACCGCCGTCTTCATGTTGTCGTAGATGCCCCGGCGGGCCACGCCGCCAAGCGCCGCAAACGATCTCGTGTGCGCGTCAAACAGCATCTCGTGCCCCTGACTGGGGTACGCCACCAGCCAGAACGCGCGCGAGGCGCACAGCTTCAGGTGCGCCTCCTGCGCCTGGTGGTACACCCCACCCACCACGATGCCTTCCTCGCTCCAGTCAAACTGGAACGCCTCGCCCAGCTCGAAGCTCAGCGGCACAAACGCCTTCGTGGTGTCCTTGCCAGAGTCCTGTCGCCACGCCCGGATGAAGTCCGTCACCGCGCTGTAGCCACCTCGGTAGCCTTGGGCCTGGATCTGCACAAACAGCGCCCGCGCCGTGCGCCGCTGATCCCGAGCCCGGTGGGCATCGGTCTTGAGCGCCGCCACCAACGTCGCCTCGAACGCCGCGAGCTTGCCCACCTTCTTCGCCCGCTCATACCGCGGCTCGATCGCCGCTGGCGCCTTCAACCACTTCTTGACGGTGTTCCTCGACAAACCCGTCTTCCTCGAGATCTTGCTGATCGAGACCCCGTCGCGCATCTTCATGCGCCTGACATTGCCAATCATGTCCATGGTGATCACCTCGTTTGCTCCTGCCAAAAAATTCAGCAGTCGCGTGATACACCCTGGTCAGTTTTGAAGCGGCACTACCGCCTTCAGATGGTCAGTTTTCGGTCGGCGTCAACAATTCGTGAATGTGCCAATGGGCACAGCCACTGGCACCGGTCATGATCACTGCCATGAACGAAGCG
>JALOSG010000086.1 GCA_025458665.1 Serpentinimonas sp.
CGACCATGGGTTCTACACGCGTACTCACCGGCATCACCACCTCGGGCACCCCGCACCTGGGCAACTACGTGGGCGCCATACGGCCTTCCGTGCGGGCCAGTCTGGTGGCCCACCAGGAAGCGTTTTACTTTCTGGCCGACTACCACGCCCTCATCAAGGTAGACGACCCCGCCCGCATCCAGCGCTCCACGCTGGAAATTGCCGCCACCTGGATGGCCTGCGGCCTGGACCCGGCCCGCGTGACCTTCTACCGCCAGAGCGACATACCCGAGATCCCCGAACTCACCTGGCTGCTGACCTGCGTGTGTGGCAAGGGTCTGCTCAACCGTGCCCACGCCTACAAGGCCGCACTCGACAAGAACGCCGCCGCCGGCAACGAGCCCGAAGACGGTGTGACCGCCGGCCTGTTCATGTACCCGGTGCTTATGGCCGCCGACATCCTCATGTTCAACGCCCACCGCGTGCCCGTGGGGCGCGACCAGGTGCAGCACATAGAGATGGCGCGCGACATGGCCAACAGCTTCAACCACCTGTATGGCGAACATTTCACCCTGCCCGAAGCGGTGATTGACGACAACGTGGCCACCCTGCCCGGGCTGGATGGCCGCAAGATGAGCAAGAGCTACGACAACACCATCCCGCTGTTTGCGCCGCCCGAGCAGTTGAAGAAACTCATCATGGGCATCGTGACCGACTCGCGCGCACCCGGCGAGCCCAAGTCCACCGAAGGCTCGGCCCTGTTCCAGATTTACCAGGCCTTTGCCACGCCCGAGGAAACCGCCGCACTGGCCGACGCCTACGCGCGCGGCATTGCCTGGGGCGAAGCCAAGGAACTGCTGTTCGAGCGCATAGACCGCGAGATTGCCCCCATGCGCGAGAGCTACAACGCCCTCATGGCCAACCCCGCCCAGGTAGAAGCCCTGTTGCTGCAGGGTGCTGCCAAGGCGCGCGCCATGGCCACGCCATTTGCCGCCAAGCTGCGGCACGCGGTGGGATTGCGGGCACTGGGCGCTGCAGATACGAAGGGCGCTATGGGTGGAACAGCCAAACCCGGGAAAGCCGAGAAACCCGCGCTACCCAGCTTCAAGCAGTACCGCGAGGCGGACGGCAAGTTCTACTTCAAGCTGGTGGATGCCAAGGGTAGCCTGCTGCTGCAAGGCCCGGGTTTCGATTCGCCCAAAGACTGTGCAGCGGCCATTGCCGCCCTGCGCCAGGGTAGCGCGGGCACCGGCAGCCCGCAGGCCGATGCGGCCCTGCAGGCCCTGCGCGAGGCCGAAGAGAACTGAGCCCCCGGCCTGCTAGAATGCGAGGCTTCGAACACAGGAGAGATGGCAGAGTGGTCGAATGCGCGGGACTCGAAATCCCGTATACAGTTTCACTGTATCGAGGGTTCGAATCCCTCTCTCTCCGCCATCAAGCCCCTGCCGTCAGGGGCTTTTTTATGGTTCTTCACGGATTCGAGTGAAGAGGAGTGATTAGGAGGAGCGGTGCATCTTCGGAGAAGATGGTTGAGCGACCAAGCATCAACCCACCGAGGAGACCATCCAAGAGGACCGGGTCGATGCCCAGCTGGAACCCGATGAACACAGTGAGCTGCTCTGTAGTGGATGCGGAGATTCCTGTAGCTCGGTTCATGACCGGCAATGGCGTCGTATCCGTGATCTGCCCATGCTCGGGCGTACGCTGGTCTTGAACGCTCTGATCCTGCGTGTAGCTTGTCACCGTTGTGGTCCCCGCGTGCAGATGGTCCAGTGGCTCGGACGCCACCAGCGCCTGACCGAGCGGCTGGCCCAAGCCGCAGCGGCCCTTTGCTCCACAATGTCCACAGCCCATGTGGCCGAGCTCTTCGAGCTGCACTGGAGCACGGTGCGAGAGATCGACCGGCGAGCCCTGCGCCAGCGCCTGAGTGAGTTGCCACCCGCGCAGCCCAGGCGCCTCATCATGGACGAGTTCGCCCTGCACAAGGGGCATCGCTACGCCAGCGTCGTACTCGACGCCGAGACCAAGCGGGTGCTGTGGATTGGGCTGGGACGCTCCAGGGCTGCAGTGCGGGGCTTCTTCATCGGGCTGGGGCACGAGGGCTGCGCTCGCATTGAGGCAGTGGCCATGGACATGAACACCGCCTATGACCTCGAAGTGCGCCAGCACTGCCCCAAGGCGCGCATCATCTATGACCTCTTCCACGTGGTGGCCAAGTACGGTCGGGAGGTCATCAGCCGCGTACGGGTGGATGCAGCCAACCAGTTACGCCACGACAAGCCTGCGCGGCGTGTCGTCAAGCAAGCTCACTGGCTACTCTTGAGAAACCCGGCCCGCCTGGAGTCGAGCCAGCGGATTCACCTCGATGAGGTGCTCCAGGCCAACCGCTCCTTGATGAGCGCCTACATCATGAAGGATGAGCTCAAGTCGCTATGGAGCGCACCCAATGCCTGGGAGTGGCGACGGCGCTGGAAGCAGTGGCTCGAGCATGCCCAGCAGAGCAACATCGCGGCACTCATTCGGTTTGCAGAACTGCTCAAGCCCTACTGGAAGGGAATTCTCAGCCGGGTCAGATGGTCCATGCACACCGGCACCCTGGAGGGCATCAACAACAAGATCAAGCTGATCAAGCGCACAGCCTTCGGATACAGAGATACCGACTACTTCTTCCTAAAGATCAAAGCAGCGTTTCCCGGTAATACGTGAAGAACCTTTTTTATGCGCCGCCCGCGGCGGGCTTACTTGGTCACCAAGTCGCTGAGTTCGATATCGGCCGCCACATTGGTATCTCCCGGGCGTACCGTCACCTGAAACTTGTACTCATCGCCGTCTTCGTCTACGGCGTACAGGTCGTACTTCAGGTCGGCCGAGGGCTTGATCACCGCAAAGCTGTGGCTCTTCTTGTTCTCCAGTTCGAAGGTCGAACCCAGGATATCGGCACCGTACATGACGCTGTCGGCCGGAGAAAAGAACACATAGGCCATCTTGAAGCCGGTCTTGTTGTGCAGTGTCACATTCACCAACTGAGGAGCCTGCCGCTCGGTCCTGTTCTTGGGGCTGAGGGTCATGCTGGCCTTGGCTCCGTCGGTCAGGCGGAAATCCAGCACTTCGTAGCGCTGGTTGTCGTCGGCCACGGCCAGGATGTCGAAGTCACCGGTGCGCTCAGGGTAGAGCATGTAGTACGTCACAGCCTTGCCAGTACCAATCACCTCGGTCCCCAGCATGTCGGGCCCCCAGCTGTTGCTATCGTCCGGGCTGATGAACAGGTACTTGATGATTTTGCCGGTCCCGTTGGTGATGGTCAGCTCGTTGAGATCGTCTGCATCGAATGCCCGGGCAGGACCCGCCACCGTCAGGCAAAGGGCCAGCATCAGATAGAAAAATTTCTTCATGGCCTCACTCCTCGAAAATCTGTGTGTAAAAAATTTATGGACGCTAGCGCGGCTTTATTTCGGCAAGACGGGAACAAGAACGGTGGACATTGCCGCAGCCAACAGGCACCTCCCCTACCCACCGTATCGGCGGTTGCCGACTTCGGCATACCAGCCAAATGCTGATTAAACAGTCGAAATTATGGCACAAATCTCACTTTTCGCCTAGTAAAATGATATCAAATGATGGCGTAGCGGCGCCAGAGCCCGCTACAGATGGATTTTGCGAAGCCCATGAGATATCATTTATATCTTTTAAGCGGCTGTGCCGCGCTCCCCTGCGGCCGGACGCCGTTCGCCAACTTTCGTCGATGCCATGACCCTGCCTCCCAAACGCACCGGACTGAGCCGGGTCTGGCATGCGCTGCGCTATTCGTTGCAAGGCCTGCAGGCGGGCTGGCAGGAACCCGCCTTCCGCCAGGAGGCGCTACTGGCCCTGCTGCTGTTGCCAGGCGGCTGGTGGCTGGGCCAGAGCTGGCTGGAGGTGGTGGTGTTGTGGGCTACGGTGGTGCTGGTGCTGGTGGTGGAGTTGCTCAACACCGCTGTGGAATCGGTGGTGGACCGCATCGGGCCCGAATGGCACGAACTGTCTCGCCGAGCCAAAGACATGGGCAGCGCCGCAGTGCTTCTCAGCTTGCTGCTGTGCGGCGCCACGTGGCTGGCCGCCGCGATTCACCGCTTCGGCGCCTGACCAGCCGTGGTCGCGCCGGTCAGGGGCGCGAACCGCCGCACAACACAGCCAGGTCTTCTGCGTCAAGCCTATCTGGCACCCCGCCATGAATGAGTGCGCCCAGTTCCTCATCGGGCATCAGGGTGGTGAGGCAGTAAAGACGCCCGGGCCCAGTGTTGCGCACCACATGCATCTCGCCAGGTCCCACGATGAGTACGCTGCCCTGGCCAAGTGCATGGCTGTGTCCACCGCACTCGGCCACGCCATGGCCATGCAGCACGAAGAAAGACTCCACCGCCACCGTGTGTACGTTCGGCGGGGTGGCTCCGCCCTCGTCAAAAATCTCGATCACCTGCAAAGGCGCACACCCATGCGCGGCAGGTTCACACAGAAGAACAAACTTGTTGGTGTCGCCGGGGCGTATCCGGAACACCGGACACTCTGCCACCGAAGTCAGGGATATCATGCCAAAGCCTCCAGCAGGTCTGTCCCGCGCAAGGTGAACCCGAAGCACTGCCGCACGTTGTAGAGCGTGGCCTGCCAGCAGTAATCGGGCGAAGTGGTGGCGCTGCAGTCCTCCAGCAGCAAGGTGTCGTAACCCAGGAAGTTGGCGTCCATGAGCGTGGCAAGCACACACTGGTCGGCATTCACGCCAGCAAACAACAAGGTCTGTACCTGCAGGTTGCGCAGGATGCTGTCCAGCGGTGTGTCCCAGAACCCGCTCATCCGGCTTTTGTCCACCGCGATGTCCCCGGGCTCCGCCTTCAGCGGGGCATAGATGGCGGCGCCCCAGGCCCCCTTCTCGAGCACTGCGTGGTGACCACCTGTGGCAGCAGACGGGGCTGGCGCTCGGGGAACCACGCCACCCAGCCCTACAGACTGGCCGTCGGGGTTGTACACATGCAGCAGCGCCGGACTGAGGTTGAGCCGGTCCGGCCGGTTGCCCCAGTTCAGCCACACCACAGGTACGCCCTGGCGCCGCAACACGGGCAGCAGGCCCAGCAGAGGCTGCACCGGCTGCTGCGCGGCGGTCACATCCACGCCCACAGAAGCCAGCCAGCCCTGGGGGTGGCAGAAGTCGTTCTGCATGTCCACCACCACCACTGCGGTGCGCTGCAGGTCCAGCGTCACCGCCTGGGGCTGGGCCTGCACGCGAACCGGGCGCGCGGGCAACGGGGCGCGCACCAGGTCGCAGTGCTGGGAATCGACCCGCCACTGGTTAGTTGGCGCGGAGCCCAGCGCCACACCGGGGGTCGGCGCCATCAAACGCGCCATCAGACGCGCCGCTCTGACGCCGACGGCAGAAACGCCGGATTGAACAGCCGGGCCGCCTCCACCGGTGCGATGTTCATGGCCCGTGCAAAGTCGATGGCCTGCTTGTTCAGGCGGTCCATATCCACACCGCCCAGGCCTGTGCTGCGCACCGTCGGGGTCATGACAAAGTTGTCGATCACCAGTTTCAGGCGGCGCAGTTCAAGCGCATCGTTGATGAGAGGTTCGCGTTTCTTGACAAAAGCAATGCCCTCCTCCGGGTTGGCTGCCACCGCCTTGATGGATGCGTTGAGGGCCTTGGCAAAGCCCCGCACCGCTTCGGGTTTGCTGTCCAGAAATGCCTGCGTCGTCACGGCGGAATTGCCATACATGGGGGTGTTGTGCTCGGCAAACCGCATGGCCACGATGTCTTCCTCTTTGGCGCCACGGGCAATGAGCGAGATGAGGCCGCTGAAGTAGAAGCCGCTGATGGCATCGACCTCGCCGCGCACCAGCATGGTTTCGCGCAGGGACGGGTCCATGCTGGTCCACTTGATCTTGGAGGTATCCAGGTTGTTGTTGGCCGCGAAAAGCGGAAACGCCTTGCGGGCACCGTCAAAGACTGGCGCTCCCAGGGTACGGCCTTCCAGGTCTTTGGGCGTGCGTATGTTGCTGCTGCGCATGGCAAAGATGGTGGCCGGGTGCGACTCGTAGGTCACGTAGAAGCCCACTGGTCGACGGGCGGGTTCGGCAATGCTCGAGTTCAACTCCACCATGGTGTTGAAATCGGCGTGGGTCATGTCGTAGGCGCCGGAGGCCATGCGCTGTACGCCCGCCGCAGAACCCGAACCCACGTCGATGCTGACATCCAGACCCTGTTCTCGGAACAGGCCTTTTTCGGCGGCATAGAAGAACAGAGCCGCGGGGCCCTCGAAGCGCCAGTCCAGAATGAAGCGTATGGGGGTGGTTTGTGCGCGCAAAGCGGGGGCGCCCAGCACCACCGCGCTCGCAGCTGCGGTCTGGATCAAGGTACGGCGGCTCAGATTCATGGACGAACTCCTGCAGGAAATGGACTGAAAGGGGTGGAAGGAACCGCCCACCCTAAGCAAATTCCACGCCAATCAGACCCCCCGCGAAAGCCTGGCCAGACCCAGGCCATGGGCCTCAGCGCTGTGCGACGGTGATGTCGCCGAACAGTTGGGTATGGCCACGCGGCTGGCTGCGCCAGTACTGCGGCGGCACCTCCACCTGCGCGCCCAGCTGGGCCGCGGCGTGCCACGGCCAGCGCGGGTTGTAGAGCATGCCGCGGGCGAGTGCCACCATGTCGGCCTGGCCGCTGGCAATGATGGCTTCGGCCTGTTCGGGTTCCGTGATCAGGCCCACCGCCATGGTGGGCAGTGCGGTGGCCTTGCGAATGGCTTCGGCCAGGGGCACCTGGTAGCCCGGCGCGAGCGGGATTTTCTGCAGCGGCGACACACCCGCGCTCGACACATGGATGAAATCGGCCCCGCGCTCTTTCAGCGCCAGCCCCAGTGCCGTGCTCTGGTCCAGGTCCCAGCCGCCGTCCACCCAGTCGGTGGCAGAAATCCGTACGCCGACCGCCATGCTGGCGGGCACCGCGGCGCGCACCCGTTCGAACACTTCCAGCACAAAGCGCATGCGCTTGGCCAGCGTGCCGCCGTACCCGTCGGTGCGCTGGTTGGACAGCGGCGAGAGGAACTGGTGCATGAGGTAGCCGTGGGCGGCGTGCAGTTCAATGGCCTGCAGGCCAAGCCGGTGCGCGCGCTGTGCGGTGGCCACGAAGGCGGCCTGTATGCGCTCTATGCCGGCAGCATCCAGCGCTTCGGGGGCGGGCTCGTGCGGCAGGTGCGGCAGCGCCGAAGGTGCCAGGGTGGTCCAGCCGCCATCGGCCGGGGCAATCAGCTGGCCCCCGTTCCAGGGCGCATGGCTGGAGGCCTTGCGCCCCGCATGCCCAATCTGTATGGCCAGGGGCATGCGGCTGTGCTGGCGCACCGCCTGCAGCACACGGGCCAGCGCGGCTTCGTTTTCGTCGGAATACAGGCCCAGGCAACCCGGCGTGATGCGGCCGGCAGGCTCCACCGCGGTGGCCTCAAGAATCAGCAGTCCAGCGCCGGAAATCGCCATCTGCCCCAGGTGCATGAGGTGCCAGTCGGTGGCGCTTCCCTCTATGGCCGAGTACTGGCACATGGGTGCAATCACGATGCGGTTGCTCAAGGTCAGCGGACCCAGGGCGATGGGGGAAAAAAGCGGGGAGCTCATGGTGGTGCAAAACCTCGGAGAGGTGTCTCTGGTGGGGTGCGTGGCTGCGAGCCGGCGGCCGCCAGCGCGCCCCGCGTGGGGTAAACGCCGGGTTATACCAGCGCCCGGCTGGACGGGTTGGGCAGTTTCGCATTAGAATACGGCAGCTTGACGCGGTGCTCACCATCGTCAGCTTGTCGTCTGACAGGCCCCGGCCACCCCGAACGGGTCGGCTTCGCGGCCACACCTCCCCAACCGGCACGGGTTTGCGCTTGGTTTCTGGGGTTGTCAACTTCCCGTTCATCGGCGAGCTTTCCGGCAGATCTGTTTTTGTCCAGATGGCCACAACCCTACCCCAGGCGGCCCAACGCTGCCCTGTGCGCGCAGACCGGGCATTGGCGCGCTGATTTCCCTGTATCACGCCCATCGAGGAATAGCATTGGCCAAGGAAGAACTGATTGAAATGAGTGGCAAGGTCGACGAGGTTTTGCCCGACTCCCGCTTTCGCGTGACGCTGGACAACGGCCACACGCTGGTGGCTTACTCGGCCGGCAAAATGCGCAAGCACCACATAAGAATTCTGGCCGGCGACAAGGTGTCGCTCGAGCTCTCGCCCTACGACCTGACCAAAGGCCGTATCACTTTCCGCCACATCGAGCCCCGTGCCGGTGGCATGCCGCGCCCGGCGAAGCGCACATTCCGTTAAGCGGGTTCCTTCAACCCGAAACCGCTTTCCCCCTGCGTGGCAGCCACCACAATCCGGCTGCAGACGCGTCTTTTGAAAGGTCCCACAGTGGGCAACAAACTCTACGTCGGCAATCTGGCTTATTCAGTGCGTGACGACAACCTCCAGCAACACTTTGCCGAGTTCGGCTCTGTCACGTCCGCCAAGGTCATGATGGACCGCGACAGCGGCCGCTCCAAGGGCTTCGGCTTTGTGGAGATGGGCTCTGACGCAGAAGCTCAGGCAGCCATCAACGGCCTCAATGGCCAGTCGATGGACGGCCGTGCCCTCGTGGTCAACGAGGCGCGTCCCAAAGAAGAGCGTCCCGGTGGCTTTGGCGGTGGCAACCGCTCGGGCGGCGGCGGCTACGGCGGCGGCGGCGGCCGCAGCGGTGGCGGCGGTGGTTACGGCGGCGGTGGCCGTGGCGGCTACTGAGCAGCTTCGCTACTCCAGATAGAAAAGGCCCTTCGGGGCCTTTTTTCATGGGCGCTATACTGACCAGCGCCCATGAAAAAGATCCTCATCCTCAACGGCCCCAACCTCAACCTGCTGGGCTTGCGCGAGCCGGAACAGTACGGCAGCCGCACGCTGGCCGATGTGGAGGCGCTGTGCGCCAGCACCGCCGCGCGCCTGGGCTACGAGGCGGTGTGCTTCCAGAGCAATGTGGAAGGCCTGCTGATCGACAAGCTGCACGAGTTCGGCGCTCTGCACCGTGCCGGTCAGGCGCTGGGCTGCGTCTTCAACCCGGGCGCCTACACACACACCTCTGTGGCGCTGTTCGATGCCATCAAGGGCACCGGCCTGCCGGTGGTGGAGTGCCACATTTCCAACGTACACAGCCGCGAGGCCTTCCGCCACCATTCCTACGTATCGCCGGCGGCCACCGGCATTGTGGTGGGCTTCGGGGTGGACGGCTACGAGTTGGCCATCGAAGGGCTGGTGCGCAAACACGCCTGAACGGCGTGGTGCGCAAACACGCCTGAATTCCGCCGGCTCAGCGCGGCGCCAGCCGGATGATCTGGCCGTTGCCGGAATCGGTCAGTACGTACAGCAACCCGTCGGGGCCTTGCCGCACATCGCGGATGCGTTCGCGCAGGTTCTCCAGCAGGCGCTCTTCGCGCACCACACGCCCGTCCTTCACCTCCAGCCGCGCCAGGTGGCGGAACTTCAGCGAGCCGACGAACAGGTGGTTTTTCCACTCAGCGCCATAACGGTCACTGGTGAGAAAGACCATGCCCGAGGGAGCGATGGAGGGCGTCCACTGGTGCAAGGGCTGCTCCATGCCTGCCTTCTGCGTGATGCCCGTGGTCACGGCGCCGCCGCCGTACCGCTCACCGTAGGTGATGACAGGCCAGCCGTAATTCTTGCTGGCCTCGGGGCGGTTGATCTCGTCGCCGCCCTGCGGGCCGTGTTCGTGCAGCCACAGGCGGTTGTCCGGTCCCCAGGTGGCCCCCTGCGCATTGCGGTGGCCGTAACTCCAGATTTCGGGTTGCGCACCCGCGCGGCCCACAAAGGGGTTGTCGGGCGGCACCGAGCCGTCTTTGCGAATGCGCACGACCTTGCCGATGTGGTTGCCCAGGTCCTGCGCATCCTCCATGCGGCTGCCCCGGTCGCCCAGGGTGAGGAAGAGGTGCCCGTCGGGCGCCTCCACAATGCGGCAGCCAAAGTGCTGGCGGCTGGCCACCTTGGGCTTCTGGCTGAACAGCACCTGCACCTGTTCCAGGCGGCGCGCATCGGCCGACAACACCGCTGTGGCCAGCGCGGTGGAATTGCCTGAACCGCCCGCCTCAGGTTCGCTGTAGCAGAGGTAGATGCGCCGGTTCTGGGCAAACTGGCTGTCGGGTACTACGTCCAGCAGCCCGCCCTGGCCGCCTGCGGCTACGGGCGGCACACCCTCTATCGGCTCACCGATGCGGTAGGGGCCGCTGCGGTCCGGGCCCTGGGGCTCAACCACCCGCAAACGCCCAGGGCGCTCGGTGACCAGCATGCGGCCGTTGTCAATGAATGCCACGGCCCAGGGGTTGGACAGGCCGCTGGCCAGCACTTCGGGTTGGAAGGGAGCGGACTGTGCGTGGGCGGGGGCGGTAGCCAGGCCCGCAGTCAGGGCGGCCGCCACGGTGGTGGTGGCCAGCAGCAGGGCGGCAGAGTGCGCCCGGAGGGAAATTGGTCTCATGCGTAATTCCTTCTTGGGAGGTACGACACGCAGGCTGGCGCTGGGTTCCGCAGCTTTTGCCAGCCGGGATGGCCTTGAAGCACTAGAGGACCGCGCGACGCGCCCGGTGGTAGGCCCCGGTGCCCCGCACCAGCACCTCGTCCTGCGGCAGGCAGTCTCCGGGGAGCCAAGTGGGCAGCTGCGCCGCTTGCTGGTACAGCGGTGCGAAATCAATGTCGGCCAGCGCCAGCAAATCGTCGATGCGGCGCAGCACGAAGTAGCTTTCCTGAAAATCGTCGATGCGGTAGCGGGTACGCAGGACGCGCGGTAGCTCGAAGCGGATGCGGTGCGGGGAAGGATCGTCCAGGCAGAACAGGCTTTCCCCGTAGGACGACGCAATGCCGCCGCCATAAATGCGCAACCCACTGCCCTGCTCCACCAGCCCGAACTCCACCGTGTACCAGTACACGCGCGCCAGTTGTTCCAGGGCACCCAGGCCTTGCGCACGCAGGCCGCCGGCACCGTAGGCCTGGATGAAATCGGCCATGACGGGGTTCATGAGCATGGGCACGTGGCCAAACACGTCGTGGAATACGTCGGGCTCTTCCAGATAGTCCAGCTGGCTGGCACGGCGGATGAACTGGCCGGCCGGGAAGCGGCGGTGCGCCAGGTGGTTGAAGAACACCTCATCGGGCACCAGCCCCGGCACAGCCACCACCTGCCAGCCGGTGCGGCGCATGAGCACCTCGTTCATGCGGCGGAAGTCGGGGATTTGCTCGGGGCCCATGGGCAGGGCTTCCATGCCGGCCACGAATTCGTCGCAGGCGCGGTCTTTCAGCAGGCGGCACTGGCGCTCGAACAGGGTGCGCCAGACGGCATGGTCTTCGGGCGTGTAGTGCTCCCAGCCCTGGTCGATGGTCCAGTCCGGGTTGCCGGGGTGGCCAGCCATGCCGGCAGCCAGTCCGTGCTTGTCCATGGTGGCGCCCCTGTTGGGTGACTTGCGTGTGGGGATCGGTTGGGGATCAGGCGGTGGTTTCGGCTTGCAGCACGCCGCGGCGTATCTGGTCGCGCTCTATGGATTCGAACAGCGCCTTGAAGTTGCCTTCGCCAAAACCATCGTCGGCCTTGCGCTGGATGAACTCGAAGAACACCGGGCCCAGCATCGCTTGACTGAAGATTTGCAGCAGCAGGCGTTTTTCGCCGTTGGCGGTGCTGCCATCGAGCAGAATGCCGCGCGCCTGCAGCTCGGGCACCGGCTCACCGTGGCCAGGCAGGCGCTCCTGCAGCATCTCGTAGTACACGTCGTTGGGGGCGGTCATGAGTGGAATGCCGGCCATTTGCAGGGCGTCCACGCTGTCGAGCAGGTTGTCGGTGAGGAGTGCAATGTGCTGGATGCCCTCGCCGTTGAACTGCATGAGGAATTCCTCGATCTGGCCGGTGCCGCCCTTGCCCG
>JALOSG010000087.1 GCA_025458665.1 Serpentinimonas sp.
CTCGACCACCTCCTGGATGGTCTTCATGCCGCTCCACACGCCCGAGAAGCGGCTCATGGCGAAGGCGTGCAGGCCCATGTCGAGGATGCCCTGCACGTCGGACGGGAAAAACACTGGCAGGCCGCAGGCCTTGAAGATGTGGTCGCTCTGGTGGGCCGCGGTGCTGCTCTTGCTCACATGGTCGTCGCCGGCAATGGCAATCACGCCGCCGTGCTTGCTGGTGCCGGCCATGTTGGCGTGCTTGAACACGTCGCTGGTGCGGTCCACGCCCGGGCCCTTGCCGTACCAGATGCCGAACACGCCGTCGTACTGTTTCTGCTCGGGGTAGAGGTCCAGCTGCTGGGTGCCCCACACCGCCGTGGCCCCGAGTTCCTCGTTCACACCCGGCTGGAACACGATGTGGTGCTCCTTGAGGTGCTTCTTGGCCGCCCACAGCGCCTGGTCGTAGCCGCCCAGCGGGCTGCCCCGGTAGCCGCTGATGAAGCCAGCGGTGTTGAGGCCGGCCAGGGCGTCGCGCTGGCGCTGCAGCATAGGAAGACGCACCAGCGCCTGCACGCCACTCATGAAGGCGCGACCCCGTTCCAGCGAGTACTTGTCCTCCAGGGACACGGTTTCCAGGGCTCGGCGGATGTGCTCGGGCAACGCGGCATTCATGGCATGGGACTCCGGAAAAAAGGGTGCGCACAGTGTATGCGGGGGGTCCGGATATGTCTTTGCTTTTCATTCCCCTTATTGGGGTGTTATAAAAAGATTCTTTCTAGAAAGTCCCGTTTATGGAAACACTTGATAAGTTCGATCTGGCCATTCTGGAACAACTCCAGCGCGATGGCCGCCTGACCAATACGGAACTTGCCCAGCGCGTGGGCCTGTCGAGCGCGCCATGCTGGCGCCGGGTACGGGCGCTGGAGGAGGCGGGCTTCATCATGGGCTACCGGGCGGTGCTGAACCGGCGCAAGGTGGGCCTGGGCGTGATGGCGTTTGTGCGCATAGACGCCGAACGCAACACCGGCGACGCCACCCGCGAGCTCGAAGAGGCCCTGCTGCGCCTGCCCGAGGTGGTGTCTTGCCACTACATCAGCGGGGCCGGCACCTTCGAGATCGAGGTGGTGGCGCCCGACCTGGACAGCTTTTCGCTGTTTGCGCTGCAGCGCCTCATCAACCTGCCCAACGTGAAAGACCTGCACACCAGCTTTTCGTTGGGCGAGGTGAAAGCCGCCGGAGCTCTGCCGCTGGGCCACCTGAAAACCCGTTGAGCAGCGCGATGAACTGATAAAGTCAGTCGGAATACACCTACCTCGGCCCTGTGACACCGCATCCACCTTGAGCACCCGCCTATTTCTCAATCTGGCTACGGCGCTGGCGTACGCTTCCACGGGCTGGCTGTCGCTGCAGATTTCCATTCCCCCAGACTACATCTCGCTGGTTTTTCTGCCAGCGGGCGTGGCGTTGGCCGCCGTGCTGATCTGGGGCACATCGCTGCTGCCCGGGGTCTTCGCGGGCTCCCTGCTGATCCAGATTCTTGCGCTGCAGCGGGCCGGCGACTTCGACTGGACCTGGGCCATGGCCATATCGCCCATGGGCGCTGCGCTGCAAGCCTGGGTCACGGCCTGGGTGGTGTGGCGGTTTGTGGGCTACCCCAGCGCCATGGACACGCCCCGGCGGGTGCTGGTTTTCATGTTCGCGGTCATTCCGCTGGGCTGCCTGGTCAATGCCAGCATTTCGGTGCCGGTGCTGGTCTGGAACGGCGTGATTCCTGCCACCGAGGCCCTGTTCAGCTGGTGGACGTGGTGGCTGGGCGACTCCCTGGGTGTCATCCTCATGGCGCCCATCCTGCTGGCCTTGCTGGGCGAGCCCGCCGACGTGTGGCGGCCGCGCCTGCGCACCGTCGCCTTGCCCATGACCATTGCGCTGCTGCTGGCTGGCATGAGCTACTACCAGTTGCGCATGGGTGAAACGCGGGCGCTGCACAACGAGCTGGACGAGCAGGCGCACGCCATGACGCGGGATGTGCAGCGCCGCCTGGACGCGCAGACCGACAGCGTGGTGGCAATTGCCAAGCTCCTGGAATTGGCCCCGGCCCTGAGCGCGGGCGAGTTCCGCGAAGCGACCCAGCCATGGCTGAACCGTTACGGTGGCACGCAGAACTACGGCTGGAGCCCGCTGGTAAGCCATGCCGAACGGGCCAGCTTCGAGGCGATGCAACGGCAGGCGGGGCGTGCAGATTTCGCCATCCTGGGCCGCACGCCGGACGGAGAGACCTTCCCCGCCCAGCCTGCGCCGGACTATCTGCCCATCACGCTGGTGGAGCCACTGGAAACCAACCTGAGCGTGGTGGGGCTGGATGTGTCGGTGCTGCCCGCCACCCGGGCCGCCGTGCAGGCGACACGCCTTTCGGGGCGCCCCGAGGTGACCGAGGGTTTGCGGCTGGTACAGGAATCTGGGGAACAGCGCGGTGTGGTGATGTACCAGGGCGTCTACGCACGGCAACCAGGCGTGGACGGCAGCACCAGCATGGAAGGCACGCGGCTGCTGGGCGTGGTGTCTGCCGTCTTCCGGATGGACGATGTGCTCACGGCCGTGCTGGGCGACATCGACACCACCTACTGGACCTTGTGCCTGATCGACCTGAGTTCTGGCACGCCACAACGTCTGCATGGTCCCGCCGATTGCGCCAGCCAGGCGGGCCACGGGGGGCGGGGAGAGGTGCTGGCCTGGGCCGGCGAGCGGCCCCTGCGGTTTGGCGAGCAGTCCTGGGTATTGCGTATCACCGCGGGGCCTGGCCACCTGGCGCAGGCGCGCAACTGGACCGCCTGGGGGAGCATGGGCATCGGATTCCTTGCCGTGGCCATGCTGGGCGCCTTCCTCATGGTGATCAGCGGGCAGGCGCGGCGCACCCAGGTACTGGTGGACCAGCGCACCCAGGAGCTGGCGCGCAGCAACGCCATACTCGCGCAACTGGCCCATTTCGACCCGCTCACCGGCCTGTCCAACCGGGCCCACTGGATGCAACAGGCCGATGCGGCGCTGGACGCCGCGCGGCGGGACGGCGGTGCACTGGCCGTGATGTTCCTGGACCTCGACCGCTTCAAGCACATCAACGACAGCCTGGGGCACGACCAGGGCGACCAGTTGCTGCGCGTGGTGGCCCAGCGCCTGCGCGACTGCCTGCGCGCGCGCGACGTGCTGGCCCGCCTGGGCGGCGACGAGTTCGTGGTGCTGCTCCCCCGCCTTCGCGACCGCGACGGTGCGGTGGCGGCGGCGCAGAAGATCGTGCACTCCCTGTCCTTGCCGATTGCGCTGGAGCCGCACGAAGTCACGGTATCGGCCAGTCTGGGGCTGGCTTACTTTCCTGGCGACGGCGAGTCGGTGGAGGCGCTGCTGCGCCACGCCGACACCGCCATGTATGCCGCCAAAGACGCGGGGCGCAACGGCTGGCGCTTCTTCTCCCCGGAGATGACCGAGCACCTGTCACAGCGCCTGCTGATCGAGGCTGGCCTGCGGCGAGCGCTGCAAAGCGCTGCCGAACAGTCGCACCAGGACAACAGGCCCGTTGCCCGCCGTGCCGAAGAGACAGGACTGCGGCTGGAATACCAACCGCAGATCGAGGCGGCCACGGGCAGGGTGCTGGGGGTGGAGGCGCTGTTGCGCTGGAACGACGGCGAGCTGGGCGCGGTACCGCCCGACTCTTTCATTCCCGTGGCCGAAGACTCTGGCCTGATCGAGCCGCTTGGCCAGTGGGTGCTGAGTGAAGCCTGCCGTCAGCTGCATGAGTGGCAAACCAGCCCGGCGCACCGCGCCATGCGGGGGCTGAAACTGGCGGTGAACATCTCGGCGCTGGAATTCAACCGCCCGCGCTTTGTGCAGTCCCTGCAGCAGGCCGTGGAACGGGTGGGTACGCGGGCCGACTTGCTGGAGCTGGAGATCACCGAAAGCCTGCTGATGCAGCCTCTGCCTGACCTCAACGAGCGGCTGGGGGAACTGCGCAACATGGGCGTGACACTGGCGCTGGACGATTTTGGTACCGGCTACTCCAGCATGGGTTACCTGCGCCGCCTGCCGCTCGGGAAGCTGAAGATAGACCGCTCTTTCCTGGCCGATGTGCCTGGCAACCCGGAAGACGAAGCTATCGTTCGGGCGACGCTGTCCATGGCGCGTGCACTGGGCTTGGCCGTGGTGGCCGAGGGCGTGGAAACGACGGCACAGCGCGACTTCCTGCTGCGCCACCGCTGCGACAGTTTCCAGGGCTGGCTGTTTGCCCGCTCACTCCACCCCACCGAGTTGCTGCACTGGGTGGAGGAGCAGGGCCCCGCGCTGGGGCTGGCCTGGGACCAGGACGCCGCCTGAGCCAGCGCCCCCGAATGGGCGTTCAGCCTATGTGCTTGGCAAAGAAGCCCAGCGTGCGCTCGCGGGCCGCTGCGGCGGCTGTGGCGTCGTAAGAGCCGCGCTGGTCGCAGTTGAAACCGTGGTGCGCGCGGTACACGTGCAACTCCACCTCGGGGTGGGCCTGGCGGAAGGTCTCCACCGTGTCCATGGGGATGTAGCTGTCCTCGTCGGCAAAGTGGGCCAGCACCGGGCACTGCGGCTGGCGGGCGGTTTCTTCGGGGGTGGTCACGCCGCCGCCGTAGTAAGGCGCCGCAGCCGCCACACCCTTCACCAGGCAGGCGCTGCGCCAGGTGAGCAGGCCGCCCCAGCAGTAACCCACCACGCCCACCTTGCCGCCGCTCAGCTGCGCGGCATGGTTCACGGCCGCCTGGATGTCCTCCATGGACCCGGCGCCCTGCAGGGCTTCGGAAGCGGTTTTCAGGCCAAAGCCCGACTGGATATCGGCATCCGTGTAGCCCAGCTCCACACCCAGGCCGTCGCCCGGCTTGACGCGGTGGTAAATGGCGGGCGCCACCGCCACGTAGCCGGCGGCGGCATAGCCATCGGCCACGGCACGGATGTGGGAGTTCACGCCAAAAATCTCCTGGATCACCACCACGGCACCGCGCGGTTTGCCCAGGGGCTGGGCCACGTAGGCGGGGAAGGTGAAACCGTCGGCGGCGGTGAGGTGGACAATAGTGCCAGTGGCGGGGGTAGTCACGGGTTGGCTCCTTCGTTGTGGTGTGAATGGGCCGTTAGAGTAGCCCAATCTGCCCTGCCCGCCTGCCCTGCCTGGATATTCTGGAGACCCCACCCCATGCCCGACAACACGCCAGCCACCCCTGATACCTCGCCGGGCCACCCCCGGACATTGCTGGTCACCGGCGGGTCGCGCGGCATAGGCGCGGCCACCGCCTTGCTGGCCGCCCAGCGCGGCTACCGCGTGGCGGTGAACTACCACAGCAACTCTCTGGCCGCCGATGAGGTGGTGCGCCAGATCCGCCAGGGCGGCGGGCAGGCCATGGCCGTGCAGGCCGATGTGGCCAAAGAGGCCGAGGTGCTGCGCATGTTTGGCCAGATCGATGCGAAATGGGGCCCGCTGGATGCGCTGGTGAACAACGCCGGCGTGGTGGACGTGGCCCAGCGCGTGGAAGCGATGAGCATGGAACGCTGGCAGCGCCTGTTCTCGCTGAATGTGCTGGGCACCATGCTGTGCGCGCGCGAGGCGGTGCGGCGCATGAGCCGGCGCTTTGGCGGTGTGGGCGGCGCCATCGTGAATGTATCGAGCATTGCGGCGCGGCTGGGTTCGGCCGGCCAGTACGTGGACTACGCCGCCAGCAAAGCCGCGGTGGACACCTTCACGCTGGGCCTGGCCCACGAGGTGGTGACCGACGGGATCCGGGTGAACGCCGTGCGCCCGGGCGTCATCGACACCGACATCCACGCCAGCGGCGGCCAGCCCGACCGTGCCCAGCGACTGGCGCCCACCCTGCCCATGCAACGGCCTGGCACCGCGCAGGAAGTGGCCTACGCCGTTCTGTGGTTGCTGAGCGATGAGGCCAGCTACACCACCGGCACGCTGCTGGACACCGGCGGAGGCCGCTGATGGACCTCAAACCCCTGGTGACGCTGCTGGCGCTGGTGAACCCGCTGGCCATCGTGCCGTTTTTCATTCACTACACGCAGGGCTTTTCGGTGCAGCAGAAGCGGCGCACTGTGCTCATGGCGTCGTTCAGTTCTTTCGCCGTGATTGCGCTGTGCGCGCTGCTGGGCCTGCAGATTCTGGGCTTCTTCGGCATCTCGCTGGCCAGCTTCCAGGTGGGCGGGGGCATGCTGCTGCTCACTTCGGCGCTGGCCATGCTGAACGCCCAGCCGGCAGAGGCCAAAGCCACCGTGGAAGAGGTCGATGGGGGCGCTTCCCGCGCCTCCATCGCCGTGGTGCCGCTCACCATTCCTCTGCTCACGGGGCCGGCCACCATGTCCACCGTGGTGATTTACGCCGATCTGGCCAAAACGTTCTGGCAACACGCCGCGCTGATTCTGTATGGCGTGGTCATTGCGTGCGCCACCGCGCTGTGCTTCACCCTGGCCGAACCGATTGCGCGCGTGCTGGGCAAGACCGGCATCAATGTCATGACGCGCCTCATGGGGTTGATTCTGGCCGCGCTGGCCGTGGAGGTGATGGCCGACGGCCTGACCAAGCTGTTCCCGGCGCTGGCGGCCTGAACACCGGCCAGGCCCGCGGTCAATTTGGCGTCGGCAGGTTTTTTTGCGATAATCTAGGGTTTCCCTGCAACCACAGGGCAGGCTGGCTTGTGCCGTTTTCATGGCCCGGCCGTACACATTACCTCGGTTTTCCTCGGATCCATCATGAAACGCACCTACCAACCCTCCAAAGTTCGCCGCGCCCGCACCCACGGTTTCCTGGTCCGCATGAAGACCAAAGGTGGCCGCGCCGTGATCAACGCACGCCGCGCCAAGGGCCGCAAGCGTCTGGCCGTCTAAGCCCGTTGCAGCGCATCCGGGAACGCGCCCAGTTCAACGCGGTGCTGGCAGGCCGTCCGGTAGCAAGCACCCCGCATTTCGCCCTGCACCTGAGCGCCCGGGAAAATCACCTGGCGCTTTTTCCGGTAGAGGGAACTTGGCTCGGGGTTCTGCTGCCCAAGCGTTGGGCCAAGCGGGCCGTGACCCGCAACGCCCTGCGGCGCCAGATTTACGCGGTGTCGCAATCCCTCTCCGATTCCTTGCCCCGAGCAGCCATGGTGGTCCGATTGCGCAGCGGTTTTTCCCGGGATAGCTTCCACAGCGCCTCCAGCGAGGCGCTGAAGCAGGCTGCCCGCGCGGAGCTGCTGCAGCTTTTTGATCGGCTGGCTGCACGCATGCAGCCCACGGACGCCCTGCGCCATGACTGACTGGCCGCGCCAATTTCTGGTGGGCCTGGTGCGTGCCTACCGCTTGCTGCTCAGCCCTCTGGTGGGATCGGGTTGCCGCTTCGAGCCTACCTGCTCCCTGTACGCGCTGGGCGCCCTGGAGCGCCACGGCGCTGCCGGCGGCAGCTACCTGACTCTGCGGCGCCTGGTGCGCTGCCACCCCTGGTGCGACGGTGGCTGTGACCCCGTGCCGGACCAGATTCCCCGCCCACGGCTGCCCGGTCTGTTCTCCTCCCTCGTTGCCGCCTCCAAAGAAAAGAACCTGTCATGAGTGACATCCGTCGATCCATCCTTTGGGTGATATTTGGTTTCTCCATGGTCCTGATCTGGGACCAGTGGCAGATTTACAACGGCAATCCGGCCACCTTCTTCCCTTCGTCCAGCACGGCGGCGCGCCAGGCCGAAAGCAGCACTGGCACCGACGGGGCCCCGACATCCACGCTGCCAGCGGCCAGCACGGCGGTGGGCGCCAGCGCTGCACCGGCCGATGTATCGGCGGTGCCCGGTGCCAGCGGCACCGAGGGCACCGGCACTGCCAGCGAAGCCGCCACACCGGCCATTCCGCGCCAGCAGCATGTGCTCACCACCGACGTGCTGCGCCTGACGTTCGACAGCGAAGGCGGCTCCCTGATTGGCGCGGATGTGCTCAACCACCTGGCCATGACGGGTACCGCCCGCAAGACCAGCGACGCCCCGCTGACCCTGTTTACCCAGGGCGGTGAGCGCACCTATGTGGCCCAGACAGGCCTGATCGGCGGCAACTTCCCCAACCACAAGACGCCCATGAGGCTGGTGTCGGGCCCCGCGACTCTGCCCGACGGGCAGGACAGCGTGAGCCTGCGCTTCGAGTCCGACCCCGTGGACGGCGTGGTGCTGGCCAAAACCTACACCGTATCGCGCAGCCGCTACGACATTGGCGTAC
Source organism: Serpentinimonas sp. (assembly GCA_025458665.1). Taxonomy (GTDB): domain Bacteria; phylum Pseudomonadota; class Gammaproteobacteria; order Burkholderiales; family Burkholderiaceae_C; genus JALOSG01. The sequence goes on from JALOSG010000087.1 coordinate 8,215, forward strand.
AGCACGAAGTCATCAACCAGGGCAGTGCCCCAGTGGTGCCGCAGGCCTACCTGCAGCTGGTGCGCGACGGCGGGCTGGCCGAGAGCGAGACGCCGTTCTACTCCACCTTCACCGGCCCGGCCATTTACAGCGAGGAGTCGAAGTTCGAGAAGGTCAGCTTCGATGACATCGACAAGAACAAGGCGTCTTTCCAGCGCACCGCCAACAACGGTTACGTGTCCATGGTGCAGCACTACTTTGCCAGCGCCTGGATTCTGGCGCAGGGCTTGGAACGGGAGAACTTCGTGCGCCGCGTGGGCAATGTGTACGCGGCCGGCATGATCACGCCGCTGGGCACGGTGGCCCCGGGCGAGACGCGCACGCTGCAGTCGCTGCTGTTCCTGGGCCCGCAGGAAGAGAAGGTGCTGGAGGCGCTGGCCCCCGGACTTGACCTGGTGAAAGACTATGGCTGGCTCACCATACTGGCCAAGCCGCTGTACTGGCTGCTGGAGAAGATCCACGACTTCGTGGGCAACTGGGGCTGGGCCATCGTATTGCTGGTGGTACTCATCAAGGCTGCGTTCTACTGGCTCAACGCCAGCGCCTACCGCAGCATGGCCAAGATGAAGGCCATCAACCCGCGCATCATGGAAATGCGCGAGCGCCTGAAGAGCAACCCGCAGCAGATGCAGCAGGAGATGATGAAGATTTACCGCGAGGAGAAGGTGAATCCTCTGGGCGGCTGCTTCCCCATCCTTATTCAGATTCCGGTGTTCATTGCGCTGTACTGGGTGCTGCTGGCCAGCGTGGAAATGCGTAACGCGCCCTGGATCGGCTGGATCACCGACCTCTCCACGCCCGACCCCTTCTACATCCTGCCGCTGATCATGGCCATCACGACCATTTTCCAGACGGCGCTGAACCCGCTGCCGCCCGATCCGCTGCAGGCCAAACTCATGTGGATGCTGCCGGTGGTGTTCTCGGTCATGTTCTTCTTCTTCCCGTCTGGCCTGGTGCTGTACTGGATCACGAACAACGTACTGACCATTGCCCAGCAGGCCTACATCAACCACCAGATGGGCGTGCCGCTGAAGTTCAACATGCCCAAATTCAAGTGAGCCGGGCTGGCTGGCGGCTGGCCCAGGGCTGAGCACGGGACACGGGTCATGCTGGCACGCCACCAGGACCCCATCGTGGCCATAGCCACCGCCCCCGGGCGCGGCGCGGTGGGCATGGTGCGTGTATCGGGCCGCGGGCTGGGCGCACTGGTGCAGGCGCTGTGTGGCAAGCCCCTGCGGCCGCGCGAAGCCACCTACCTGCCTTTCCTGGATGCCGATGGCAGCGCCATAGACCACGGGTTGGCGCTGCACTTCCCCGCGCCCCACTCCTACACCGGCGAAGACGTGCTGGAACTGCAGGCCCACGGCGGGCCCGTGGTGCTGCAGTTGCTGCTGGCGCGCTGCCTGGCTGCAGCGGCCGAGCCGGTACCGGGCTCTGGCGGCCCGCGGCTGCCTGGCCTGCGGCTGGCGCGCCCTGGGGAATTCACCGAACGCGCCTTCCTGAACGACAAGATGGACCTGGCCCAGGCCGAGGCGGTGGCCGACCTGATCGATGCCAGTACCGAAGCAGCGGCGCGCAGCGCCTCGCGGTCTTTGTCGGGCGCGTTTTCCCGCGAGATAGAGACCTTGCTGCAGGCCCTCATACGCCTGCGCATGCTGGTGGAGGCCACACTCGATTTCCCGGAGGAGGAAATTGATTTTCTACAGAAGTCCGACGCGCAGGGCCAGCTGACTGCGTTGCAGGCCCAGGTGCGCGCGGTGCTGCAACGCACGCGCCAGGGTGCGCTGCTGCGCGAAGGCATACGCGTGGTGATTGCCGGGCAGCCCAACGCGGGCAAGAGTTCGTTGCTCAATGCGCTGGCGGGCGCGGAGCTGGCCATCGTGACGCCCATAGCCGGCACCACCCGCGACGTGGTGCAGCAGACCATACAGATTGAAGGCGTGCCACTGCACGTGATGGACACCGCCGGCCTGCGCGGCGACAGCACCGACGCGGTGGAACAGATAGGCATAGAGCGCGCCTGGGCGCACATCGAGCAGGCCGATGCGGTACTGTTCCTGCACGACCTGGGCCGTGCGCAAGACCCCGCCACGGCCGCGGAATACGCCGCAGCCGATGCCTTGATTGCGGCGCGGCTGGCGGCGCTTCAGGCTGCCCAGCAGCGCCCGGCGCCGGTGCTGGATGTGTGGAACAAGGCGGACTTGGGGGTTGCGGATGGTCTTGCAGAAGCCGCCACGGCCTCTGCCGCTTCCGCGCCAGATT
>JALOSG010000268.1 GCA_025458665.1 Serpentinimonas sp.
ACCGTCAATGCGCCGGCCCACGTCAGGAACGCCCGCCTCATTGCCTGGGTGGCCGACATGGCCGCGCTGTGCCAGCCCGCACGCATCGAGTGGTGCGATGGCAGCGAGGAAGAGTACGACCGCCTGTGCCAGCTGATGGTGGACGCCGGCACCCTCAAGCGCCTGAACCCCGCCAAGCGCCCCAATTCCTACCTGGCCTGGTCGGACCCTTCCGATGTGGCGCGTGTGGAAGACCGCACCTTCATCTGCTCCCAGAAGAAAGAAGACGCTGGCCCCACCAACAACTGGATGGACCCGGCCGAGATGCGCGCCACCCTGCAGCCGCTGTTTGCCGGCAGCATGAAGGGCCGCACCATGTACGTCATTCCCTTCAGCATGGGCCCGCTGGGCTCGCACATTGCGCAGATTGGTGTGGAACTGTCCGACAGCCCCTACGTGGTCACCAACATGCGCACCATGACCCGCATGGGCAAGGCCGTGTACGACGTGCTGGGCGTGGACGGTGAATTCGTGCCCTGCGTGCACACCGTGGGCGCACCGCTGGCCGAGGGCCAGGCCGATGTGCCGTGGCCCTGCAACGCCAAGCCGCTGGCCGAAGGCCAGGCCGATGTGCCGTGGCCCTGCAACGCCAAGACCAAGTACATCGTGCACTACCCCGAGACCCGCGAGATCTGGTCCTACGGCTCGGGCTACGGCGGCAACGCCCTGCTGGGCAAGAAGTGCCTGGCCCTGCGCATCGCCTCCACCATGGGCCGCCAGGAAGCCCAGGCCACCGGCGGCGCCGGCTGGCTGGCCGAGCACATGCTCATACTGGGTGTTACTTCCCCGCAGGGCAAGAAGTACCACGTGGCCGCCGCCTTCCCCAGCGCCTGTGGCAAGACCAACTTCGCCATGCTGATTCCGCCGCAAAGCTTGAACGGTTGGAAAGTCACCACCATCGGTGACGACATTGCGTGGATCAAGCCCAACGCCGATGGCCGCCTGTACGCCATCAACCCCGAAGCCGGCTACTTTGGCGTGGCCCCGGGCACCAACACCCTGACCAACCCCAACTGCATGCACAGCCTGGACCGCGACGTGATCTTCACGAACGTAGCCCTGACCGACGACGGCGATGTGTGGTGGGAAGGCATGACCGATGTGCCGCCCGCCCACGCCATCGACTGGCAAGGCAAGGACTGGACCCCGGCGATTGCCAAGGAAACCGGCGCCAAGGCCGCGCACCCCAACGCCCGCTTCACCGTGGCCGCCACCAACAACCCGGCCCTGGACAGCGCCTGGGACGACCCGGCCGGTGTGCCCATCGATGCATTCATCTTCGGCGGCCGCCGTTCCAACACCGTGCCGCTGGTGACCGAGGCCCGCAACTGGACCGAAGGCGTCTACATGGCTGCCACCATGGGCTCGGAGACCACCGCCGCCGCCTTTGGCGCGCAGGGCGTGGTGCGCCGCGACCCGTTCGCCATGCTGCCCTTTGCCGGCTACAACATGAGCGACTACTTCCAGCACTGGCTCAACCTGGGCGCGCACCTGGAGAAAACCAGTGCCGCCACCGGTGTGGCCGCGCCGCGCATTTACTGCGTGAACTGGTTCAGGAAGGGCGCCGATGGCAAGTTCATCTGGCCGGGCTACGGCGACAACATGCGCGTGCTGAAGTGGATGATCGACCGCCTGGAAGGCAACGCCGAAGGCCGCGAGCATGCCTTTGGCATCAGCCCCAGCTACGGCGAGATCGAGTGGAGCGGCCTGAACTTCAGCGCCAGCCAGTTCGACGCCATCACCCACATGGACAGCGCGGACTGGGCCAAAGAGCTGGAACTGCACGCCGAGCTGTTCAAGATGCTGGAGCACCGCCTGCCGCAGGCCCTGGTGCAAACCAAGGCGCAGCTGGAAGAGCGCCTGGCTGCCTGAAGCCGCACACGGCCAGCCCCACAAAAAAAGCCCCGCAGCGTACAGGCTGCGGGGCTTTTTTGTGTGCGTACCGGTTCAGATGTAGTACACGTCGTACTTGCGGCCCTGCGCCCAGCCTACATAAGTAGCCAGCGACGGGCGCTTGCCCAGCGTGATCCAGGACGGCAGGTCCATGCCCGGCGCACCCATGGGGGCCAGCGCGTCGTGGTTGGCCTGCACGTCGGCCAGGCGCTGCGTGTCGGTGCGGGCCAGGCGCTGGAAGCGGGCTTCGGCGCGCTCGGCGGCGCGTTGCTGGGCCCAGGCGTCCAGCCCAGCCATCACGCGTTGGGCCACACGGCGCGCGGTGCCGGCCAGCAGCAGACTGCCGGCAAACACCACGCCCCACAGGGCCAGCCAGGTGGCCAGCAGGTCGCCATCCGACCAGGTGGACACGAGCCGGTCGGCCAGCACGGCCAGCGCGGCCACGGCGGCGGCCAGCAGCGTGGCTGCCAGCATGCGGCCCCAGTGACTGCCGCGCGTTGCGGTGCTCTGGGCTGCGGTGGCTTGAGTGGTCAGGCCTGCGCCTGCTTTGACGGAGCCCGCTTTCTGGCTGGTGGCCAGGCTGACGGGGGAAGAAGTTTGCGTGAGGGTGTTCATGGTCAACTCCAGATGCTGCGATGCAACAATGTGGAGCGAATGTTAGGGTAAACCCGCAAAGTCTGCCAATTTATTTTTGTGATGCCCTATATTCACCAGGGTGATGAATGAGCCCAACTTCCGCACCCTCGATCTGAACCTGCTGCGGGTGTTCGACGAGGTCATGGCCGAGCGCAACCTGACCCGGGCTGCGCACAACCTGGCCATGACGCAGCCCGCTGTCAGCAACGCCCTGCGCCGCCTGCGTGAGCAGCTGGGTGACGATCTGGTGCGCCGCAGCGGGTACGGTATAGAACCCACCCCCACGGCGCTCAAACTCTGGCCGGCCGTGCGCGATGCCCTGCGCCAGCTGCGCGAGTCGCTGGCGCCGGGCAGCTTCGATCCGGCCACCGCGGCCAACCACTTCGTCATGGCCATGGCCGACGCGACCGCCGCCAAGCTGATTCCAGGCCTGATCGATCTGGTGGAGCGCGAAGCGCCGGGTGTCACGCTGCGTGTGCTGCCGCTCACCACCCGCGACCCACGCCCCCTGCTGGAGCGCGGCGAGGCCGATGTCGCCATCGGTCACTTTCCCGGCGTACTGGCCGAACTCAGCGCTTCGCACCTGCAGGAGCACGTGCCGCACTTCCTCTCGCAGCGCCTGTACCGCGGTGAGTACGTGGTGGTGATGCGCAAGGGTCACCCGCTGGCGGGCCAGCCCCT
>JALOSG010000269.1 GCA_025458665.1 Serpentinimonas sp.
GCCTGCGCCTGCGCGCCCCACACCAGTGCCAGGGCGGTGGCGCCAGCGGCCATGCTGTGTTTGAAAGAAATCTTCATGTTCTGCTCCTCCGCCCGGGCTTCCCAGGCAATCATCCTTGATGAATCGATTGGAGCAGAGCCGCGCGCGGCGGCCAATAGCCCGTTTGGCGCCCCAGCGGCGGGGGCCAGAGGGCCGTCAGAGCGGGTTGGGGGCGCCCAAGGCCCCGTACTGGCTGCGGTCGGCCAGCACTTCTTCCACCAGGCTTAGCCCTATGGAGCCCGCCTCGGAGGCAAAGCCGTACACCAGGGCGGTGTCACACAGCACGTTGATGGAGCGCGGAATGCCGCGCGCGGCCTCGGCAATGCGGGCCACGGCGTCGGGCTCGAAGAGGGGGGTGTCGCGGCCAGCCACGTGCAGGCGGTGCTGCACGTAGCGCTGCACCTCGGCGGGCGTGAGCGGGGGAATGAAGAAATCCACCGCCACGCGCTGGGCAAACTGGTGCAGCTCGGGGAGCTGGAGCAGATCGCGCAGTTGCGGCTGGCCCACCAGAATCACCTGCAGCAGCTGGTGCTTGTCGGCGTTGATGTTGGAGAGCATGCGCAAGGACTCCAGCGCCGAAGCGTTGAGGTTCTGCGCCTCGTCCACAATGAGTATGGTGCGCCGGCCTGCGGCGTACTCGGCAATCAGGAAACGCTGGAAGGCGTCGTAGCGGGCCACGGAACTGGCGCTGTCATAGGGCTGGCCAAAGGCCAGCATGATCCACTCCAGCAGGTCGGCAATGTCGCGGTGGGTGTTGGACACCAGCCCCACGGTCACCGCGTCGCCCAGGCTGTTGAGCAGGCGGCGTATGAGGGTGGTCTTGCCGCAGCCAATTTCACCGCAGATGACGGAAAACCCGGCGTGGTTGCGCACCCCGTATTCCAGCATGGTGTAGGCCAGCGTGTGCCGGTGCCCCATGAAGAGGAAATCGGGGTCGGGCTGGATGCTGAAAGGTTTCTCTTTCAGGCCATAAAAGGCTTCGTACATGGCAGGTGTGGGGCGCCCCGCTCAGAGGCTGGCCAGTGCAGCGCGGGCGTCTTCCAGCTGCGGAAAAGGCTGGGTCTCGCCCAAGGTGACCGCACGCTGCAGGGCTTCGCGGGCCAGGGCCTTGTTGTCGGCGCCCAGCTGCGCCTTGCCGTAGTGGTAGTGCACCACGGGCAGGTTGGGCAGTTCGTCCATGGCGCTCTTGAGCAGGATGATGGCGTCCTCGGTGCGGCCTACGCGGAAGGCGGCCCAGCCCAGCGTGTCGCGGAACTGGGGCACGCGGGAGGTGCGGAAACGCTGTGCCAGCTCGAAGGCGCGCTGGTGGCTGGCGGCGTCGGTGCGGTGGTCGGACAGCAGGCTGGCCAGGTTGTTGATGACCACTTCGGCGCCCGGGCGGTCTTTCAGCAGGCTTTCGTACACCTCGATGGCGTCGTCGTACTTCTGCAGGTTTTCCAGCACGCTGGCACGCGCCAGGCGCAGGGTGTAGTCGTTGTCGGTGGCCTGCAGGCCTTTGGCCAGCCAGGCGTCGGCACCGGCCATGTCGCCCTGGGCAGCGGCCAGGCCCACCAGGCCCATGTAGGCCGGCACCATGCGCGGGTTGATGGCCAGCACGCCTTCGTAGGCGGCCTGCGCGGCGGCACGGTCGTTGGTTTGCTGGTGCAGCTGGGCCTTCAGCAGGCGCGCCTCCAGGTTGTTGGGCGATGCATTCACCACCGACTGCAGGAAGCCCAGGGCTTCGCGCTGCTTGCCGGCGGCCATGTAGCCACGCACCAGCGCCACCATGGGTTGCACGTCACTGGGGGCAATGTCGTAGGCGCGGCGCAGGGAACCCAGCGCGCTGTCGTAGTTCTGGCGGGCCGCAAACACGGCACCCTGGATCTGGTTGGCGCTCACGCCCTGGCCTTCCATCTGGGCCACCTGGTCGGCCACGGCCTGCGCGCTGGCCAGGTCGTTCACATTGATGTAGGCCTGCGCCAGCAGGCGCATGGCGGGCACATGGCCGGGGTGGTTGGTGAGCACGTCGCGCAGCACACCTTCCACCTGGCGGTCGCGGCCCACCTTGAGCAGGTATTCGGCATAGGCCATGCCAAACTGCGGCGCCTGGGTGCGGCCGGCCTGGTGGCCGCGGCCGTAGTGGTCCAGCGCCAGATCGGTGGCGCCCTGCAGTTCGTGGGCCTTGCCCAGCAGGGTGTGGGCGCGGGCGGAGTTGGGCGCATCGCGCAGCACGGTGCGCAGGTCGGCCACGGCGTCTTCCAGGCGCTGTTCGTCCAGCGCTATGCCTGCACGCAGCAGCAGGGCGGCTTCATTGCGGGCGTCCTGGGCAATGATTTCCGATACCAGCGCAGCACCGCCGGCCTTGTCCCCGCGCGAGAGCAGGTCGGCAGCCAGTGCGGCCCGGGCGCGGTTGCCGGCTTCGCTCTGGCCCGCGCTGGCCATGATTTCGCGGTAGGCCTGGGCGGCGCCATCGCGGTTGCCTTCGGCGTTCAGCAGGGTGGCCTGGAAGAAGCGGAGTTCGTGGTTGGCGGGTTCGGCGGCCACGTACTGAGCCAGTTGTGCGGCGGCGGCCTCGGAGGTACGCACGGTGTTCAGGAAGCGCACCATGTCGAACTTGGCTTGCACGTCGGTGGGGAAGGCCTGCACCATGGCGCGGAACTCGGCCTCGGCCTGGTCCAGCTGGTTGTTGATGACGTAGAACTGGGCCAGGATGGTGCGGAAAGCGCGGTTCTCCGGGTAGAACTCGATCAGCTTCTTGAAAAT
>JALOSG010000088.1 GCA_025458665.1 Serpentinimonas sp.
AAGCGCACGGTGCGCGAGGCCGCCTTGCGCCACGACATGTACGCCACCTTCATGGCCAAGCCCATTGCCGGGGAGCCGGGCAGCGCCATGCACGTGCACCAGAGCATTGTGGAGACCGAGACCGGCCGCAACATCTTCAGCAATGCCGATGGCACCGCTTCCGAGGCTTTCTACCATTTCATTGGTGGCTTGCAGCGCTATGTTCCTGCCGCCATGGCGCTGGTGGCACCGTACGTGAACAGCTACCGGCGCCTGTCGCGCAACACGGCCGCGCCCATCAACATCGAGTGGGGCCACGACAACCGCACGGTCGGTATCCGCTCGCCCATTGCGTCCCCGCAGGCGCGCCGCATCGAGAACCGCGTCATTGGCGCGGACGCCAACCCCTACGTGGCGCTGTCCATGACGCTGGCCTGCGGCTACCTGGGCCTGAAGAACAAGATCAAGCCCAAGGCCGAAATGCGTGGCGACGCCTACCTGTCGGCCTACTCGCTGCCGCGCAGCCTGGGTGAGGCACTCGACTGGCTGCGCCGCGAGACCGACCTGCACGACGTGCTGGGCAAGGACTTCGTGACCATCTACACCGAGATCAAAGAGCTGGAATTCGACGAGTTCATGAAAGTGATCTCGCCCTGGGAACGTGAGCATCTGTTGCTGCACGTCTGATTCAAGGAGACCCACATGAACGCACCCACCCACCCCTCTCACCTGGCTTCGGCCGCTGGCGGCCGTTCGCCCCTCACTGCCGAGCTGCAGGCTCTGGACAGCGCCCACTTCATCCACCCCTTCACGGACACCAAGGACCTGGCCACCCGCGGTGCCCGCGTGATCACCCACGCGGAAGGCATTTACGTGTGGGACTCCGAGGGCAAGAAAATCCTCGATGCCATGAGCGGGCTGTGGTGCGTGAACGCGGGCTACGGGCGCAAGGAGCTGGCCGAGGCCGCCTACCAGCAGATGATGAAGCTGCCCTTCTACAACAGCTTCTTCCAGACCACCAACGAACCGGCGGTGCGCCTGGCCGCCAAGCTGGCCGAGCTGGCCCCCGCCGTAGGCGGGCGCACCTTCCAGCATGTGTTCTTCTCCAGCAGCGGTTCGGAGAGCAACGACACCAACGTGCGCATGGTGCGCCGCTACTGGGACTTGCTGGGCCAGCCCCAGCGCAAGGTCATCATCAGCCGCACCAACGCCTACCACGGCAGCACCATGGCCGGCGCCTCGCTGGGCGGCATGAGCGGCATGCACGCCCAGGGCGATCTGCCCATCCCCAACATCACCCACATTGGGCAGCCGTACTTCTACGAGAACGCCGAACCCGGCGAGACGCCCGAGGCCTTTGGCCTGCGCGCGGCCCGCTGGCTGGAGGAAAAGATTCTGCAAATTGGCCCGGACAAGGTGGCGGCTTTCATTGCCGAGCCGGTGCAGGGCGCCGGCGGTGTGATCATTCCGCCGGCCACCTACTGGCCTGAAATCCAGCGCATCGTGGACCAGTACGGCATCCTGCTCATCACCGACGAGGTGATCTGCGCCTTTGGCCGCCTGGGCCACTGGTTTGCCTACGAGAAATTCGGCATCCGCCCCGATCTGGTGACTTTTGCCAAGGCCGTGACCAGCGGTTACATCCCCCTGGGCGGCGTCATGGTGGGCGACCGCGTGGCCAAAGTGCTCATCGAGCAGGGCGGCGAATTCAACCACGGCTATACCTACAGCGGCCACCCGGTGGCCTGCGCGGTGGCGCTGGCCAACATCGAGGTCATGGAGCGCGAAAACCTGCCCGGCCGCGTGAAGGACGATATTGGCCCCTACCTGGCCGAGCGCTTCGCCGAGTTGCGCGACCACCCGCTGGTGGGCGACGCCGAGACCTGCGGCTTCGTCGGGGGCCTCGTTTTGGTGCGCGACAAGGCCACCCGCACCCACTTCGACCCCGACCTGGCGGTGGGCATGATCTGCCGCGGCCATTGTTTCGGCAACGGACTCATCATGCGCGCGGTGGGCGACCGCATGATCATTTCTCCCCCGCTGGTGATGACCCGGGAACAGATCGATGAGATGATGGTTCTCATCCGCCAGGCGCTGGATTTGACGCTGAATGACCTGCGTACCCGGGGAATTTGCTGAATTCACTGCCTAAAATAAGGGTTCAGGTCCGGAATTTGCATACCTCCGGGCATCCGTCCTTCGACCAAACCATTCCATTCAGGAGCGTCGCACATGAAAAAACAGGTATTGGCCCTGGCACTCGCCGCAGTTTTCTTGGCTGCCTGCGGTAAGAAAGAAGAACCGGTAGCCGCCACGCCGGCCCCTGTGGCGGCCGCTCCGGCCGCCGTGAGCGAGGAGCCGAAGGTTCTGAACATCTACAACTGGCCCGACTACATCACCGAGGACATGATCTCCAAGTTCGAGGCTGAGACGGGTATCCGTGTCAACTACGACACCTTCGAGAACAACGAAGCCCTGCACGCCAAGCTGATTGCCGGCAATTCTGGCTACGACATCGTCATCCCCACCGCCGGTTTTGCCCAGAAGCAGATCCAGGGTGGCCTGTACCAGCCGATCGACAAGTCCAAACTCAGCAACTACGGCAACCTCGACCCCGAGTTCATGGCCAAGATTGCGGGCGTGGACCCGGACAACAAGCACCTGGTGCCGTGGGCCTGGGGCTTCACCACGGTGGGCATCAACAAGCAGAAAGTGGCCGCCGCCCTGGGTAGCACGCCCATGCCCGAGAACGCCTGGGATCTCGTGTTCAACCCCACCTACACGAACAAGCTGAAGTCCTGCGGGATTGCTTTCCTGGATTCCCCGTCCGAGATCCTGCCCGTGGCTCTGCACTATGTGGGCAAGCCCGCCTACAGCGAAGATCCGGCCGATTTCGCCGTCGCTGCCGAGATGCTCAAGAAGGTCCGTCCCGACATTCGCCTCTTCTCCAGCACCATGATCGACGACATCGCCAGCGGCTCCGCCTGCGTATTCGTCGGCTGGTCCGGTGACATCAACATCGCGGCCGATCGCGTGGCAGAGAAGGGCGGCAAGGACGAGATCGTTCCCCTGCTGCCTACCGGCGGTGGTCTGGTGTTCATCGACACGATGGCCATTCCCGCCGATGCCAAGCACGTGAACAACGCCCACCTGTTCATCGATTTCTTCCTGCGCCCGGAGAACGGCGCTGCCATGGCCAACGAGATGAACTATCCCACGGGCAACAAGGCCGCCCTGCCGCTCATCAATGAAGAGGTGAAGAGCAACACCACCATCTTCCTGAGCCCGGAAGACACCGCCCGCCTGATTCCCACCGGGGGCTTCTCCACCAGCATCAGCGAGGTGCTGAACAACACCTACAACGCGTTCAAGCGCGGCAGCTGAACGCAGCGGGGGTCGCTACCGTGGCCCTCCGTGCCCAACCCGGCCGCCCTGGTCCCACCCTGACAGTGGGTACCGGGCGGCTTTTTTCATGGCAATGCAAGGCTGGCCCCGTGTGTGCGGGCTGGTGTGAGGAACAGGCATGAGTGAGAAGAACGAACCGGCCGGCTATCTGGTCACGGAAAAGCTGGTGAAGCGTTTCGATGACGCTGTCGCGGTGAACCAAGTTTCCCTGTCCATCGGCAAGGGCGAAATCTTTGCCCTGCTGGGCAGCTCCGGCTGCGGCAAGTCCACCCTGCTGCGTATGCTGGCAGGCTTCGAGAAGCCCACCGAGGGCCGCATCCTGCTGGGTGGGGTGGACGTGGCAGGCCTGCCTCCCTACGAGCGCCCGGTCAACATGATGTTCCAGTCCTATGCGCTCTTTCCCCACCTCGACATCTGGGAGAACATCGCGTTCGGCCTGAAGCGCGAAGGCTTGCCCAAGGCCGAGGTGAAGGAGCGTGTGGACAGCATGCTGGCACTGGTACAGCTCACGCCCTACGCCAAGCGCAAGCCGCACCAGCTCTCGGGCGGTCAGCAGCAGCGGGTGGCCCTGGCACGCAGCCTGGTCAAGCGCCCCCAGCTCCTTCTGCTGGACGAGCCACTGGGCGCCCTGGACAAAAAGCTGCGCGAACAGACCCAGTTCGAACTGGTCAACATCATCGAGAAAGTCGGTGTGACCTGCGTCATGGTGACCCACGACCAGGAAGAGGCGATGACCATGGCCAGCCGGATTGCCATCATGAGCCAGGGCCGCGTCTTGCAGGTGGGTACGCCCGAGGAGATTTACGAACACCCGGTGAACCGTTTCGTGGCCGACTTCATTGGCAACGTGAACATGTTCGAGGGCAAGCTCACCACCGACGAGCCCGACCACTGCGCGGTCACCGCCGGTATCGGCACCATCCATGTGGGGCATGGCGTCAGCGGAGCGCTGGGCATGAACGTGGCCATTGCCGTGCGCCCCGAGAAGATAGAGATCAGCAAGACCCGTCCGCAAGACGCGGGCCCCAACCTGTTTACCGGGCAGGTGAAAGAGATTGCCTACTTCGGCTCCTTCAACACCTACATCGTGCAGGCCACCGACGGCACACGCGTGAAGATCACCGAGGCCAACACCTCGCGCCAGGACCTCTCGGACATCACCTGGGAAGACAACGTCTTCTACTGGTGGGGCGACAAGGCTGGTGTGGTGCTGCGCGATTGATCCGGGAGGACCTGCCATGCTGCCCAAATCATTGATACCCGGCCGCCGCTTCGTGATCGGCGTGCCGTATACGTGGCTGATCCTGTTCTTCCTGCTGCCTTTCCTCATACTGCTCTACATCAGCTTTGTGGACATGCGGGGCAGCATCAACCCGTTCAAGCCGATCTGGGATGTGGAGACCGGGACGCTGATCCTGCGTTACGAGAATTACCTCTCCATCTTCCGCACCGAGGAAGGCGCTCCGCTGTTCCGCACCATCTATGTGGACGCCTACCTGCGGTCCATCTGGTATGCGCTGGCCACCGCCGTGCTGTGCCTGGTGATTGGCTATCCGTTTGCCTATTTCATTGCGCGTTCGCCCGCCAGCATCCGCCCGGCCCTGCTGCTCATGGTGATGCTGCCTTTCTGGACCTCTTTCCTGCTGCGTGTGTACGCCTGGAAAGGCCTGCTGAGTGACAACGGCGTCATCAACCGCTTCATGGTGTTCATCGGCCTGACGGATGCGCCGATACGCATGCTCTACACCGATATTTCCATGCTGGTGGGCATGACCTATGTGTACCTCCCCTTCATGATCCTGCCGTTGTACGCCAACCTCGTGAAGATGGACTTCCGCCTGCTGGAGGCCGCCTACGACCTGGGTGCCACACCGCTGCGGGCCTTCTGGCTGGTCACGGTGCCGCTGTCCAAGTCCGGCATCATTGCCGGCTTCATGCTGGTGTTCATTCCCTGCGTGGGCGAGTTCGTGATTCCGTCCCTGCTGGGCGGCCCGGGCACCACCATGATCGGCCGGGTGGTCTGGGACGAAATGTTCACCGGCAACAACTGGCCGCGCGCCACGGCCCTGGCGGTGGTCATGATCGGGCTGATCGTGGTGCCTCTGGCGCTGTACTACCACTACACCGGCGAGCGTGCCGAACCCAAGGCCCGAAAGTGAGGGAGCAGCCATGAATTCATCCGTTCCCTCCCCGGCGTCCGCCCACGCCCCGGTTCCTCCCAGCCCGGGACGCATCCGCGGCATCAAGGTCTGGCTGGAGCGCCACTTCGGCAAGTTCTGGCTGGCGATCGTGTTCGCCTTCCTCTACCTGCCGCTGCTGTTCATGATCGTGTTCTCGTTCAACAGCACCCGGCAGGACGCCCGTTTCACGGGGTTTTCGCTGCGCTGGTACGAGGCCCTGCTGCGCGACAACCGCATCGTGGATGGTTTCTGGCTGTCGCTCAAAGTGGCCACGGTCACTGGTCTGCTGTCCGCCGTGCTGGCCACTTTCGCGGCTTTTGTGCTGGTGCGCTACAAGCGCTTCCTGGGCCGTTCGGTGTTCTCCGGCATGGTGAGTGCGCCGCTGGTCATGCCCGAGGTGATCATCGGCTTGTCGCTGCTGCTGCTGTTCGTGGGCTCGCAGAACTTCTTCGGTTTCCCGCAGCGCGGCATGCTGACCATCATTCTGGGGCACACCTTGCTGGGTACCGCTTACGCCATGGTGGTCATCCAGTCGCGCCTCATGGAGATGGACCGTTCCATCGAGGAAGCTGCCATGGATCTGGGTGCCAAGCCCTCGCAGGTGTTTTTCCTGGTCACCCTGCCCAACGTGTTCCAGGCCATTGTGGCGGGCTTCCTGCTGGCTTTCACCCTGTCTTTCGACGACGTGGTGATCACGGAATTTCTCTCCGGTCCGGGAGTGAATACCTTGCCCCAGGTCATCTTCGGCTACGCCAGACGGGGCATCAACCCCACCATCTATGCGGCCGCCACCATCCTGATCGTCACCGTCACCATCGTGATTGTGAGTTATGCGGTCTGGGTGGCGCGTTCTACCCGCAGGCGGGAGAAGGAGATCATGGCGGCGGGGCGGTCCTAGTTCCGGCAAAAACCTGAACTGGCTTGCTGGCCCGAAGAGCGATTGGCACCAGCAGGCACCGCGTTTCGGGGTTAGGATGAAACCAATTGGCAGGCTTGCGGCCTGGTGCCGTAGCCTGCCTGATTGGTCTTTTCCCATCCTGACGCCACGCATGACTACCAGCACCGTTTCCCCCGCCACCCCAGACACCTCCGCCATGGCCTTCGACGGCCGCGCGTTCATTGGGGGCCAGCGCGTCAACGCCCGCGACGGGCAGACTTTCGACTGCCTGTCCCCGGTGGATGGCCGCCTTCTGACGCAGGTGGCACGCTGTGGTGAGGCCGATATCGACGCGGCGGTGGCGGCAGGCCGCGCCGCTTTCGAGGACCGCCGCTGGGCCGGCAAGAGCCCCGCGCAGCGCAAGCGCGTGATGCTCAAGTTCGCCGACCTGATCCAGGCCAACGCCGAGGTCTTGGCCCTGACCGAGACGCTGGACATGGGCAAGCCCGTCAAGTACTCGCGTGCCGTGGACGTGAACAGCGCGGCCAACTGCATCCGCTGGTACGGCGAGGCGGTGGACAAGGTGTACGACGAGATTGCGCCCACGCCCGACACGGCGCTGGCGCTCATCACCCGCGAGCCCGTGGGCGTGGTCGGCGTCATCGTGCCCTGGAACTACCCCATGATCATGGCGTCGTGGAAGATTGCTCCCGCCCTGGCGGTGGGCAACTCGGTGGTGCTCAAGCCCAGCGAGAAGTCGCCCCTCACCGCGCTGAAGCTGGCCGAACTGGCGCTGGAAGCCGGCATCCCGCCGGGCGTGTTCAACGTGGTGCCCGGCTACGGCCCCGAGGCCGGCAGCCCGCTGGCGCTGCACATGGATGTGGACTGCATTGCGTTCACGGGTTCCACCCGCGTGGGCAAGCAGATCCACGTGATGGCGGGCCAGAGCAACTTGAAGCGCGCGTGGACCGAGCTGGGCGGCAAGTCGCCCAACATCGTGTTCGCCGATTGCCCCAACCTCGACCTGGCGGTGGAGGCGGCCGTGGGCAGCATCTTCTTCAACCAGGGCGAGAGCTGCAACGCGCCGTCCCGGCTGTTCGTGGAAGCCTCCATCAAGGACGCCTTCCTGGAGAAGGCGCTGAAGCTGGTGCCCCAGTACCAGCCGGGCAACCCGCTGGACAAAAGCACGGTCATGGGCGCCATTGTCGACAAGGTGCAGATGGACACGGTGTTGCGCTACATCGCGTCGGGCCGCCAGGAGGGCGCCGCGCTGCTGGCCGGTGGCGAGCAGGCCCGCACCGACTCCGGCGGTTACTACGTGCAGCCGACGATTTTTGACGGCGTGCGCCCCGACATGACCATTGCCCGCGAAGAGATTTTTGGCCCTGTGCTGTCGGTGCTCAGCTTCACCGATACCGCGGAAGTGGTGCGCCAGGCCAACAGCAGTGTGTATGGCCTGCAGGCGGCCGTCTGGACGCGCGACATCAACAAGGCGCACGGCGTGGCGCGGGCTCTGCGGGCAGGCACCGTGCACGTGAACCAGTACGACGAAGACGACATCACCGTGCCGTTTGGCGGTTACAAGCAGAGCGGGGTGGGGCGCGACAAGTCGCTGCACGCCTTCGACAAGTACACCGAGACCAAGACCACCTGGATACGCATAGACAGCCCGCTGTGAGCGGCGCTGCGTCTGTTCCCCACTTCCACCCACGGAGTTCACCATGAACGCTCCCCAGAAAGCCGAACACCTGCAGGCCCCCGGCACGCCTGCCACCGCCACCAGCGCTGCGGCCGCCGCGGCTTCCCAGCCCAAAGGCACCAACGCCGAATGGCACCAGCGCCGCCAGGCGGCCACGCCGCGCGGGGTGGGGGTGTTTGGCGACTTTTTCATCAGCCACGCCAAGAACGCCGAGTTCTGGGACATTGAGGGGCGGCGCTTCATCGACTTCGCGGGTGGTATTGCGGTGCTCAACACCGGCCACGTGCACCCGCGCGTGCAGGCCGCCATTGCGGCGCAGCTGCAGCGCTTCACGCACAGTTGCTACCAGGTGGTGCCCTACCCGGAATACGTGTCTCTGGCCGAGCGCATCAACGCCATCGTGCCGATCTCTGGTCCGGTGAAAACCGCCTTCTTTTCCACGGGCGCCGAAGCCATCGAGAACGCCATCAAGATTGCGCGTTCGGCCACCGGGCGCAGCGGCGTCATTGCGTTTGGCGGTGCTTTCCACGGCCGCAGCCTGTTCTCGGTGGCGCTGACCGGCAAGGTGCAGCCCTACAAGGCCGGCTTTGGTCCCTTTCCGCCCGAGATTTACCACGTGCCTTTCCCGTGCCACTGCGCCTCGCTCGATGAGGTCAAGCGCGCCATGGCCCAGCTGTTCAAGGCCGACATCGAGGCCAAGCGGGTGGCGGCCATCGTGTTCGAGCCGGTGCAGGGTGAGGGCGGCTTCAACGTCATCCAGCCGGCCGCCGTGCGCTGGTTGCGCGAGCTGTGCGACGAGCACGGCATCCTGCTCATTGCCGACGAGGTGCAGACCGGCTTTGCCCGTACGGGCAAGATGTTCGCCATGGAGCACTTTGGCGTGGAGCCCGACCTCATGACCATGGCCAAGAGCATGGCCGGCGGCACCACGCTCTCGGCGGTGTCGGGCCGCGCAGCCATCATGGACGGCCCGGCGCCGGGTGGTCTGGGCGGCACCTACGCCGGCCACCCGCTGGCCATTGCGGCGGCGCACGCCGTGCTCGACGTGATGCAGGATGAGCGCCTGTGCGAGCGCGCCCAGGTGCTGGGCGACCGCCTGATGGAGCACCTGAAGGCCGCCAAGACCCGCCAGCCGCGCCTGGGTGACCTGCGCGCTCTGGGCGCCATGGCCGCCTGCGAATTCATCGACCCTGCCACGGGAGCGCCCGATGCGGAGGCCACCAAGCGGGTGCAGATGGCCGCACTCAAGCGTGGTTTGTTGGTGCTCACTTGCGGTGTGAATGGCAACGTGATTCGTTTCCTGTTTCCGCTCACCATCGAAGACGAGGTGTTTGCCGAAGGCCTGGCGCTGCTGGACGCGGCCATGGCAGAAGCGCTGGCCTGAGCGGGGATAATTCTCGCTCCGGTCCTGCGGCCACTGCCCTGCGGCCACTGCTTCTACTGCGCTTTTGAACACAACGCCCGCCGACATTGCTGCGGCGCCGGCTGAGCCTGCCGGCGCGGCCGTGCGTACCTGGCGCAAAACCACCGACCGGCCCTTGCGCAGCGCGCGCAAGTCGCTGGCCATCTGGGCGTTTGCCCACTGGGCCGGTGTACCTGTGCCGTGGCGGGTGGTGCGCCAGCGCGACGCCAAGGCTTTGCTCGCCTACGAACATGCCCGCCTGGTGGCGCTGGCCGAGGCTGGCGAGCGCGTGCCGCCCGTGCTCTCGTTCGATGGGCACACGCTGGTCACAGGGGATGTGGGCGCAGCCGTCGATGCGCAACTCCACGCATGGCCACCCACCGAGAATGCCCGCGCGCTGGCCCTGATGCAGGCAGTCAGTGCCGACCTGGCTGCGTTCCACGCGCACGGCCATTGGCACGGTGGGGCGCAGGCCCGCAACATCACCTGGGACGGGCAGCACTTTGCCCGGCTGGACTTCGAGGAGCCGCTGGTGCCGGCGTTGCCCCTGGGCCTGGTGCAGGCCTACGATGTGCTGCAGTTGCTGCTCTCCCTGGCGCGCTTGCTGGAAGCGCATGGCCCCGAAGGCGCGAGTGCCGTATTGCGCGCCTACGTGCGGGCGGCCCACGCGGCCCATGCGCCCCACCTGGTAGGGCAGCTGCGCGCTCTGGTGCTCCCCTTGCTGCCCAAGCTGTCCCGGCTGTCCCGCTGGGCCGCGTGGTCGGCGCGGCTGGATACCTCGCGCGAGGTCAAGCGGCTGCGCACGGTGCTGGCAGGTCTGCAGACTCTGGTAGCCGAGACAGCACCGTAACCGCACTGCCATGCTTTATCCCGAGGAATTCGACGTCATTGTGGTTGGCGGAGGCCATGCCGGCACCGAGGCCGCGCTGGCGGCTGCGCGCATGGGCTGCAAGACGCTGCTGCTGAGCCACAACATCGAAACCCTCGGGCAGATGAGCTGCAACCCGTCCATTGGTGGCATCGGCAAGGGGCACCTGGTGAAAGAGGTGGATGCGCTGGGTGGCGCCATGGCGCTGGCCACCGACGAGGGCGGCATCCAGTTCCGTATCCTCAACAGCTCCAAGGGCCCGGCCGTGCGGGCCACCCGCGCGCAGGCCGACCGCGTGCTCTACAAGGCCGCCATCCGCCGCATGCTGGAGAACCAGCCCAACCTGTCTTTGTTCCAGCAGGCGGTGGACGACCTGATGGTGGAGTCCGATGGCACCACCGACCGGGTGGTGGGTGCCGTCACGCAAGTGGGCGTGAAGTTCCGTGCCCGCGCGGTGGTGCTGACGGCCGGCACCTTCCTCGATGGCAAGATCCATGTGGGCCTGGACAATTACGCCGCCGGCCGTGCGGGCGACCCGCCTGCGGTGAGCCTGTCGGCGCGGCTGAAGGAATTGAAGCTGCCGCAAGGCCGCCTGAAAACCGGTACGCCGCCCCGGCTGGACGGCAAGACCATCGATTTCTCCAAGTGCCATGAGCAGCCGGGCGACGGCATGCCAGGCTCCGACACCGCCGACCAGCCGGTCCCCGTGTTCAGTTTCGTGGGCCATGCTGCTATGCACCCGCGCCAGGTGCCGTGCTGGATCACGCACACCAATGAGCGCACGCACGACATCATCCGCTCCGGTTTTGACCGCAGCCCCATGTTCACCGGGAAGATCGAAGGGGTGGGGCCGCGCTACTGCCCCAGCGTGGAAGACAAGATCAACCGCTTTGCCGACAAGGACAGCCACCAGATTTTCCTGGAGCCCGAGGGCCTGACCACCCACGAGATCTACCCCAACGGCATCAGCACCAGCCTGCCGTTCGATATCCAGTACCAGCTGGTGCGCAGCATTCCCGGCTTGGAGCAGGCGCACATCCTGCGGCCGGGCTACGCCATCGAGTACGACTATTTCGACCCGCGCTCCCTGAAGGCCAGCTTCGAGACGCAGCAGATAGCGGGCCTGTTCTTTGCCGGGCAGATCAACGGCACCACCGGCTACGAAGAGGCGGCCGCCCAGGGTTTGTTTGCCGGCATCAACGCGGCGTTGCAGGTGCGCGGCGAGGCGGCCTGGTTGCCGCGCCGCGACGAAGCCTACCTGGGCGTGCTGGTGGACGACCTGATCACCAAAGGCGTGACCGAACCGTACCGCATGTTCACCAGCCGCGCGGAGTTCCGCCTGCAGCTGCGCGAGGACAACGCCGACATGCGCCTGACCGAAGCAGGGCGCCGCATGGGCCTGGTGGACGATGCCCGCTGGGATGCGTTTGCTCGCAAGCGGGATGCGGTTTCACGTGAAACAGAGCGCCTGAAGTCCACCTGGGTGAACCCGCGCGTGGTGTCAGCCGCCGAGGCCGAGCGGGTGCTGGGCAAGGCCATGGAGCACGAGTACAACCTGTTCGACCTCCTGCGCCGCCCGAACGTGAGCTACGAAGCACTCATGTCTCTGGAAGGCGGGCGCTTTGCCCAGGATGCCTCCGCCCCGAACGCTGCCCCGTTGGATTCCGCCGCCCTGGAGCAGGTGGAGATTGCCGCCAAGTATTCCGGTTACATAGACCGGCAGCGCGATGAGGTGGAGCGTGCCAGCCACTACGAAAACCTGAAGCTGCCCCTCGATCTGGACTACCTGCAGATTGCCGCGCTGAGCTTCGAGGTGCGCCAAAAGCTGAACAAGCACCGTCCTGAAACGCTGGGGCAGGCCTCGCGCATTTCGGGCGTCACACCCGCTGCCGTGTCACTGATACTGGTGCACCTGAAACGCGGGAAGTGGAAGGGGGCGCTGGCCGATGCCGCCACCTCTGCCACTGCTGTTGCCGAGGCAGGCGGCGTGGCGGCCTGAGCGGGCTGTCGTGGCAGCCATGTCTTCACAACCACCTACCCGGGCGGAGTCGTTGCCGCCCAGTACTCCTGCGTTCGCTGCGCACCCCTTGCACGCCGGCCTGCGCGCCGGCCTCGCCGACCTGGGGCTGCACCTCGCTGATGCCCAGGTGGGCCAGTTGCTGGCCTACGTGGACTGGTTGGCCAAGTGGAACAAGGTCTACAACCTGACGGCGTTGCGTGATCCAGCCGATATGCTCACCCATCACTTGCTAGACAGCCTGGCAGCGGTGTTGCCGCTGCGCAGGCAGTTGGCCAGTTTGGCGCCGCCGGGGCAGCGTTCTGCCAGCGATCCCTGGCGCCTGCTCGACGTGGGCTCTGGCGGTGGTTTGCCCGGCGTGGTCATTGCCATTGCCTGCCCGGACGTGGCGGTTTGGTGTGTGGACACGGTGGCCAAGAAGGCCTTGTTCATCGAGCAGGTGGCGGCTGCGTTGCGTCTGCCCAACCTTCACGGCATCCATGCCCGGGTGGAGCAACTGACCGGCTTCACGGCATCCATGCCCGGGTGGAGCAACTGACCGGCGGCTACGACGTGGTGTGCTCCCGCGCGTTTGCCTCATTGCCCGATTTCGTGCAGTGGTCCCGGCGGGCTCTGAAGCCGGCTGAGGAGGGCCGCTCGGGTGGTGTGTGGATGGCCATGAAAGGCCGCCATCCTGCCGATGAGTTGGCAGCCTTGCCTCAGGACATTGCTGTGTTTCACGTGGAACA